>NZ_JBFBAF010000006.1:0-316678 GCF_040682095.1 Amycolatopsis sp. NPDC051372
GTGGAGATCCACGCGGGTTTGGATGAGCAGGCCCGGCCTGGTTACACGATCGACACCCTGTTGGAAGACGGTCGTCTGGCCGGTGTCCCGTTCTCCATCGCCGGTGGCATCAAGATCGACACTATCGGCGCGGTCCGCGACGCGGGTGCGACCGTCGCTGTGGCGGGGGGCGCGATCTACAACGCCGCCGACCCGGGTGCCGCGGCGAAGGAACTCAAAAAACGCGCCACCGCCTGACCGGCCGCGTCGGGAGACTTGACGAGACAAAGGAGTCCGCGTGAAAGGCAAAGAGTCAGCTGCACGATCCGATCGGGCACCAGCCGCGCACAATACTTACTGCGCCTTGCTGATGCAGGCTGCGGGCGTGCTGCGGCTGCGCTACGTGCAGTGCAGCCAGGACACCGGCCTGTCCCCGACCGCGGCGACCGAGCTGGCCGCCGTCTTCGAGGGAATCGCCAAGGGGCATCCCGACTTCGACCAGATCGATCCCAAGGAGGCGATCGCCTTGGCGCACCGCCTGATCGACGACGACCACCCTGAGCTGTCAGGAATGTGGCCCAGAACCCAGTGAAGCGGTTCTCCCCGCCCGGCCCCGCGCGCTCGCCACGGCGTGGTTCGAGTCGGCCAGTCCGCCGCTTCGCCCTGGCGCCGGTGATCAGGCTCGGCGGAGAAAGCGGGTGGTGCAACCACGTCTCTCGCTCCGGCTGGTCCGCCGCTTCGACCCGAAGCCGGCGATCCAACTCGGCAGGGAAAGCCGTGGTGCCACCACGTCTCCCCATCAACCCGATCGCCACCGGGCCTGCCGCTTCAGGCCGTTGCCGGCCACCGGGTTCGACGGAGAAGGCCGGTAACGCAACCAGGCCCCCCTCCATCTGGCGGGCCGCTTCGAACCGAAGCCGGCGGCCCAGGTCGGCGCGAGAAGCGGGTGGCGCCACCGCGTCCCGCACTCCAGCTGGACCGCCACTTCAACCCGGCGCCGGTGACCGAACTCGGCACGAAAAGCAGGTAGCGCAACCACGTCTCCCACTCCAGCCGATCGAGGACCACCGCCCAGCCTGACCGCACTCGAGGATCATTCGCAGCTCAACGAGGAGTACACGATGTCCACTGATGTTGCCACTGAAGTCGAAGCCCCTGCCCAAACCGCACCCGTGGGCGACCCCGGCATGATCGGGCTGCCCACCTTCATCGTCGGCACGATCGCGCTCGGCCTGGTTCTGACCGGGTACGTCCCGGCCAGTGCCGTCGGCGCCTCGATTGCCATCATCCTGCCCGCGACGGGCCTTGGCCAGTTCGTCGCCGCGGTGTGGGCGCTGTCGCTGGGCCAGAACGCCGTCGCCTCGGTGTTCGGCATCTTCGCCGGGTTCTGGTGGAGCTACTCGGCGCTGGTGCTCGGCCTGACCCACAACTGGTTCGGCATCACCTCGGACGCGGCCATTGCCACGCAGGGCATCTTCCTGATCGCCTGGCTGATCACGATCGTCCTGCTGACCCTCGGCACGCTGCGACTGCCTGCCATGTTCACCGTGCTGTTCGTGCTGATCGACCTCGCCGTGGCCCTCGTGCTCTACGGCACGGTGGGCGACGCCCCGGGCGCCTCCACCGCCGGCGGTTACGTCTGCTTCGTCTTCGCCGCGGTCGGCGTCTACCTGTACCTCGGCGCGATGTCCGCCGCGACGGGCGGCAAGGGGCTGCCGCTGGGCCGCCCGGTGCTGACCTGAGTGACCCCGGGCGGGCGTGACTCTTCGCCGCCCACCCGCGGTGGTCTGCGGACCACCCCGAGCAGACCCCGCCTGGACACGGCCCCGGGCGGGGTCTGCTCCGTGCGCGGGGTCCCCGCGTCCCTGCTGTGGCTGCCGAACAAAGCCCGGACAGCAAGAAGCCCGCCGTCTCCGGCGGGCTTCTTGGTACTGCTGTCTCAACCAGACGTGCGCCCGAAGGGATTCGAACCCCTGACCTTCTGATCCGTAGTCAGATGCTCTATCCAGCTGAGCTACGGGCGCTTGTTCAGTTGTTAATCTAGCACCTGCCGAAACAGGCACCAGCGGAGGCTCCGGGATTTGAACCCGGGAGGGGGGGTTACCCCCAACCGCATTAGCAGTGCGGCGCCATAGACCAGACTAGGCGAAGCCTCCTGGGCCTTGTCGACCACTGCCCAGATAGCTTACACACCCCCCATTACCCCGCGAAGGCACCCCCCGAAAGTGAAGATCAGCGTTGCAGCAGGCGCCGCAACCAGGGGGAACGGCCGCCGAGGCCCTCGGCTTCGAAGGTGGCCACGCCGACGCGCGGGAGTTCGCGCACGCCGGGGTACACGAGGTACCGCGGGACCCACCGTGGCTGGAACTTGGCGTTGAAGCGGTACAGGCTCTCGATCTGGATCCAGCGCGAGAAGAAGTGCAGGACTTTCGCCGAGATACGTGCCACAGGACCCGCTCCGATGCGTTGTCCCTGTTCCATCAAGGAGCGGAACGCGGCGAAGTTCAGCGAGACGTGGTCGATGTCGTGCTCGTGCGAATAAACCAGCAGCTCCGAGATCATCAACTCGTTCACGCCGTTGTCGGCCGAACGGTCCCGCCGCATCACGTCGAGCGACAGGCCCCGCGCGCCCCAGGGCACGAACTGCAGGACGCCGCGTACGCGTCCGCCCTGTTCGGCCGTCACGATCACCGCGCCGGGGTCGCCCATGCGGCCCAGCGCCATCGAGAAGCCGCGTTCCGTCTCGGTGCCCCGCCACGCAGCGGCCAACAGCACCAGCTCGTCCAGCTCGCCCGGCCGCAGATCCTCCGCCCGCCGCACCAGCACCTTGCACCCCGCCCGGCGCGTCCGCGAAGCCGCCTGGCGGACGCCACGCATGATGCGGCCCTCCAGCGTGAAGCCGGCCGTGTCGACGATGGCCTCGTCGCCGATCTCCAGCACCTCCAGCCCGAAGCGCGCCCACACCGTCGCCCCGAGCTCCGACGCGCCCATCGCCGCCGGCACCCACGCGTTGCGCTTGCAGATCTCCAGGTACTCCTCGATCGCGCCCGGCCAGGCCTCGTGGTCGCCCAGCGGGTCGGCCGAGGTCAGCGCGACGCCGGCGATCACGCGGTACGTCACGGCCGCCTTGCCCGTTTTCGAGAACACCGCGAACTTGTCGCGCCGCAGCGCGAAGTAGCCCAGCGAGTCACGGTCGCCGTGCTCGGCCAGCAGGGCCTGCAGGCGCGCCAGCTCGTCGTCCGACAGCCCTGGCGCGGGCTCCGCCGAGCGCAGCAGGAAGTACGCGGACACGAGCACCGCCGCGATGCTGAACAGCAGCCCGATCGCCGCCGACAGGTCCCCCAGCCACAGACCGTGGAACACGGCGGGACCGCTCACGCCCACCAGCGCCAGCCCGGACTGTGAAAGCCGGCCGGGGAAGCTCAACGGGTCGAGCATCCGCCCGGACGCCACCGAAAGCAGCACCACGTTGATCACGAAGCCCGCCAGCACCAGCTGCAGGAACACCCGCACCGCGCGCCAGCGGCCCGTCGTCGGGTCCGGCTCCGCGACGAAGTAGCGGCGGTTCACGATCAGCCCGATCAGCAGCACCACCGACACCACGCCCGCGCCGAACACGTGTCGCAACCCCAGGTGTGACAAGGTCAACAACACCGCGAAGCCGACCGCGAGCTGCCACGCCCGGCGCTTCCGCCGCCGCAGCCCGGCCGCGAGCATGATCAGCAGCACGCCCGTGACCACGGCCACGGTCGCTGCCGCGACGGTCGCCCCCTGTGGCAGCTCCAGCCACTCGGCCAGGTGGCCACGCAGGTTACGGCCGGAGGGAACCACCACGGAAAGTAGCGTCAGCAGGCCGGCGAGCCTGGTCACCCAGGTGATCGCCTTGACGGTCGTCACGCCCGCCACCTGCCAGCTGTGCTGCGCGCGTGTCCCAGTCACCACGCGTGCAACACGTACGGCCCAGCCATGCTTCCCCCTGCTTCGTCACCGCCCGGCGAGCTCCCCCGCGAGCTCCGTGAACGGGGCCAACGCGGCCGGGTTGGCCAGCGCGTCCCTGCTCACAGCCCTCTCCGGCGCGACTCCGGAGAGTATCTTCTTCACCGGTACCTCACACTTCTTACCGTTCAAGGTACGGGGGATTTCACCGACCACCACGAACCGGTCGGGAACATGTCGTGGTGACAGAGCGCTACGAAGCTCCTTCCGCAGCTTCGGCTCGATCTCCTCCAGCCGCGTACCCGGCGCCAGCACGAGGAAACACAGCAGCTGCCCGTCGTCGTTTCCGGCCGCGGAGGTGTCCACGACGAGGGAGTCGGCGACCTCTTCGAAGCCCTCCACCACGCGGTAGAACTCGGCCGTGCCCATGCGCACGCCGCCGCGGTTGAGCGTGGAGTCGCTGCGGCCGTAGATCACCGCGGAGCCGCGCCGGGTCACACGGATCCAGTCGCCGTGGCGCCAGACGCCGGGGTACATGTCGAAGTACGCCTCGTGCAGCCGCGTGCCGTCGGGGTCGTTCCAGAAGAACACCGGCATCGACGGCATGGGCTCCGTGATCACCAGCTCGCCGACCTGGTCGACCAGCGGGTTGCCGGCCTCGTCGTACGACGCGACAGCCGCGCCCAGCGCCCGGCACGACAGCTCGCCCAGCCACACCGGTACGTCCGGCGACGCCGCCACGAACGCCGCGCACAGGTCCGTGCCGCCGGAGACCGAGCAGATCTGCACCGACTTCCCGATCTTGTCGGCGATCCACCGGAAGCCCTCGACCGACAGCGGCGCACCCGTGGAACCCAAGGCGCGCAACGCACTCAGGTCGTAACGCGCCGACGGTTCCAGCCCCGCCTTGAGGCAGCTCTGGATGAACGGCGCCGACGTGCCGAAGTACGTGATGCGGTGCTGCTCGGCCAGGTGCCACAGCACGTTGAGGTCCGGATGGCCAGGGCTGCCGTCGTAAAGGACGATCGTCGAACCGACCAGCAGGCCCGAGATGAGGAAGTTCCACATCATCCAGCCGGTGGTGGTGAACCAGAAGAACCGCTCGCCCGGCCCGAGATCCGCTTGCAGGGAAAGGGCTTTGAGGTGCTCGACGACAATCCCGCCGTGCCCCTGCACGATCCCCTTCGGCAGGCCCGTCGTGCCGGACGAGTACAGCACCCACAGCGGGTGCCCGAACTCCGCCGGCTCGTACGCCAGCTGTGTGCCGGCGTGTTCGGCGAGCATCGCGTTCCAGTCGCAAGTGCCGTCAACGGTCCCCTCGCCCACGTACTTCACCAACACGGTCGCGCTCAGCGACGGGATCTCCGCGCGCAACCGCTCGACCGTGGGAGTGACGTCGAACTGGCGGCCGTTGTAGGCGTAGCCGTTCACCGCGATGAGCACCTTCGGCTCGATCTGCGTGAAACGGTCGGAAATCGCGCGCACACCGAAGTCCGGTGAGCACGACGACCAGATCGCCCCCAGCGACGCCGCCGCCAGGAACGCGACGAGCGTCTGCGGGCAGTTCGGCGCCAGCGCCACCACCCGGTCGCCCTTCGCGACGCCCAACGCCTTCAGCGCTCCGCGCGCCGCGGCGACCTGCGCGCGAAGGTCGCCGTACGTGAGCTGCTCGGCGAAACCGTCTTCGCGGTGGAAGATCACGGCGAGCTCGTCGTCGCCCTTCGCCGCGCCCGCGACGCCTGGGCTGAGCGCGTGTTCCGCGTAATTCAGCGTGCCGCCGTCGAACCACTTCGCGTTCGGCATCGCGCCCGAGAGGACCTCTCGCGGCTTCTCGTGCCAGCGCACACCAGAGAACTCGGCGACGGCCGCCCAGAATTCGGGCACGTGCTCCACGGAGTAGCGCCAGAGCGAGTCGTAGTCGTCGACCTCCACGCCGTGTTCTTCCCGCAGCCACCTGCGGAACGCTTCGATGCGAGTGTCGGACACGCGGCTCGGGTCGGGTCGCCAGAGCACTTCGGGAACATCGGCAGTCTGGGTCACCCGCCGATGTTAACTGCGGCTAACCACCCCGGCCACCGTCTTGTCTCCGGCTTGTCTCTGGCTTGTCTCCGGCTTACCGCAGGTGCGCGTCGAACCAGTCCAACGTGCGCTGCCAGGCTTCCTCGGCCGCGCTGGGGTCGGCGTCGAAGCGGTGGTTGGCGCCCGCGTAGCGCACGACGTTCGTGGCCACCTTCGCCGACGCCGCCGCTTCGCGCAGCTGCTCCACCTCGGCGCCGCCGGCTTCGTCACCGGCGTCGCCGTACATGCCGAGCCACGGGCTGGTCAGGTGGCCCGCGATGTCGAGCAGCCGCGGCAGCTCCGTCACGCGCTGGCCGCCCACGCTCACCGCCGCGCCGAGCCGGCGGTGCGACGCGACCACGAGCGCCGCCGTGCCACCCAGGTCGAACCCGACGACGCCGCGCAGATCGGCCTCCACACCGTGCTCGACCAGCCATTCGAGTGTGATGTCCGTCGCGTCGAGCAGGTCCTGCTGCGTGAGCTTCTCGCCGCCGGCGATGTGGGGCGTGACGGTGAGCCAGCCTTCGTTCGCCAGGCTCGCGACGAGCAGCACCACACCGTCGGTGACCCCGTCACCTTCATGCAGGACAACGAGGCCGCCGCGGATGGCACCGTCGGGCTCCGCGAAGGTGAGGCGCAGGGCGCGACCGTCGGTACGCTGGTAATCCACGGTGCTCGTCGACGTCATCACCTCATGCAATCACCTCCAGGTGAACATTGGGAACTTTTGTGGATCCGACGTCGCGAGATACGGTGGCCAGGCCGTCCCGTTTGACCCGAGGAGTACCGACGATGCCGTCCCTCGCACCGCGCCCCGACCTCGATTCGTTGCCGAAGTACGTCCCCGGCCGGACGATCCAAGGCGCGATCAAGCTCGCGAGCAACGAGGTGCCCGGCGGCCCGCTGCCCAGCGTGCGCGCCGCCATCACCGACGCGATGGCCGACGTCAACCGCTACCCCGACAGCGGTTCCCACGCCCTGCGCGAACGCCTCGCTCGTGAGTTGAACGTTCCCCTCGACCACCTCGCCGTCGGCTGCGGCTCGGTTTCCCTGTGCCAGCAGCTCATCCAGGCCGTCTGCGGTCCCGGCGACGAGGTGATGTTCGCTTGGCGCTCGTTCGAGGCGTACCCGATCGTCACGCAGGTCGCGCACGCGACTTCGGTGAAGGTCGCCTTGACGCCCGAGCACGGGTTGGACCTCGACGCCATGCTCGCGGCCATCACCGACCGCACGAAGCTCATCTTCGTCTGCAACCCCAACAACCCCACCGGCACCGTGCTGACGCATGACGAAATCGCGCGGTTCCTCGACGCCGTCCCGTCCCACGTGCTCGTGGTGCTGGATGAGGCGTACACAGAATTCGTCACCGATGCGGACGTCCCCGACGGCGTGGAATTCGCGCGTACCCGGGAAAACGTTGCGGTGCTGCGGACTTTCTCCAAGGCTTACGGGCTGGCCGGCCTGCGGGTGGGGTACGCCGTGGCTTGCGCTTCAATCGCGGAGGCGCTTCGGCAGGTGTACGTGGCCTTCTCGGTGAACACCATCGCCCAGGTCGCCGCCATGGCTTCGCTGGACGCCGCCGACGAGCTGATGGAACGCTGCGCCGAAATCATCTCCGAACGCGACCGCGTGCGCACGGCGCTGGTTTCCATGGGCTACGAGATTCCGGTTACCCAGGCCAATTTCGTGTGGTTCCCACTGGGCGAGCGCACGGTCGAATTCTCTGAACACATGCTGGACCGCAAGCTGATCGTGCGCCCGTTCCCGGGCGACGGCGCGCGCGTGACCATCGGGACCCCGGAGGAGAACGACCTGTTCCTGGCGGCCGCCCAGGAGTTCCTGGCGTGACAGGGCGGCATGGGTCGGCGGGACGGCCTCCGTTCCGCTGATCCTGCCGCGTCGCACTGGGACAGGTCATTCCAGGCCTTCTGCAGACCGTGCGATGGCCCTCGGCACCAACGGGTCGCGGGTGAGTCAGCGTTTCACCGCAGCCATCAGGCCCGCACAACGTTGGCAGCACTCACTTCAGGACCAGTTCCACCACAGCCGCAACACCGATCACCACGATCACGGCCCTCAACACCGTCGGCGACAACTTGCGACCGATCTTCGCCCCGATCTGCCCCCCGATCGTCGACCCGACGGCCAGCAGCCCGATCACCGGCCAGCTCACCGGGGCGACGACGGCGTAGATGAGGCCGGCGATGACATTGACGACGGCCGCGAGGACGTTCTTGACTCCGTTGAGCCGTTGCAGGGGCTCCGACAGCAGCATCCCCATCACGGCCATCATCATCACGCCCTGCGCGGCGGTGAAATAGCCGCCGTAAATGCCGATGAGGAACAGCAACCCGAGAAGCAGCGGCCCGGGTTTGTGCTCGGTCCCGTTGGCGTCGCGGCGCTTCTGCACCCACTTCGACACCCTCGGTTGCACGATCACCAGCACCACCGCCAGTCCCACGAGTACCGGCACGATCGTCTCGAAGGCGTCCTTGGGCAACGTCAGCAGCAGAATCGTCCCCCCGATCGCGCCGAAGAACGACGCCACCGAGAACCTCAGCACCTGCGGCCAGTACCCCTCCAGCTCGGCGCGGTAGCCGTACGCCCCACTGATCGTGCCGGGCGCGAGCCCCACGGCGTTGGACGTCGTCGCCGTGATCGGCGGGTACCCCAACGCCACGAGCACCGGAAACGTCACCAACGTCCCCGACCCGACCACCGCGTTGATCGTCCCCGCCCACACCCCGGCGACGAAGATGATCACCGCATGCCACCACGTCATAACGCACCCACCCCGGCACCCTAAGCACCCTCGCCCACCCCCGCGACGCGATGTGTCAGGAGGAACAGTGCCGGTTGGCCCCTAGTAGGTGACGCTCTGTCCCCTTTGTCTCGGTAACCTGGAGTAACCGGCCGCCTCCGGCCGGCTCATCCGAGGGGGATGGCAGTGCGTATCTTTTGGCGGCTTGTCGCTTTGTGTGGGGTTGTGGTGGTTGTCGCCACGACCTCCGGCTGCTCTGGGCATGCACGGGCCGGCGCACCGACGACCCCGCCTCCGTCGCTCACTACCAGGCCTCTGCCCCACAGCGGCGCTCCGAAGGTGGAACACCCTCTGCCGGCATCGGTTCTGTCCGGCGACCCTTGCCAGGAGGGGCTGACCTCGGACCAGCTGGAATTGATCCTGGGCACCACGCCCATCGGCAAACGCGACGACTCGGCTCTGGGCCCAGCGTGTAATTGGAGCGCCAACGCCCTGGCATCGGTGAGCTATGCAACCAAACAACAGCATGGACTCAGCGCCGTCTACGCAGGAACAAAGCCCCAGGCAAAAGTGTGGCGAGAACTCTTACCCATCCAAGGCCTCCCAGCGGTAGCCCACTCCACGTACAGCCTCGACACTCCGAACGACTTCTGCCAGGTGAGCGTCGGCATCAGCGACGAGCTGGAGTTCGACGCCTCGCTGGTGCTGAGCTCGTCCAGAGTCGGCAGAGCCGACCCCTGCGACCTGGCGGCCCGGGTGGCCGACATGGTCGTCACCAACCTCCGCCACAAGGCCGGCGTGTGATGGACAACCTCCACCCGATCGGCGACAGCTCCCTAGCGCCTTTCGCCCGACTTCGGCAAAATGCCCACCCGAGGGTGATCAGTCCATTACCGTTGCCGCAGGGGACGGTCCGCCACGGGACTGAAGCGTCATGAGGGGGAACGCAGTGGCTCTACCTGCGCCGGAGTCGAACTGGCTCACTGGCATGAACTTCACCATCACCGGCGACCAACCGGCCGGCGGTGGTGCGTCCGGCGGAGCGGCCGTGCCCAGCCCCGGTGGTGGCGGCGGCTTCAGTCTGAGTCGTGACGAGGCGCAGAGCATGCTGACGGTGGCCAGACGCGTCCGCGACAACCTCCGGCACATGAACACCCAAGCCGAGGCACTGCGAAAGATCCGGCCTCCGCCGGACGATCCGGGTAGCACCAGCTACAACACACTCCTCGTCGGCGATGGCCGCGGCGGGGGCGCGTTCGGTGAAGGCGCCGATCAGGTCGGTCGCGAGCTCAAGTACGCCGGGCAGTTGGTAAGCAAGCTCGAACTGGCACTGGGTATCACCGTCGCGGCTGACGAGAATGCTGGCGCCGACGTGAAGGCCGCGGCCGGCGACCAGGACAAGGGGTTCGCGTGACAACCAAGCGACTGCTACTGCTTCTATCCGGCACAGCAGCCACCGTTGCTGCCGTCGCAGGATGCTCGAGTGGGAACGCCGCCGCCCCGGCAAGCATCCCGGCCTCGGCACCATCTGCGGCCAGTTTGCCGCACGACGGCGCTCCGAAGGTGGAGCACCCGTTGCCCACTTCGGTGCTCTCGGGTGACCCGTGCCAGGATGCGTTGACCTCGGACCAGCTCAAGCAAATCCTGGGCTCAGCGCCGCAGGGAAAGCGCGACGACAACGCCGCGCTCGGACAGGCGTGCAACTGGGACGCCGATGCCGGCGTCGGAGTCGGCTACGACACGCAGACGCATGAAGGTCTCAGCGGCGTGTACGCGAACACGAAACCGCAGGCCAGCGTATGGCACGAACTCAAGCCCATCCAAGGCTTCCCCGCAGCCGCGCATTCTTCGGAAAAGCAAGGCGCTCCGCAGGAGTTTTGCCAGGTGAGTGTCGGTATCCGAGATGACCTTTCCTTCGACGCCTCGCTCTACCTGAGTCAAGCCAAGATCGGAGTCGCCGACCCCTGCGAGCTCGCCGCGAGGGTGGCCGACATGGTCGTCACCAACCTGCGCCAGAAAGCTGGTGGCTGATGAGCTTCTTCAGCAAGATCGGTGACGCCGCGAAGTGGGCGGGCGACCGCATCAACGACGCCGAGCAGTGGGTCGACGACGTCGGGCACGGGAACGTCGGCCAGCAGGCCGTGCCGGCACCCGAGTTGGTGCAGAAGGTGCTCAACAGCAAGGGCGCCGGCGGTTGGCACGAGGGGGCTGGGCAAGCCACGCAACTCGCGGCGGATCACCACACCATCAGTGCCGACATCCAGAACCTCAGCACCGGCCTCGAGTCCGTCTGGACCGGCGGCGGGGCCGAGGCCGCGCAGCAGCGAATCAAGGTCTTCTCAGACACGACGGCCGCGGCGTCCCAGACGTATACGACCAACGGGCAGAACCTCACCGGCCTCGCGCACGGGTTCGACGAAATGAAAGCCGCCCTGCAGCCGATGCCGGGAACCCCGCCGCACAAGGACTTCATCGATGTGGCGACGCCGTGGGACACGGATACCGAAGACAAGATCAACCAGTACAACCAGCTCGCCCAGCAGAACCTCGACCGGTACAACGGCTACGCCCAGCAGGCGCAGAACAGCGGTCAGAGCCTCAAGACCGACTACGGCAAGCTGAACGAGTTCGACGGCACCGTCACGATCACCCAGCCCGGCAAGGTCAAGCGCGAGAAGCTGACCCGCACGACCAAGAACACGACCGGTGACGACAAGACGTCCACCTCGCAGTCCGAGGTCGACGCCCGGCACATCACGACGCCTCCGCCGACGACACCTCCGCCGACCACGCCGCCGCCCAACATTCCGCCGCCGACGGTGTTGCCGCCGCCGACCGGACGGCCCGTGGTGCCGCCGGAGCAGAGGCCGCCGCGGGACGAGGATCGGCCGGGTAGGCGGCCGGGTGACGATGACGACACGCACACGTCCAGTGATCTCGACGATCCGCGGGTCACGCCGCCGGGGCAGAGGTTCCCCGTCGGCAGTGGGAATCCGTCGTGGTCGGCGACGGGTGGAGGGGACGGCTTCGGGCCTGGCGGCTTCGGCGTAGGCGTAGGCGCCGGTGCAGGTGCAGGTGGGGCCGGGGCGTTCGGCGGACGCGGCGGGGCAGGGACCGGAACCGGGTCGCGGCTCGGTGGTGGCGCCGGCACAGGGGCGTTCGGCGAAGAAGGCGGCCGTGGTGGTGCGCTGGCCGGCCGAGGCGCGGCAGCCGGTGCGGCCGGCGCCAAGGGCACGCCCGGAATGGGCGGCATGGGCGCGGCCGGCAACAAGGGCAAGGGCGAGGAAGACGCCGAGCACCAGCGCAAGTACGGCATCGACGACGACTCCGCCTTCTCGCTCCTCGACGACGAAGACGGCAGGCTCCTCGATCCCCACACCGGCCTTCCGCCGACGCCCCCGACCATCGGAGCCTGAGCAGACCGATGACGATCATCGACAGGCCGGTGCGGTTGCCCCGGCCGGTGTTCCTGGTTGCCTGGACCGTCGCCGAGCTCGGTGAGCCGCCGATTGTCGTGGGGCCCGACCAGACGTACCGCACCGACGAAGCCGAGGCGACGCTGCGCCGACGTGCGCTGGACGCGTTGTACGACCTGGGGCTGGCCACGTCGGCCGGTGAGCTCACCCGGCCGTGGCGCGCGACGCTGGACGTGCTCGCCAACCCTGCGCGCGAGATGTACTCGTGGAGCAACTTCCGCGACGGCGCGGACGACGGCGCGATCCTCGTGGCCGAGTCGGGCCGTGACGCGGTGCGCCTGATCACCGACCACCGCGTGGTGCAGCTCGACCCGATCCCGGCGCGCGAGGCCGCGGAGCACCTGGTGGACGCGCTGCCCACGCGCCCGCCGGCGCGGCTGGCGCCGATGAGCGTGCCGAAGGCCCATTTCGAGGACGCGGGGCGCGATTACGAGTCCGACAATCCACTGACCGAGATGTCCCACGAAGCCGACGAGCTCCGCCGCCTCATGCGCGCCGGTCGCGATGCCGCGCACCAGCTGTATGTCGCGACGCGCGACGACGCGGGCCGGCGGACGCGCAGCACCCCGATGTCCGTCCTCGACCTCACCGACCGCGGCCGCGTGCTGACGTTCATCGGCAACACCCACGGCGAGGCCCGCATCAACGTCCACCCCGGACACCGTGCGCACCTGATCGAAGCGCTGCACCTGGCGTCGAACGCGCTCGTTTAACGCTTGGCCAGGCCTTCCGCGGTGGCTTTCAGCAGCCGCGTGAGACGGGGCTCGAAGTCGAGCGCTGTGTGGGACCAGCGGGGTTCCTGGCGGTAGAGCTCGGCGAGGGTGGCCGTCGGGTGGGAGAGCTGCCAGAAGTACGACGTGGTGCCGAGCAGCGTGGCGATGACGTCGTGGACCTGTTGTGCGGTAAGGGTTCCCGCGTTGACGAGGGTCTCGACGATCACGTCGTAGGCCTTGAACGACCTCGTCTTGTATTGGCGCGCCCGCTCGATGGAGACGTCGCCTTCGAGGCTCAGCGACACGTGCGTGAGTAGGTCACAGAAGAGCGGGAGCGTGACGATCGTCGTGCTCAGCGCCTCGGCGAGCTCGCCCGGCGGCAGGCCGCGGGCGCCGGCGAGGCGGGCGGTGAGGACGTCGCGCCATTCCTCCCAGCCGCGTTCGGCGAGCTCGAGGAACAGCTCCTCGCGGCTGGCGAAGTACCGCCGCACGGCCGACGCGTGCAGCCCCGCCGCCTCCGTGACGGCGGCGAGCGTCACGTGCCGCACCCCGCCCAGCTCGACGGCCAGCCCGCGGGCCGCGGCGAGGAGGTCCTCGGCGCGCTGCAGCTTGGCTTCCTCGGAACGCGCTCGGCGATGCACACCACACTTTAACGCAAGCCGGCTGCGTTACCCGCCTCGGAGTGCTACCGTCGAAGTAACGCAATCAACTTGCGTTAAATCGGACTTCGGAGGTTGTCGTGGTTTTCTTCGTGACCGGCGCTTCGCGCGGCCTGGGTCGCCAGATCGTGGAGCGAGCCCTGGCGGCCGGACACCAGGTCGTGGCGACCGCCCGTGACCCGCGTTCGCTCGATGACCTGCGGGAACGCTTCGGGTCGCAGGTGCACGTCGAGGCGTTGGACGTGACCGATCCTGCCGCTGCGGAGGCCGCTGTCGCGGGTGGCGTTCGGGCTTTCGGGCGCCTCGACGTCGTCGTGAACAACGCCGGCCAGGGGGATCGAGCGGCCCTTGAGGACACGTCGCTGGAGGTCTTCCGGCGCCAGGTCGAGACCAATTTCCTGGGCACGGTCTATGTCACGAAGGCCGCGGTTCCGGTGCTTCGCCGGCAGGGCGGCGGACGGATCATCCAGATTTCCTCGGTGGGCGGCCGGATCGGGAGCCCGGGGATGACGGCGTACCAGTCGGCGAAGTGGGCTGTCGGCGGGTTCAGCGAGGCGCTTGCCGCGGAGGTCGCGCCGCTTGGCATCAAGGTCACCGTGCTCGAGCCGGGTGGCATGCGCACCGACTGGGCCGGCTCGTCGATGGCGACGCCGCCGATCAGCACGCCCTACGAGCCGACGGTCGGCGCTTCCGCCCGCGCCATGGCGGGGTTCGAGAAGACCGCGAACAGCGACCCGGCGCTCGTCGCCGACCTGGTGCTTCGCGTCGCGGAGCTTCCGGACCCACCACTGCGGTTGCTGGCCGGCAGCGACGCGTACGAATACGGCCGCGAAGTCTGGCGCAACCGCTTGGCTGTGGACGAGAAATGGGCGGAACTGAGCCGTTCGACGGATCACCCTGACGCCGGTGAGAATTGGCAACAGCAACGGGGAAACAGCCTGCCGGAGGTCACCAGCTGACGATCAACCGTCGCGACTTCGCCGAGCGCGAAAGAACAACACCCAGTGGCAGACGGCGATCGGAAGCAGCAAAGCCCGAGGCCGAGCTGAGCACAGCGTCTCCAGCCGTCCTGGCTGAGCAGCGGCAGCACGACCCACATGACGAAGAGGAACGAGTACAAGATCGCGCACCACAAAGCCACCTTCGGAGGAATCCGCCCCCGAGGAAACCAACCGTTCTTCGGTTTCATGGGCACTCCGCGGGCAAACCTGGTCCCGTGGAACTACCCCTCAGCTCGAAAGATCACTCCCGCGGTTCGAACACACAAAACTCATTCCCCTCCGGATCCGCCATCACCCACCAATCGATATCTACGCCCTTGTTCCTCACCAGCACCGCCCCCAACGAAACCAGCTCCCCCACGTCACCGAACACGTCGAGGTGCATCCGGTTCTTCACCGTCTTCGCCTCAGACACCGGATTCACCCAGATCAACGGCCCCACCCCGGCGGCGTCGACGATCGGCACCGGATCGTCGGCTGAGCGGGCCTCGCCGCGCCGCACGTAGCCCAGCGCGACGCACCACCAGTCGGCCAGCTTCTGGTGGTCCTGGGCGTCGAGAGCCAAGTCCTTGAACTTCGCAGTCACGCTCTCAGAGTGGCACGCACCACCGACATTTTCCGCCGCCCGCCACGACCTGCCAGGATGGGCGGGTGGCCCACGAATCCGAACAGGTCTGGAGCGCCACCGTCGACCGCCTGCGCGCGATGATCGACAGTGGCGAGCTCCCGCCGGGCTCGAGGCTGCCCGCGGAACGCGCCCTGTGCGAGCAGCTCGGCATCAGCCGCGGGTCGCTGCGGCAGGCGCTACGGGTGCTGGACTCGATCGGCTACGTCCAGATCCGCGCGGGCTCCGGCACCTACGTCCGCGAGCAGACCGAAGCGCCGCTGAGCAGCTGGTTCTCCGAGCACGAACAGCTGGTGGAGAAGCTGTTCGACCTGCGCGCGACGGTCGAGCCCACCCTCGCCGAGCGGCTCGCCGGCAACCACTCGCCGCGGACGATCCAGAAGCTCGAGGACAACGTCGCCGAGATGGAAGCCGCGGCCGCCGAGGGCGACATGCTGCGCGTCATCGCGACGGACGCCGAGTTCCACCGCGTCATGGCGGGCAACGCCGGCAACGACGACGTCGCCGACCTCCTTCGGTCCGTCCTCGCCCTGGTCGGGGAAGAGCGCCGGGCAGCGCTGCGGCTGCCGGGCCAGATCCGCAAGGCGGTGGACGAGCACCGGGCGATCCTGTCGGCTTTGAAGGCCTCCGACGGACCTGCCGCACGGGAGATCACGCTGAAGCATTTGTTGGATGCGAAGTCTTATGCTCACAATTACGCGGCGGGCCACGACTCTGCGATGTAGCCGATTCGGGGCCGGCTGAAGTACATCGGGGAACTCCGAGCACGCTGGGCTTGGGCTGTTGTTTGAGCTTCTGCGCGCATCGCCGGGATCCTGTGCGTTGGCATTCCTTCGCCGCTGCCTCGGATCTGCACGGGCGGCGCCCGGTGTCAACCGCTCGTGGAGGGGGTCAGAACCTCAAGTGCCCACAACGCCGTCGAGATTCGGTGGAAGCATCCCTAAAACCAAGACCTCACAACACATGCGCCAGAACGAGGTCCGCGACCTCCGCCACCGGAACCGTCGTCACGACCTCAAGGGTCGCCGACGCGCGTAGCAGAGGTTCCACAGTTTTGAGGTACCCCAACGTCTCCGCGAGTTCTGCCGGGTCCTTCCCGTATGCGTTCGACGTGCGCGTAGCCAGCCGCGCCGCGAGCACATCCCAAGGGGCGCTCAACAGCACCACATGAGAGAAGAACCGACGGAACCGCACCTGGTTCCGCACCGTTCCCGAAACGAACAGCGACGCAGACGAAGCCAGCAACTCCGCCATGACGTCCTCACGCCACAACCGTTCCCCGTCAATCACTTCGGTATACGAGCCGTAGTCGGTGTCAACGGTCGGGAACCCGCGCGCACCCAGCTCGGCCAACAGGGCGCTCTTGCCCACCCCCGACATGCCCGTGACGAGCACCCGCACTAGTGACTAGTGCGGTTCCAGGATCCGGTCCACGAACCGCCGCACCTTGTCCTCCATGCGCGCCACGCGTTCGTCCAGGGTCAGGGTCTCCACGGGCTGCGGGACGGCCGGCTTGAGCTCCCCGCGGACGTACGCGCTGCAAAACAGGTTGGCGCAGACGTACGTGCCCAGGGTGTTGCCCTCGCGGCCGGACTTGCCGGCGCGGCGGCCGGTGAAGAGGGTGATGTCGGACGTGGCGTGGGTGGTGGAGCAGAAGGCGCACATGTTGCTGCGCAAGCGCGACGTAGCGGGGGGCGCGGCGCGCAGGGACAGCCCCACGACGCCGCCGTCGCGGGGTACCACGAGGTACGCCCGGCCGGGGGCCTTCGGGTCGCGCCAGCCGAGGAAGTCGCGCGTGGCCCAGGGGACGTCGGCGGGGAGGGTGACGGACTTGGCCTCGCCGCGGGAGCAGTTCACGAAGGAGGCGCGGATCGCGTCGGCGTCGAGGGGTTGCATGGGCAGCACGGTAGCGACGCGGCCGCGAGCGCTGCCACGCCTTTTCTCGCCGAGCCGGACGCGAACGCCAGCCCGTACGATCGGCGGCGTGCGCAAGCGAACGGCGGGGCGGTTCCGGCTGGTTCTGCGCACGAGTCTGGGCTTCGCCGCGCTCGGCATCGGGTCGAGTGTCGCCGGGTCGGCCGTCGTCGCGTTGCTGTTGTTCCTGCAGGGGCTGCCCGGGGACGTCGGCGACCGCGGGTGGATTCTCGGGCTGACGGCGGGCGGGATCGTGGCGGTGAGCCTGCTCGTGGGCACGCTCTGGACCGCCTACCTGCAGCGACGCACCGTGGTGTGGTTCACGATCGGCCGCCCGCCGACCGAGGACGAGGCCAAGCGCGCGCTGCGGCTGCCCGTGGACATGGCCGTGGTCAGCGGCACGCTGTGGCTCATCGGCACCATCGCGCTCGGCACGCTGGCCGGCGCGCTCGGCTCGTTCGAGGACGCGTCCGGCATGGCGCTGACGATCGGTCTCGGCGGGCTGACCACCGTCGGCCTGATGTACCTCGCCGCGGAGTGGGTGGCGCGGCCGGTCATGACGATCGCCCTCGACGTGACGCCGCCCCACGGTTCGCTCCCGGTCACCGTGCTGACCAGGCTGATCGTCACGTGGGCGCTGGCCAGCGGCGTGCCGCTCGTCGGCGTGCTGCTGGTCGCGACGCCGCCCGACGTCAGCCGGGCCAACCCGACGGCGAGCCTGATCACGCTGTCCGTGATCGGCCTCACCACGGGCGCCATCGGCACCGCGCTGCTGGCCCGCGCCGTCGCCGCGCCGCTGCACCGCCTGCGCGTGGCTCTGGACCGGATCGCGCGCGGGACCACCGACGTGTCCGTGGACGTCGACGACTCCAGCGAGATCGGCATGCTCCAGACCTCCGTGAACGAGCTCGCCGCCGGTCTGCGCGAGCAGGAGCGGATGCGGGACCTGTTCGGCCGGCACGTCGGCACGGACGTCGCGCGGCACGCCCTCGAATACGGCGCCTCGCTGTCCGGCGACGTGCGCGAGGTGACGGCGCTGTTCGTGGACGTCGTCGACTCCACGGCGCTCGCGTCGCGCACGCCGCCGGAGGAGCTCGTGGCCAAGCTGAACCGCTTCTTCGCCAGCGTGGTCTCGGCCGTCGACGCGCGCGGCGGCCTGGTCAACAAGTTCCAGGGCGACGCGGCCCTGTGCATCTTCGGCGCGCCCACGCGCCTGTCCGACGCCCCGACCATGGCGCTGGCCGCCGCCCGCGCGATCCGCGACGCCGTGGTGGCGGACGGCGAGCTCGACCTGGGCATCGGCGTCGCGTGCGGGCAGGTGTTCGCGGGCCAGCTGGGCACCTCGAGCCGGCTGGAGTACACCGTGATCGGCGACGCCGTGAACGAAGCCGCGCGGCTGACGGAGCACGCGAAGTCCGTGCCGTCACGCATCCTGGCCAGCGAGGGCGCCGTGAAGGCCGCGCTCGGCGGCGAGCGCGAGTTGTGGCAGCCGCACGGCTCACTCCTGCTGCGCGGCCGTCAGCAAGCGACTGAGGCTTGGACGAACTAAGGCCTGGACGAACTAGCCCAGCTCAGGCCAGGTCAGCAACGTCGAACCCCAGGTCAGCCCCGCCCCGAACGCGGTCAGCAGCACCCGGTGACCCGGCACCAAGGTCCCGTCGTCCACGGCGTCCGCCAAAGCGAGCGGGATCGAGGCGGCGCTGGTGTTGCCGACGCGGTCGATGTTCGCCACCACGGCGTCCGCGGGCAGCCCGAGGTGTTTCGCCGTCGCCTGGAGGATGCGGATGTTCGCTTGGTGGCCCACGAAGCGGTCGACGTCGCCGACCATCCAGCCGGCCTGCTCCAGCACGGCGCGCGACGATTCCGCCATGCGCGCGCACGCGTGGCGGAACACCGCCGTGCCCTGCATGACGAGGTGGTGGTCGCGCGGGTCCTCGGAGAACCGGTGCTTCGAGCCGCCTGCCTCGACCCACAGCAGGTCGGCCAGCTCGCCCTCGCTGTGGAGGTCGAACGGGCCGATCGCGCCCGGCTCGTTCGAGTCGCCGGCGCGCAGGACGACCGCGCCCGCGCCGTCGCCGAAGATGGGCACGGTGGTGCGGTCCGTCGGGTCCACCAGTGAGGTGAAGACGTCGGCGCCGATCACCAGCACGCGCTTGGCGATGCCGCCGGCGATGAAGCCCTGCGCGGTGGCCAGGGCGTAGACGAAGCCGCTGCACACGGCGTTCACGTCGAACGCGGCGGCCGTGCCGAGCCCGAGCCGCGCGGCCACCTGGGGCGCGCTGGCGGGGCAGAGCTGGTCAGCAGTGGAGGTGGCGAGCACCACGGCGTCGACGGAGCTGTCGCCGAGCGCTTCGCGGCCGGCGGCGACGGCGAGATCCACTGTGGACTCGCCGGGCGCGGCCATGCGGCGCTCGCGGATGCCGGTGCGGGTACGGATCCACTCGTCGGAGGTGTCGAGTGTCTGCGCGATCTCGTCGTTGGTCACAACCCGTTCGGGCAGCGCGCGGCCGAGCGCGGTCACGACAGCGGTACGACCAGGTGGGAACCCGACAGGACTCACAGCTATTACCTCCCCGGCCGGTGGACGGCGGTTCCACCGGCTCGCTCCACTTCTATGGGCTACCCCTGGGTAGACCGGTCAGTTGTGGTGCACGTCACTAATCCTCCTCTTTCACGTTCGCTCGATAGGAGGTATTGGGCGAACCCGTTCTTGATCAGTGGGTGAGCCTCGGTAAAGACGAGGCGTCGAGTCGGTGCACCCGGTTAGCCTGAAGCGTGCTCACTCCCGACCTCGACCGGCTGGACCTCGCCATCCTCGCCTGCCTGCAGGCCGACTCGCGCACGATCGCAGAGGTCATCGGCGCGAAGGTGGGTCTCTCGGCCGCCGCCGTGCAGCGCCGCATCAAGCGCCTGCGCGAGACGGGCGTGATCGAGAAGGAGGTCGCCGTGCTGTCCCCCGGCGCCCTCGGGCTGTCGATGACGTTCGTCGTCATGGTGGAGATGGAGCGGGAGAATCTGGCCGTGCTGGACGCGTTCCGCCGGCAGGTGCTGGGCGACGACTGCGTGCAGCAGTGTTACTACGTCACGGGCACGGCGGATTTCGTGTTGATCGTGACCTGTCCCGACATGGCGGGGTTCGAGGCGTTCACGCGGCGGATGTTCTTCGACAACCCCAACGTCCGGCACTTCACCACGAGCGTGGCCATGGACCGGGTGAAGGTCGGGCTCACGCTTCCACTGGACTGAACCCCCACGGAAAGCCCCGGAAAAGCCACGGTCTACTTCGGACCGTGACACTTCCGTGACGGTGCACGAAAGTCCCCCACCCCCTGCCCTCCCGGGTGACGGATGGTCAACGGTCGAACGCAAGGGGTATGTGGTCCGTGTTACGCCACAGAGGACGGATGCAGCCGATCGCGTGAATGGCGGGAAACCGGCGTCACGAGAGCCGAAGCTGATCATCTCCTTGCCGACCAGTTCGCAGGGCGCGAACCACCGGAGGAAACCCCAGGAGCAGCCGTGCACACCGACGCCGTACACCAGACCCAGTTCGTGTTGCTGAACGAGAGCACCACGCCGGTGCTGTCCCGCCTGTCCTACCACTGCGCGGAGCCGTTCGCGGTCACCGTGGCGTTCCGGACCGAGCGCGGCCGGTGGATCGAGTGGACGTTCGCACGTGACCTGCTCGTGACCGGACTCGAGGAGCCGTCCGGGCTGGGCGACGTGCGCATCCGCCCCGACCTGTCCGAGGACCCGGCGATGCTCACGCTGGAAATCGAGTCACCCGACGGGTACGCGTCGTTCGAGCTGGCGCGCGAGGACGTCGAGACGTTCCTGGAGTCCTCCTACGAACTGGTTCCGCTCGGCACCGAGAGCGAGAGCTTCGACATCGACGGGCTGATCGAGGAGATCAGCAACGTCTGACCCCCCAGACTGCCGATCCCGCGGCGGCATAAGGGAGAAGGGCGGCTCGAGTGCTCTGGAGGCACTCGATCCGCCCTTCTTCTGTTCGCGGGAAATCAGCCGCGCACGAGCGTCGTGCCGGTCGCCGAGAGGGCGTTGGCGATCGGGTAGAAGTAGGTGTTCACGGTGTCACCGCCGGAAAGCAGGCCCTGCGCCTGGTTGCCGGAGATGAACGAGCCGCCCGAGTCGCCGTGGTCGGAGCGGGCGTTGGTGAGCACCATGCCGCTGACGGTGCCTTCGGGGTAGCGCACGGTCTGGTTCTTGGCGCGGATCGTGCCGCAGGTCCAGCCCGTGGTGGAGCCCGACTTGCAGACGGACGCGCCCACAGCCGCGGCCGTCGAGCCGGCCACGCGGGTGCCGTTGTTGATCTGGCCGACCGGGGTCCAGTTGCTGTTCACCCGTGCGTACGCGTAGTCGCTGCCAGGGAAGCGGTAGCTGGAGAACGAACCCATGGACACGCGGTTGTAGCCGGTCAGCGGGCCGGCACCGGTGAGCGCGGCGCAGTGGCCGGCCGTGAGGAACCCACCGTTCACGGAGAAGCCGACGGAGCAGCGCGACGAACCGCCGATGTAGTACGCGTCACCGCCGAGCACGTTGTAGTGCAGCTGCGGCTTGGCGGCGGTCTCCGTGACCTCCAGCGAGGAAGTGTCCACACCGGACTGGCGGGCGAACTTCTCCGCCGCCGCCCGCTGTCCCTTGAGGACGGTGATCGTCACGCGGTTCGACGCCGGGTCCACGCCCCACGCCGTGACCGACTGCGGCGCCGTCTTCTCTCCCGCGTTGAGCTTGGCCACGCTGGAGTCGAGCTGACGCTCGCTGAAGCGCACGACCTGCGCCTCCGCGCCCGCCGCGCGCACCTTCTCCACGAGCGAAGCGTCGGTCACGCCGACGCGTGCCTTGCCCGTGGCCGCGTCGTAGCTCGCACCACCGAAGCTGTCGCCGAGCGCGGTTTCCAGCGCCTGGCCCACCTTCGTGGCGGAGTCCTCGGCGGCGAGCCGGGCGATGGCCTGGTCGTGGGTGAGACCGAGGTCGCGCTGCATCGCCGGCACCATGTCGGGGTTCAACAAGGTGGCACCCGCGACCGGGCTCGTGACCGCGGCCATCGTGCCCGCCGTCGCGGCGGCGACGGCGGCGATACCGAGGAATCTGATGATCTTCATGCTTCTCCCTCGTGATTACGCGCGGCACCGGTCCGGCCACGCGGCGCATCCCTTCCCCCGGGATGAGAGCGTGCAGCGTGGTCCAGTCCACTGCAATAAGGGCTCGGCGCGGATAGGTATACTCAATCCCCTTGGCAGAACGCCCTGCTCCAAGCGCCGTATCGGCACCATTTTCTCTCGCGGCACCGTCCATAAGTAGGGATTCCGGCAACTACTTTGCGTAGCTCTTTCAACGGCCGGAACGTGGTATGCGCCTCTGGAGCGAGGAGATGCCCGAAGTTTCGTACACATGGTGATCCTGGGCCGAAGATCCGTCTGCCAACCGGTGACGCTGTGTACGCAGACGTGTGAGCCGGGTGCCGAGACGCAGGTCGTCAGCTGGTTTACGGGTGGCCGAACGCTGCTTAGGCTCCCGACGAAACGGACAAGCGTGCAGGGAGGTCGACATGTGGCAGGCCGTCTCCGGTCCGACGTCGGTCACCGTGCGCACCGGGCCGACGGCTTTCGCGGGCCGGGACGAGGAGCTCGCCGCGATGGCCGAGGTACTCACCCACCGACCGGCCGCCGTGCTCGTGGAGGGTGAACCGGGGATGGGCCGCTCGCGCCTGCTGGCCGAGCTGGCCCGACGGCCTGAGTTCGCCGATGGCCGCGTGCTGCGTGGGATTTGCCAGCCGTTGCGCGAGCCGTTCCCGTACGGGCCGGTGCTGGAGGCGTTGCACGCGGCGGGCGAGCGTCCGCTGGGACCGTTGAGCCCCGTGGCCGGCGTGTTGCGGCCGCTGCTGCCGGAGCTGGCCGACCGGCTGCCGCCGACACCCGAGCCACTGGACGACCCGGGCGCGCAGCGGCACCGCGTGTTCCGCGCCGTGCGGGAGCTGTTCGTCGCTTGTGGACCGACGATCCTGCTGGTCGACGACCTGCAGTGGGCCGACGAGGGTACGTGCGACCTGATGCGGTTCCTCGCCGCCGACCTGCCGCCCGAGCTGGCCGTGGTGGCCGCTTACCGCACGGGCGCCCAGCCGTGGCCGGGGCCGTTGGGTGCGCCGGTGCGGGCGGCGCCGAGTGTCCACACGGCACGCGTCACGCTCGGGCCGCTCGACGTTGCGGCGGTGCGGGCGATGGCCGTGCACGTGCTCGAGGTGCCGCGCGTGAGTGACGAGTTCGCGACGAAGCTGCACGAGTGCACGGGTGGGATCCCGTTCGTGGTCGAGGAAACGTTGCGGGCCTTGCGGAACGTGCGGTTGCCGGCGGGTGAGGGACTGTCGGATCGACTGCTGGAGAACCTGGAGGTGCCGGCGCCGTTGCGGGAGTCAGTGACGGAGCGGCTGGCCGTGTTGCCCGCGGAGGCGGCGCAGCTCACGCGGGCCGCGGCGGTGCTGGCGGTGCCCGCGGAGCCGGCGACGCTGGCCGAGGTGGCGGGGCTCGGTGAGGAGTCGCTGCGCTCGGCGCTGCTGGCCGCGTTGGCCGGGGGTTTGGTGGCTGAGCTGGGTGAAAACCGGTACGGCTTCCGGCATCCACTGGCGCGCAAGGCCGTGTACGACACGGTGAGCGGCCCGGAGCGGACGTTGCTGCACACGGAATCGATGCGGGTGCTGGGCGCGTTGCCTTCGCCGCCTTCGTTGTTGCTGGCGCAGCACGCGTATGCGGCGGGGCGCACGGAGAAATGGCTCCGTTACGCGGAGGCGGCGGCCGACGAGGCCATCGTCCACGGCGAGACCTCGCGCGCGATCGACCTGCTCCAGGCCGTGCTGCCGGCTTCGGACGACGTCGGACGGCTCGCCACGAAGCTGAGTCAGGTGGCGTTACGCGGTTTTCGCCCGGGCGTGATCGAGACGCTGGAACGCGTGCTGGAGGACCGGCCGCTGCCGCCGACCGTGCGGGGGACGATCCGGCTGTCGCTCGGCATGCTGCTGGTGCGCACGATCGGACGGCTGGAACGCGGGCGCGAGGAGGTGGAGCGTGCCGTCGCCGAGCTCGTGGACCGGCCGGAGCTGGCCGCGCGCGGCATCAACCTGCTGGCGCAACCCATCGACGGGCTCACTCCCCTTTCGTGGCACGAAGGCTGGATGCGACGGGCGCGGGAAGTCCATTCCGGACTGACGGACCCGGAATTGCGGCTGGCGCTGACCGTCGACCGGATCACCAACGCTTCGCACATCGGCGACGGCTCGGCGTGGACGGAGTTCGAGGCGCTGCCGGACGTCGGCGACAGCGTGGCCGAGCGCGTGCAGCTCGCGCGGCTGTGGTGCAACCTGGCCGACGCGCAGTCGTGGGCCGGACACCTCGACCGGGCCACGCAGCTCGTCGAGGAGGGCGCGCGGCGCGCTTCAGACGCGGGGGCGTTGTACGCGATCGGCCTGATCCAGGGCACACACGCGCGGCTGGCGTGGTTCCGCGGCGAGTGGGACGGGCTCGCGGAGACGGCGGAGGACGTGCGCTCGCGGTACCCGGAGCTGGGGCCGATCGTGATGGAGACTTCGCTGGTGCTCGGCGGTTTGGCGGCGGTTCGGGGCGAATTCGCCGCGGCTGCTGAACATTTGGCACGTGCTTCGGTCCCCTCTGACGGCCCGATCCCCGTGGTGCTTTCGGCCGCGTCGGTACGGATCGGGATCCTGCTGGCGGGTGACGATGTGACGGGTGCTTGCGCCGTCGCCGACGTCGCCGTGGACGCGGCGCGACGCAAGGGCGTCTGGGTGTGGGCGGCGTCGCTGGTGCCGGCGGCGGCCGAGGCGTTCGCGCGTGCGGGCCGCTGGTCGGACGCCGACGCGTTCGTCGAGGAGTTCGCGCGCGGCATCACCGGCCGCGACGCGCCCCTGGCCGTGGCCGCGTTGTCCGCGGGCCGCGCGGTGTTGACGGGCGCCCGCGGCAAACACCTGGCCGCGGCCGCGGGCTTCGACGCGGCGGCCGCCGCGTACGCACGCCTGCCGATGCCGTACCTGGCAACGTCGATGGTCGAGCGCGCCGCCTGTCTGCGCCTGCTGGCGGGCCAACGCCCGGCCGTCGACGCGCTGTCCGCCGCGGCTCGCGCCTACGAACGCCTCGGCGCCACGCGCGACGCCGGCCGCTGCCACCACCTGCTCCGCGAGCACGGCGCGTGGGCCCCTTCGCAACGCGGCCGCCGCGGCTACGGCCGCGAGCTGTCCCCGCGCGAACGCGAGGTCGCCCGCATGCTCGCCGAGGGCCGCACGAACCGCGAGATCGCCGACGGGCTGTTCTTGTCGCCGCGCACGGTGGAACAACACGTGGCGAAGGTGCTGCGCAAGCTGGGGGCACGGGGACGGGCGGACGTCGGCCGCCACCTCCCGTCGGGAGACGCGGCGGTTTCGTGACAGGGTGCAGGGATGGCACCCATCGAACTGGCCCTCGGCGACCTCACCGAACAACACGTCGACGCCATCGTCAACGCCGCCAACTCCTCCCTCCTCGGCGGCGGCGGAGTCGACGGCGCCATCCACCGCAAGGGCGGCCCGGAGATCCTGGCCGAGTGCCGGGCACTACGCGCCGGCCACTACGGGAAGGGGCTCCGGACGGGCCAGGCCGTGGCCACCACCGCGGGCCGGCTGCCGGCTCGCTGGGTGGTGCACACGGTGGGGCCGGTGTGGTCTTCTTCGGAAGACCGGTCTTCGCTCCTGGTGGACTGCCACCGCAACTCACTTGCGGTGGCTGCCTCGCTCGGCGCCCGGACCGTGGCGTTCCCGGCGATCTCGATGGGTGTGTACCGATGGCCGATTGAGGACGCGGCGCGGATCGCGGTGTCGACGGTTCGGGATGCGGATACGTCGGCGTTCGATTTCGTGCGGTTTGTGTTGTTCGATCAGCGGGCGTATGACGCGTTCGCGGCGGTGTTGTAGCAGCGTGCGCGCAACCGCCCTACCGTGACGCACGTGGACTCAGGTGAAGCCGGCGCCCTGCCGGCGTGGCGGAGGGTGACCGCTGGGGAGACGCGGTGGCCGGCTGCCGGGGTGGTGGTGGGGACGCTCGCGTTGCAGTTGGCGTTGCCGGACCGGGTGGTGTTGAGGCCGTGGTGGCTGTTGCCCGCGGTGTCGGTGCTGTTGCTCGTCGCGTTGTTGTTGATCAACCCCGGCCGGATGGGCGAGTTCAGCAGAGTCGAGCGGATCGTGTCGTTGGTGCTGCTGGCCGTGGTGAGCGCGACCACGGCGGCGTCGGCGGTGCGGCTGGTGCTGGGGATCGTGCAGGGGTCGTTCAGTGGGCACGCGCCGCAGGTGCTCGTAAGTGGCGCGATCGTCTACTGGACGAACATCGTCGTCTTCTCACTCTGGTACTGGGAGTTCGACCGCGGCGGGCCGGCGCGGCGGGCGAAGGGGCGGGCGGAGTTCCCCGACCTGCAGTTCCCCCAGATGGACAGCCCCGGGCTCACCAGCGAGGACTGGGAACCGCGCTACGCCGACTACCTGTACCTCTCGTTCACCAACTCCACGGCCTTCAGCCCCACCGACGTCATGCCGCTGCGGATCTGGACGAAGCTGACGATGATGGTGCAGGCCGCGGTGTCGTTGTTGCTCGCCGTCATGGTGTTCGCGTGGGCGGTCGGAGCGTTGCAGGGATAAGCACTCGCGCGGCTCAGACCCGAGCGGGTATACACCGAGCATGCCCAGACCTGAACCCCCGTACTACGCGGTGATCTTCACGTCCCGCCGCACCGAAAGCGACAACGGCTACGCCGAGCGAGCCGCCCGGATGTCGGCGCTCGCGGCGGAGCAGGACGGCTACCTGGGAGAGGAGTCGGCACGGGACGAAGCTCTCGGCATCACCGTGTCGTACTGGCGGGACGAGGAAGCCATCGCCGGCTGGCGCAAGAACCTCGAACACACCGAGAGTCGCCGACGGGGCCGGGCGGAGTGGTACGAGGAGTTCGAAGTGCGGGTGGCGCGCGTCGAGCGGTCGTACGGCTTCACGCGCTGAAGCCGGTCCGCGGAGCCGGAGCCCCGCGGACCGAAACTTCAGTGGCGCGTCATCGTGAAGCTCTGGCCGTCCGAGCCGATGGCGCCCGGGCTGAAGGTGCCGGAGCCGCGGTCGTCCGCGTCGAGGCCTTCGGGGCTGGTCGACGCGAGGCTCTGCCCGTTGAACTTCACGCCGGTGAACGAGATCCCGCCCGAGATCGTCGGGTACGAGTCCGTCGGCGACTCGATGATCGCCTCGGCCGAGGAGTGCTTGGAGGTCAACGACTTGCTGATCGTCTTCGACCAGCCCTTGGTGGTGTCGCTGATGTCCAGCTTGTAGGTGTTCGTCCCGGTGCGCGTGACCGTCGCGGAGATGTGGTCACCGGCGCTGACCGGGGCGGACGAGGACGAGTAGTACACCGGCGCCGCCGGGTACATCTCGTACCAGGCCTGGTAGACGGGGCGGCCGCTGGAGCAGTCCGTGGCCACGCCGGTCTGCTCCACAGTGGACGATCCGTCACCGTCGATGCCGACCCACGGGGCGAACAGGTCGTTGCTGGACCGGCAGGTCACCGACGGTTCCGTCCAGCTCGCGGTCGCGGTCGTGAAGCTGCCGAAGCTCACGTAGCCGCCCCAGTTGCCGCCCGAGAAGCTCTGGCCGTGGAACGAGCCGAACGACGGCGTGCTGACCGTGGCGACGCCGGCCGCGGCCGCGATGCTCGCCGCGGCGGCCGCCGTGACGGCCAGCACCCGCGCGGTCCGTGAGGAGAGGGGGGAGTTCATGCGGATCCAATCTGATCACCGATGGGGACTCGGGGTGTTACAGGCGGTGCGCACCGGTAACAAGTGTTGGATCCACGTGAGCGGGTGGGTAGCTACTTTCGAAGGGTCTTCACATTCCGGGAAAACTTCACCAATATGTCCCGAATTTCCCTTCTGTACGCCGAAGTCCGTGACGGCCGCCCCGGGAAGGCGAGGCGGCCGCCACGGTGCGCCCGTCCTCCGCGCGGAAGGACGGACACGGGTGGACTACCGCGCCGAGCGCGTGAGCGCGGCGTCCACGAACTGGGTGGTGTAGGTCTTCGAGAGGTCGATCTGGTCCTTCTTCGGCTTCACGTTGCTCGACGACGCGCCGAGCACGTTGAGCACGTTCTGCGCCCCGGCCGGATCCATGCGGCCGTCGGCGGTGAACATCGGCAGGCTGTCCTCCAGCGACTTCACGTACAACGCCTTGTCCCCGCCCGCGACCGACGGCGGCATCACGTCGGCGACCTGCTCCGCCGTGTGGTTCTTCAACCACCGCAAAGAATCCACGTACGCGTTGGCCAGCTTCTGCACGATGTCCGGGTAGCGCTTCACGATCTCGCAGCTCATGTAGAGCGAGCTGGCCGGGTACAGCCCGCCGAGCGCGGCACGCGTTCCCTCGACCGTGCGCATGTCGTAGAGGATCTTGGCCTGGCCGGTGCTGGTGAGCTGCGCGATCGTCGGGTCCGTGGTCATGCCCGCGTCGATGGAACCCTGCTGCATCGCGGAGATGAACGTCTGCCCGGCGCCGACCTTCACCGGCGTGTAGTCCTTGCCGTCCACACCGCCGCGGCTCGCGAGCGCCTTGGTGAGGAAGTCCGTGGACGAACCCAGCGACGTCACGCCGAGGTTCTTGCCGCGAAAGTCCTTTCCGGACTGGATCTCCGGCGCCTTGGCCGACGCGACCATCTCGGCCTCGCCCGGCACGTTCGAGAACTGCACCACGCTCGTGAGGCACTGCTCCTTGGCCTGCAGGTCGATCGTGTGGTCATAGAACCCGACCACGGCCTGCACCTCGCCGGCCAGCAGCGACGTCTCCGCGTTCGCGCCCGACGGCTGGTCGAACAGCTCGACGTCGAGGCCCTGCTTCTCGTACTCGCCGAGCTGCTGGGCAAGCTGGCCCGGCAGGTAGATGACCTTGGAGATGCCGCCGATCATGATCTTCAGGTGCGGTTTGCCGCCGTTGCCGAGGTCGATGTTCCGCGAATCGCGACAGGCCGTGACGCCGGCGAGGGTGAGCAACGCGGTGGCTACCGCGAGTGTCCTTTTCAGACGCATCAGATCACCGCGCCGGCCTGGGTGATCATCTGCGGCCGCCAGCGCAGCAGCCGCGACTCGGCCGTGCCGATGCCCATTCCGCCAGCAGCGCGACGACGGTGACGATCAGCATGCCCGCGTAGACGCCGGCGGTGTCGAAGGTGCCCTGCGCATTGGCGATCAGGAAGCCCATGCCGGCCTTCGCGCCGGTGTACTCGCCGACGACCGCGCCGATCAGCGCGAACCCGAACGCCACGTGCAGCGACGACAGGATCCACGACGTCGCGCTCGGCAGCACGATCGAGCGCAGCACGGCCCAGCGCGACGCACCCAGGATCCGCGCGTTGTCGATCAGGTTGCGGTCCACCTCACGAGCACCGGTGAAGGCGTTGAAGAACACCGCGAAGAACACGAGCACCACAACCGTCGCGACCTTCGACGACATGCCGAGGCCGAACCAGATCACGAACAACGCGGCGAGCACGATGCGCGGCAAAGCGTTGGCGGCCTTGATGAACGGCGCCAGCACGTCGGCGAGATACTGGCTGCGGCCCAGCACCACGCCGAACACCACGCCGAGGATCGCGCCGAGCACGAACCCGAGCACGGCTTCCTCCACCGTCACCAGGATCTGGTACCAGATGGAGCCGAAATCGGTGCCGGTCGTGAACCACTCCACGAGCCGTTCCCAGATCTTCGACGGCATCGAGTAGAAGAACGGGTCGATCCAGTAGCGGCCCGCGAGTTCCCAGCTGCCGAGCCACACCACGACGATCGCCAAGCGCAGCAACCAGATGTTGCGCCGGCGCGCGTTGGTCTTGAGCTTCTGGCGCGCGATGAGGCTCGCTTCGTCTTCGATCCGCGGGTTCGGGTTGGACGGCGGGACGATCAGATCAAGCGACACTGGTCGCCCCCTTCTGGCGGGCCTTGTCGACCTCGCCGCGCAGCGATTCCCAGATGTCGGAGTAGATCGACCGGAACTCCTCGGTGAGGCGAAGGTCCTCGACCTTGCGCGGACGCTCCAGCGGGATCTCGAAGACGTCCTTCACCGTCGCCGGGCTCGTGGTCAGGACCACGACCTTGTCGGCGAGCGCGATGGCGTCGTCGAGGTCGTGCGTCACGAAGATCACCGCGGCACCGGACCCGGACCACAGGCGCAGCAGCTCGTCCTGCATGAGGGCGCGGGTCTGCACGTCGAGCGCGGAGAACGGCTCGTCCATCAGCAGAATCTTCGGGTCGGTGACCAGCGTCTGCGCCAAGGCGACGCGCTTGCGCATGCCGCCGGAAAGCTGGTGCGGGTAGTACTTCTCGAAGCCTTCGAGCCCAACGCGGCCGATCCAGTCACGGGCCTTTTCGCGAGCGTCCGCTTTGGACACGCCGCGGAAGCGCGGGCCGGACGCGACGTTGTCGAGCACCGAACGCCACGGCATCACGGCGTCGGTCTGGAACATGTAGCCCACACCGTCCGGAATGGACTTCACCTCGGTGCCGTTCACGCGGACACTGCCGGCCGAGGCGGGCTGCAGACCGCTGACGAGGGACAACGTGGTCGACTTGCCGCAGCCGGTGGGACCGACGACCGCGACGAACTCGCCCGGCTGCACGGTCATGGTCAGGTCGCGGACCGCGGTGTGGACGGATCCCGAGCCGCTGGGGAACCTTTTGGTCGCGTGCTCGAGTTCGATGAGGGGTGGCGCCATCGTGGTGACTCCTTCGTCACGGTGGGGACTGCGACGGAGGTTAAGAGCGCATCAAGAGCCCGAGAAGCTTGTCGACGTTCTGCGTGCGCTCTGCTCGTTCTCCACGTTTTGCTCATTTCGCGCACGGCCCTGAGCTGGGGGTATGTTGCCTCGCATGCCGAAGTGGGCGTTGTTCGAACGCATGCGGTTCACCCGCCAGGTCCTGCTGTTGCAGATCGGGGTGGTGGTGCTCGTGGTAGGTCTTGGCGTGGCGCTGGTGGCCTGGCTCCTGCGCGAGACGACCGCCGAGGCGTACGGCCAACGGGCGCTCGCGATCGCGAAATCGGTCGCTGTGGACCCGGCTGTGATCCAAGCGGCCGCTGCCCGAAATCAAGGCGGACCGCTGGAACAATTGGTGCTGCACACCACCCATGCCAACGAAGCCCTGTTCGTGGTGATCACCGACGACCACGGGATCCGGCTAGCCCATCCGACACCGGACCTGATCGGGCAAAAGGTCAGTACCCCGGCCGATGAGGCATTGGCCGGCAACGACGTGGTCAGCGCGGTCCAGCTTGGCAGACTCGGCGTGTCGGTGCGGAGCAAGACGCCGATCTGGCAGGACTCGCGAGTAGTCGGCGAGGTGAGCGTCGGCTTTGACGTGAGCGAGCTGACCAGCGACTTCAACCGGCTACTTCTCCTGACGCTGGCGTTCGCCGGTTTCGCATTGCTGCTCGGCGCCGGTGCGTCGGCGCTGCTCAACCGCCGGCTGCGCCGCGTCACCCACGGCCTCGAACCGCGCGAGCTCACCGAACTGCTCTACGAACGCGAAGCCGTGCTGCACGGGATCGGCGAAGGGATGCTGGCCGTCGACGGGTCACGGCGGGTGTCCGTGCGCAACGACGAAGCCGAGCGGTTGCTCGGGATCGACCTGCCGGTGGGGGCCACTTTGGACGAGCTGGACCTGTCACCGCGGGTGCGCAAGGCCGTGGCCGACGGTCAGCCCGTGGACAATCTCCTTGCGGTGGCGGGAAACCGGGTGCTGGTGATGAACTCGCGCGCAGTGCAGCGAGAGGACCGCGCGCTCGGCACCGTGCTGACGTTCCGCGACCGCACCGACCTCGACACGCTCAGCCGCGAGCTCGACGGCATCCGCTCGCTGTCCGACGGCCTGCGCGCGCAGCGGCACGAGTTCGCGAACCGGCTGCATACGTTGTCGGGGCTGTTGCAGCTCGGGCACCACGCCGAGGCGGAGGAGTACCTGCAGACGCTGACCGAGACGACGTCGGCGCGCTCGGCGCCGCTGGGTGGAGACGCGGTGCGCGACCCGTACCTGCAGGCGTTGCTGGTGGCGAAATCCGAGCAGGGGCTGGAAAAGGGCGTGGAACTGAAGCTGGCGGACGACTCGTTCGTGCGCGGTTCGGTGACCGATCCCGTCGCGACGGGGACCGTGATCGGCAACCTCGTGGACAACGCACTGCACGCGGCGCGCATGGGCCCGCGCCGGCCGGCGACGGTGGAGGTCGGGCTGTTCGCGGAGGGCTCGACGCTGCACGTGTCCGTTGTGGACAGTGGGCTCGGCGTGCCGGAGCCGTTGCGTGACACACTGTTCGACGAAGGCGTCTCGACGAAACTCACGCCCGGCCACGGGCTGGGGCTCGCCCTCGCGCGGCAGGCGGCCCGCGCTCGCGGCGGGGACGTCTGGCTCGCCGACGCCGGCGGCGAGGCGGCCGGCGCGCTGTTCGTCGCGAAACTGCCTGATCTGCTCGTGGAGGCTCTTTCATGATCCGCACGCTCATCGTCGACGACGACTTCCGCGTGGCGGGCGTCCACGCGGGGTTCGTGGCGGAGGTGCCGGGCTTCACCGTCGCGGGCATCGCGCACACCGCAGCGGAGGCGCGCGCCCGCGTGCGCGAGCTGACGCCGGACCTCGTGCTGCTCGACATCTACCTGCCCGACGAGCCCGGCCTCTCCGTGCTGCCGGACCTCGCGACGGACACGATCGTCCTCTCCGCCGCGACCGACGCGGCGTCCATCACCGCCGCCATCCGCGCCGGCGCCCTGAACTACCTGATCAAGCCCTTCACGACCCGCCAGCTGGCCGAGCGGCTCACCGCGTACGCCCGCTTCCGAACCCAGGTGACCACCGACCGCCCGTTCACCCAGGACGACGTCGACCGCGCCTACCGCGCACTGCACGACCAGGACCGCGCGACCACCCCGAAGGGCCAGTCCACCGCGACGGCCCGGCTCGTGTCGGAGCGGCTGCGCACGTCGGGCGCCCCACTGTCGGCGGCGGAGGTCGCCGGCGAGCTGGGCATGGCGCGCGCCACGGCCCAGCGCTACCTCACCGCCCTGGCCGACTCGGGCGCGGTGGAAATGCGCCTCCGCTACGGGGCGACCGGACGCCCGGAACACGAGTACGTCTGGATCGGCTGACCCTGGCCGGGCTGGGCTTCGGGTCACGCGCCGAGCTGGACTGAACCGCTGGTCAGCGGTTCAACCGCGCCTTGCTCCGGAGCCGGGGTTCGGAACCGGACTCGCGGCAATCGTCCGCCGACAATGGCACAGGCCTGCCGTCAGCGCGGGGCCTCGACGCGCGGGCACGCCGTGTCGCGCGAAGCAGGTCGGCCGCCGGTCAGCGATTGCGCGCCGAGCGTCTGGTTGGCTGAACCGCTGGTCAGCGACGCGACATCCGGTCCGCCAAGTCGATCCACGGCTGCCACTGCGACATGTACTCGCCGAACTGCGTCGCGGCCGGTGACTTGGCCGGGGTGGACTTCGTGTCGGAGCGGAGGTCGTCGTCGTCCGGGGTGGAGGTGGGGCGGTGGTCGGAGCCGCCGGCGGAGGTGCGGGGGGTGGTGGGGCGACTGGGGACGTGCTGTTTCGCGGGTGTGGCGGCCTTGTGGTCGGGGACCGGGACGTACACGGTCACCGGGGCGGCCGGGGGCGCGGCGGGGGCGGCAGGCGTCGAGGCGGGAGCCGGAAGCGGAGCGGCCGGGGCGACGAGCTCGTGCTGGTCGGCCGGCACGGCGACGTCGTCGGTGGTGGTGCGGCCGGTGAAGGAGCCCGAGAAGAGGCCGCCGGCGAACCAGCCGAGGGCGAGCAGGGCCAGGGCGGCGGTGCCGGCGACCCAGCCCCGCGTGCGGCGGCGGGCGACGACGCGCGGGCGCGGCGCGAGAGGCACGAGCACGGTGGCGCTGGCCCCGTCTCCGGCGATGGGCAGGAGCGCGGGCACCACGGGGATCGGCTGGGTGTCCTCCGGACTGCGGCGCCCGCGCGGCACGCTCGCCGCGAGGATGCCCGTGCGGTCGAGCAGCTCATCGGCGGGCGAAGTGGCGCGTCGCTCGGCGGTGCGCAGCATGGAAGGTACCTCCGGGGTACGGGCACTCGGATGGACGTCAGCATTCTGGTGCATTTCCGACGGGTTTGTCAGAAAGGCAACTCCATTGGGTGACGGTGACTTTCCGGGGCAACCGAACTCCCGCACGTCGGACGGGATTCAGTTCTTCCCCATCCGTTTGAAGCCGAGCCGCGCCATAGTCGCGAGCGGCCGCTGATACGCCGACCCGAGCACGCGCGGGATGGCGTCGATGACGTACGCGTCGGGTCCGATGAGGATCCTGGCGGACCGCCGTTCCACCCCGCGGATGATCGTTTCGGCGGCTTTCTTCGGTGTGGTCAGGGCAATTTTCTCGAAGCCCGCGGCCACGGCCTCCTGGTCGCCGTCGTTGCCGCCGCGCGCGTGGCGGGCGATGTTGGTCTTGATGCCGCCCGGGTGCACGCAGCTCACGGCCACCGGATGACGCGCCGCGAGCATTTCTTCACGCAACGCCTCGGTGAATCCGCGAACGGCGAACTTGGCCGCGTTGTAAGCACTCTGAGTGGGCACTCCGACGAATCCGAACACGCTCGAAATGTTCACGAGGTGTCCATCGCCGGAGCCGACGAGATGCGGCAGGAACGCCTTGGTGCCGTTCACGACGCCACCGAGGTTGATCCCCATGCGCCAGTCGTAGTCCTCGAACGTCATGTCCTCCACCGTGGCGCCCAGCGCGACGCCGGCGTTGTTGACCACGATGTTGACCCGGCCGAACGCATTGGCCACCTCGTCCGCGTGCGCCAGCACGGCGGCGCGGTCGGAGACGTCGAGCGAGTAGCCCCGCACGTCCGCACCCTGCGCCTTCGCCGCCTCGACCGTGCCCTCCAGGCCCTCGGCGTCCACATCGGACAGTGCCAGCCGCGCGCCGCGCAGGCCCAGCCCGAGCGCGAGCGCGCGGCCGATGCCCGAACCCGCTCCGGTGATGACTGCGACCTTGTCGGTGAACTCCTTCATCGCCGCTCCCCTCCTCCGGTGCTCCAGGTTTTGGATACTAGTGGCGGAAGCGATCTTCGGGAGGATGGATGCGACGGGCACGGGTGGTGCTCGCGCTGGGCGCGGTGGTGGTGCTCGGCGCGACGGGGACCGTCGTGGCCGTCGCCGGACACCGTGCTTCACCAGCGCAAACGCCCGCTCGGCCCGACAACGCGGCCGTCGGCGCGCTGTTCCTCAACGGCTCCCACTACTGCACCGCGAGCGTCGTCCACAGCGACCGCGGCGACGAGCTGCTCACCGCCGCCCACTGCCTTCACGACGGCGCGGGCGGCACGTACCTCACCGGCGTCACCTTCGCGCCCGGCTTCCACGACGGCGTGGCTCCGTTCGGCTTCTGGGACGTCGGCGACGAGCTCGTGGCGCGGGGCTGGGCCGACGACTCCGACCCGAACCTCGACGTCGGCTTCGCCACCGCCCACCAGACCGGCGCGAGAGGACCGCTCGAGACCGTGACGGGCGCGAACCGCCTCGGCGCTAGCGGTCCGTTCGCGCGATCCGTGACGGTCACCGGCTACCCCGACGGCTCCGACGTCCCCGCCGTCTGCAGCACGACGACCTCGAAGGAGGACACCTTCCAGCTGCGCGTGGACTGCTCCGGCTTCGCCACCGGCACCAGCGGCGGCCCGTTCGTGGCCGACGCCGACCCGCGCACGAAGCTCGGCACCGTCATCGGTGTGGTCGGCGGCTTCGAGACCGGCGGCGACACCGACGACGTGTCGTACAACAGCTACTTCGACGACGACGTCACCGCGTTGTACCGACAAGCCACCTCGCGCCCGTGAGCGCCGATGGCGGATGATGCGGCGTATGAGCGAGCCCGTGCGTGACGTGCCCATCACCGGCGAACCGATCCGGCTCGGCCAGTTCCTGAAGCTGGCCGGTCTCGCCGAGGACGGCGGCCACGCCAAGGACCTCATCGAGAACGAAGGGGTCACCGTGAACGACGAGGTCGAGACCCGCCGCGGCCGCCAGCTCTCCGACGGCGACGTGGTGGCCGTCGGTGGCGACCGCGGACGGGTGACGCTCGCGCGCTAACCCATGCTGGTCAGCGGCGGTAGCCCCAGTCCGAGCGCCAGCGAATCGAGCTGACGCCGCACCGGCGCGCTCAGCGCCACGCCCACCGCCCGGCATTGTTCGAGGTACTGGGCTTCGCGCCAGCCCGGGTAGCGGATGGGCGTGCCGCCTTCCCACCCGAGCATGCTGCCGAACAACGCGCTGGCCGCGCGGTAGAAGCCGTCGGCGCTGCGCAGCGTGGTGGGCGCGATGGCGAGCACGAGCAGGCCCGTGTCGTTCTCGTGGTCGGCGACGCCGGAGAGCACGCCCGCCAGCACGTCCACGAGCAACGCGAAGCCCGCGAACTGCGGGTTGCGCGAGGCGTCGCCCAAGTCGACGTCGAGGACGAACTCCGGGTACGCGCCGGCGGGCGCGGCCATGCCGAGCGGGTGGCCGGCACCGACCTCGCCGGCGGCCATCACCAGGCCGATCATCCCGTGGGGCAACGCGCGCGCGGCGTGGTGCCCGACGCGGCCGAACGGCCCGACGCCCCGCATCGAAATCAGCCCGACGCCGAAGCGCCCGGCCCGCGTGACGGCGCGGTCCATCGCGTCGCCGACGGCCCACAGGCCGGTGGCGCGCCGGTAGTCGATGAGCGCGGCGGCACCGCGGTCGGCGATCATCAACGGCTCGGCGCGCGGTGCGACCTCACCGTTTTCCAGAGCGGGCAGGTGAATTCGCAGCAGCTCCACGACGCCGGTGTCGGGCGAACCCGTGAGATCGCCGTGGCACAAGGCTTCCGCGGCCATGCGCGCGCGATCGTCGGGAAAATCATGTGCCACAAGGATCAGGGAAACGAGCGTGACCAGTTCATCGGCGGGCACGCGCTGCCAGACCTGTTCGGGAATCGGTGTGTCTTCAGGGACTTTTTGAGCGACGGCGGAGCGAGCGGGACGCAGCGAACGTGGTCTGAGGGGCACTTCATCGAGACTGCCCAAGCGCGTCTGGCGGCGTCAACGAGGATGGCCCGACAGTGTGATGAGGGCTCCCGAAGAGACGTACCCTGTCACGCATGTGCCGAAACATCACGACGCTGCGCGGGCTCCAACCGTCCGCGACAACCGAAGAGATCGAAGCGGCAGCACGCCAGTACGTCCGCAAGGTGACCGGCGTGCAGTCGCTTTCGGACGCCACGCGCGACCCGTTCGAGGCGGCGGTGGCGGAAATCGCGGCGATCACCGCGCGGTTGCTGGACGAGCTCCCGGACCGCCGTCAGCCCCCGGCGACCGTGCCGCCGTTGCGCCGGCCGGAAGTGCGGGCGCGGATGGCGCTGAAGGAACTGAAGAAGCCCTGACGCTGCCTGGGAACGAGTCAGGCGTTCGCCGTGCGACCTGGGGGTCCGCCGGAGCGACAGGTTCAGGGTCGGGCTCGGGGACGTTCCCGATCCGCGCCGAAGGGCTGTCTCCCTAGCGTCGGTGGCATGCGTAGAAGATCCCTGATCGCCGTTTTCACCGCCGCGCTGTGCTTGCTCGCCTCCGTCCCCGCGACGGCCACGCCGCAGCTGCACCTGCCCGCGCCGACCGGGCGTCACGCCGTCGGCACGCAGGACCGCTACCTCGTCGACCGGACGCGCGAAGACCCGTGGACCGGCGGGTCGCGCGAGCTGATGATCACGCTCACCTACCCGGCGCGACCCGGCGGCCGGCCGGCGCAGTACCTGCCCGACGGCATCGCCGCGGCCGTGAACGCGCAGGCCCACGCCGCTCTCGGCGCCGGACCGTTCGACTTCGGCTTCACCACGCCCGCCCGCGCCGGCGCGCCGATGCTGCCCGGCCGGCACCCGGTGCTCCTCTACTCCCCCGGCGCGCAGAGCTCGCGCCTGCTCGGCACCGTACTGGTCGAGCAGCTGGCCAGTGAGGGTTACGTCGTGGTCAGCCTCGACCACACGCACGACGCGCTCGCGGTGGACCTGCCCGGCGGACGCGTCGAACCGAGCACGCTGCCGCCTTCATCGGAGGCGGTGAACCGGAAGGTCATCGCCGCCCGAGTGGCCGACGTGGAGTTCGTGCTGGACCGGCTGGGGCTCGACCGCGTCGGCATGTTCGGCCACTCCGCCGGCGGCTTCACCGCGGCCGAGGTCATGGCCGCCGACCCGCGCGTGGTGGCCGGCGCGAACCTCGACGGCAGCATGGTCTTCAACGCGCCCGCGAGCCGGTTCGGCCGAGCCGCGACCGAGGGGCTGGACCGGCCGTTCCTGCTGATGAGCGCGGGTGACCACAGCAGCGCGACCGATCCGTCTTGGGCTTCGTTCGTCAGCCATCAGCGCGGGCCGCTCGCCGACCTCCACGAGCCGGCAGGCGAGCACGGCTCGTTCACGGACTACCAGGCATGGCTGCCGCAGCTCGGCGCCGACCCGGCGAAGGTGCGCGCCGTGATCGGCGACGTGGACCCGGAGACCATGCTGCGCAAGGAAAAAGCCGCCCTCAGCGGCTTTTTCGACGCGCACTTGCGGAAGCGGAGGGATTTGAACCCCCGGTAGGTTTCCCTACGGACGCTTTCAAGGCGTCTGCATTCGGCCGCTCTGCCACGCTTCCCTGTCGGTCAGGGTATCGCGCCGGTTGTCCAGGTCGTCCAGGTGTTCGAGGACGCGGCCGAAGACCGCGCCGACCGTGGCCTGTTCCTCCGGGGTGAGCAGGTCGATGAGGTGTTCACGGGCGCCGCGCACGTGGGTGGGCGCGGCGGCGTCGAGCAGGGCCTGGCCGGCTCCGGTGAGCTCGGTGATGACGCCGCGCCTGTCGTCCGGGTCGGGGCAGCGCCGGACGAGGCCGCCGACCTCCAGCTTGCTGATCTGGTGCGACAGGCGGCTCTTCGTGGAGCCCAGCTGGTAGGCGAGCTCGGACATGCGGACGCGCTTGTCGGGGTAGATGGCGAGGCAGACGAGCACCTCGTAGTCGGCGAGCGAAACCCCGTGGGCCTCGGTGAGCTCGCGGTGCAGGCGCTGGCGCAGCCGGAGCGAGGCGACGATGTACATCTGCCACGCGTGCTGCTCGACGCCGGTCAGCCAGCGCACGGCCTGCTCGTCGGTCATCGCAAAAGGGTAGAAGGCAGGCCGACGCGCTGCGCGCCCCGGCACCAGGTCGAGACCCAACCGAGGAGTCAGGTGAAAAACTCGGGAAGCTTCCCCCGAAGGTGGGTTACGAAACGGTTGAGACTTGAGCCGAAAAAGCGCATTCTTCTTGTCAACGGATGGGCTGATCAGGTAGCAGGCGGGCCGTCAGGGCGCCGCCGGACCGACCTCCCACCGGGAAGGCCAGGTGGTTGCATGGCAGGTGATTCCCGCGGTTGACCGCCCGCTGTGTCCCCGCGGCCGGCACGGCCTGAATACGGACCGGTCGCGACTGTGAACAGCACGAGTGGGCATCTACGGTGCGCTCGGCATTCTTCTCGCGCATCCGGCGTCGATCTGGCGTTGTTCTCTCCTCGCGGCCTCGGCACCGCGACGGCTCCGCCGGACGCCGGCCCGGCCGGTGGCCAACCGCCGTCAACAGAAGAACCTCGGTAGTTCCTGGGTGCGGTCCGCAGCGCATGGGCCGCACCCAGGCTTGTGTCCGGGGTACGGCCCGCAGGACGGCTTGTGTCCGGCTCGCCCGTTACGCTGCCGCTGTGCAATTCGACGACGACGCGGGGCTGGACACCTCGGAGGTCCAGGACCTCCGCGGCAGCGGTGGTGGCGGCGGTGGTATCGGCGGCCGCGTGGCGATCGGGGGTGGCGGGATCGGGGTGGTCGGTCTGATCATCTACTTCCTGATCTCCCAGTTCGGCGGAGCGAGCCTCGGAACCAACAGCGCGTCGAGCGAACTGGGGCTCGACAACGTGGGCTCCGGCCAGCAGCTGGAGAGCACCACGCTCTCGCAGAAGTGCCACACCGGCGCGGACGCGAACCGCGACCACGACTGCGCGATCGTCGCGATCATCAACTCCGTGCAGGACTACTGGTCGCAGGAGTTCGCGCGCAGCGGCCAGACCTACCGCAAGGCGCCGACGCGCTTCTTCACCGGCGGCGTGCGCACGGGCTGCGGCAGCGCGACGTCGGACACGGGCCCGTTCTACTGCCCGGCCGACTCGGACGTGTACATCGACCTCTCGTTCTTCGACGAGCTCAAGACCCGCTTCGGCGCGCAGGGCGGGCTGTTCACCGAGGCGTACGTGCTGGCCCACGAATACGGCCACCACGTGCAGAACCTCACCGGCACGTCCAAGCGCGGCACCGGCACCGGGCCGACGTCGGGCTCCGTCCGGTTGGAGCTGCAGGCCGACTGCTACGCCGGTGTCTGGGCCAACCACGCCTCCACGACGCCGACGGAATCCGGCAAACCGCTGGTGCAGAACATCACGCAGGACGACATCGCCAGCGCCCTCGACACAGCGTCGCGCATTGGCGACGACTACATCCAGACCAAGCTCGGCAGCGGGCAGGCGGACCCGTCGAGCTTCACCCACGGGACGTCGGCGCAGCGGGAGAAGTGGTTCACCACCGGCTTCACGTCGGGGCAGCCGGCGCGCTGCAACACGTTCGGCACCAACAACCTGGGCTGACCCCGCACAAACAAGGAAAGGCACCTTGAGGGACTCTGAGTCCCTGAAGGTGCCCTTCCTTGTTTCGGGAAACTACGCGGCCGCCGTGTCCCCGGTGGCGGCGAGCTTGTGCGCGGAGTGCTTCTTCGCCGCCTTGCCCGGCTTGCCCGGCGCGACGCCGTTCACCGACTCCGTGCTGGTCGCGTAGACGCCCAGCGTCCACGCGAGGCCGTCGGCGTTGCGGTCCAGGGCGACGCGGTCGACGTTGCCCAGGTTGTCGCACGCCTGGTGGTAACACGGGTCGAACGCGATACCCGCCGTGCCGCCCCACTTCGCGGCCTGGGCCTCGGTCTTGAGCACCTCGGCGCCCGTGTCGAGGCCGCCCGCCGGGATGCCGACGGCGATGAACTCGCCATAGTCCGAGCGGCCCGTGAAGTCGGTGCCCTCGACGGCGACACCGCGGCCGGTCAGGTAGTCGACGAACGTCTTCTCGATCTGGGCGGAGCCATACGGGCCGGGGCCGGCGCCGACGTGGTCGGAATCGTCGCCGTCGTAGGCGAAGTAGCCGGCGTTGGGCGAGCCGATCATGTCGAAGTTCAGGTACAGCGCGAGGTCGAGCTGCTGCTCGAAGCTCAGCGAATCGACGTAGTACGTGGACCCGACGAGCCCGAACTCCTCCGCGCTCCAGAAGCCGAAGCGCACGGCATTGTTCACCTTCGGCTTCGCGCCCAGCTGCAGCGCGGTCTCGAGCAGGGCCGCGGAGCCCGTGCCGTTGTCGTTGATGCCGGGGCCTGCCGGGACGCTGTCGAGGTGCGAGCCGAGCATCACGACGTTGTCCTTGCGGCCGGTCTTCGTCTCGGCGATCACGTTGTAGCTGATCCGCGCTTCCTGGAAGGTGCGCAGCTCCAGCTGCACGGTGGCGCCGTCCTTCGCGGCGAGCGCCTGGCCGTCGGCCTGCGACAGGCCGCCGGTGGGGATGCGCGCGTCGGCGGGGGTGCCGAGTGTCCCGTTGAGCGGGCCGGGTTCGTTGTTGGAGATGAGCGCGCCGATCGCCCCCGCGTCGGCCGCGGCCTGCTGCTTCTGCGCGAACGGGCACGCGCCGCGCGGCACGAGCACGATCTTGCCGGTCACGCCGGTGTAGTCGCTCGCTTCGCAGCCCGGGGTGGCGTCGGCGGGAACGACGGCCAGGGGTGCGGTGATGCCGCCGACCGGCGTCGAGGGCGTGTACTCCATCGCGATCACCGGCACGCCGGCGCCGTCGACGGTGAGCGTCTCGGCGAGGGTTTCGTTGTAGGTGAAGGGAAACTCCTGCCGCGTGACGCTGAAGCCCGCGGCTTCGAGCTTGCCCGCGATGTACTCGGCGGATTTCTTGTGCCCGTCGGTGCTCGCGGCTCGGGTGCCGCCGTTGGCGTCGGCGATGCGCTGCAGCGCGATCAGGTGGCGGTTGACGCCGTCGAGGGTCACCTTCTTCGTCAGCTGCTTGGCGAGGTCGTCGCTCTTCGCGGCCACGGCCGGGGTGGTGCCCATCGCCAGGGTCGCGCAGGCCGCCAGGATCACCGGCGGGATGAGTCTTTTACGGGTTAATGACATGGTTGCTCACCTTTGTGCCCGGTGTCCGGAACGTCAATGCGGCATTCGGCGGAGACTGCGAGGTGGGGGATACAGTCGGGCGCATGTACGCGATCACGATCCGCGAACCCGGCGGTCCCGAAGTTCTCGAGTGGACCGAAGTCCCCGACCCCAGCCCCGGTCCCGGTGAAGTACTGCTCGACGTGGCCGCCGGCGCGGTCAACCGGGCGGACCTGCTGCAGCGCCAGGGCAACTACCCGCCACCGCCCGGGTCGAGCGAGACCATCGGCCTCGAGTGCTCCGGCACGATCGCGGAGCTGGGCGAGGGCGTCGAAGGCTGGCAAGTCGGCGACGAGGTGTGCGCACTGCTCGCGGGCGGCGGCTACGCCGAGCGCGTGGTCGTGCCCGCCGGCCAGCTCCTGCCCGTGCCCGGTGAGGTCGAGCTGCTCGCGGCGGCCGGGCTGCCGGAGGTCGCTTGCACGGTGTGGGCCAATGTCGTGATGCACGCGAAGCTCGCCGAAGGCGAGACGCTGCTGATCCACGGCGGCGCGGGCGGCATCGGCACCCACGCGATCCAGGTCGGCAAGGCGCTGGGCGCGACCGTGGCCGTCACCGCCGGTTCGCCCGAGCGGCTGGAACGCTGCCGCCAGCTCGGCGCCGACATCACGATCAACTACAAGGAGCAGGACTTCGTCGAGGTCCTGCGTGCCGAGGCCAAGGGCGCCGACGTCATCCTCGACAACATGGGCGCGAAGTACCTGCAGCGCAACGTCGACGCGCTGCGCACCGACGGCCGGCTCGTGATCATCGGCATGCAGGGCGGGATCAAGGGCGAGCTGAACATCGGCAGCCTGCTGGGCAAGCGTGCGAGCGTCTTCGCCGCCGGGTTGCGGTTCCGTCCGCTCGACCAGAAGGCCGCGATCGTCGCCGACGTGCGCGAACGCCTGTGGCCGCTGGTGGCAAACGGGTCCGTGAAGCCGATCATCGGCCAGGTCGTGCCGATGGCCGAGGCCGCTTCCGCGCACCGGATGCTGGAAGAGGGCGACGTGTTCGGGAAGATCCTGCTGACCGCGAAGTCCTGAGCCGGGGAGCTGCGCTGGGCGTCAGCGCAGCTCTTCCAGGACGCGCACGAGCTGGTTGATCTCGAAGACGTTGGAGTAGTGCGCGAGCCCGATGCGCACCGCGCCACCGACCTCGCCGACGCCGAGCGACGCGAACACGCCGGCCGATCCGTCGTCGGCGAAGGCGCAGAGGCCTTGCGACGCCAGGTACTCCGCGACTTCCGGCGATTTCTTGCCCTGCACGGCGAACGCGAGCGCGGGGATGCGGCGCATCGCGTCGCCGATCACCATCACGTGCCGCAGCGAGCGGAGCTCCGTGGACAGCTGGGCGAGCAGGCCAGCGTGGTACGACTTGGCGGAGCCGAGGGACGTCACGAGTCTTTCGCGGCGCGAGCCGGACGCGGCGTCGTCGAGGCCGGCGAGGTAGTCGATCGAGGCGACGAGTCCGGCGAGCAGCGGGTACGCGTGGGGGCCGAGCTCGAGGCGCGCGGCGCCGCGGGCGGCCGGGTCGAGCGAGGCGGACGGGATGCGTTCCAGCATCTCGGGGTCGCGGAACACGAGCGCGCCCACCGACGGGCCGCCCCACGCCTGCGCGGAGACGACCATGACGTCTGCGCCCAGCTCGGCGAGGTCGAGGGGCACGAAGGGGGCCGCGTACGTCGCGTCCACCACCACGAGCGCGCCGACGCGCTTGGCGAACTCGATCACCGTGGGGACGTCGGGCCGCGTGCCGACCGAGCCGGACGCGAGCGTGACCGTGACGGCTTTGGTGCGGGCGGACACGAGGTTCTCGTACTGCCATGCAGGCAGCTCGCACGTCTCGATGTCGATCTCGCCCCAGCGCACGACCGCGCCCACGCGCTTCGCGGCGCGCTGCCACGGCGCGAGGTTCGCTTCCTCGTCGAGCCGGGACACGACGACCTCGTCGCCGATCGTCCAGCGCTCCGCCAGCGCGTCCACGAGGCGCCGCAGCATCACCGGCGCACTCGGCCCGAGCACGACGGCAGCCGGGTCCGCCCCGACCAGATCTGCCACGGCTCGCCTGGCCGCGGTGACAATGCTCTCCGCACGCTGTGAGGCCGGAAACGCTCCCCCCGGCCCGGACACCGGGGCACGCATGGCCGTCGAAACGGCCGAAGCGACCTGTTCCGGGACCAGCATTCCGGCGGCGCCGTCGAAGTGAATCCAGCCGTCACCCAGCGCGGGGAACAACCCACGGATACGAGCGACGTCGAACGCCATGGTGACACCGTACGGACGTGCGGTTTAGCGGTTACCGCGGGGTTGGCTCATGCGACTACGCTCGGACGCGACGCTGGCGTTTCTGATGGGATGGAGCACATGAGCGAGCCGAACTTCCGGCAGACTTCCGACGCCGAGTCGACCCCCCACGTGGTGGTCGTCGGCCCCGACGGGGCCCCGGTCAGGGGTGTTTCCTCGGCTGCACCCGAGGGCGAGGAGGCCGTCGGCGAGCTGGTCGAAGAGCCCGCCAAGGTGATGCGCATCGGGACGATGATCAAGCAGCTCCTGGAGGAGGTCCGCGCCGCACCGCTGGACGACGCCAGCCGGAACCGGGTGCGCGAGATCCACCAGAACTCGGTGCGCGAACTGCAGGAGGCCCTGGCGCCCGAGCTGCGCGAAGAGCTGGAGCGCCTGGTGCACCCGTTCGCGGACGACTCGACTCCGTCGGACGCCGAGCTGCGGATCGCGCAGGCCCAACTGGTGGGGTGGCTGGAGGGGCTGTTCCACGGCATCCAGACGGCCCTGTTCGCCCAGCAGATGGCGGCGCGGGTCCAGCTGGAGCAGATGCGCCGGGGGTTGCCGGCGGGGTCCTCGGGTGCGGTGATGCCGGGTGGCCCCGGTGCTGAGGGGCAGAGGCCTGGGATCAGTGGGACTGGGCAGTATTTGTGAGGTCTCGATTTGTGAGGTCTTGAGGTCTTGCGGTCTTGAGGTCTTGCTCGACGCGGTGAGTCGTCGGTGATGAGGGGATCGTTCGTGCGCTGGGTGGCGTGTGAACGGTCCCTTCTTGCTGTTTCGGGGTGAGCGGGCTTTTCGCGGTCGGTCGGTTGGCGGTCGGTCGGTTGGTGGTCGCGAGCGACCCCTTCGTCCCATCGCTCCCGCGAGAGCGGTCCTCACGCGCCACTGCCTGAGCGCGAACGGTCCCCTCATGCCGCGCGGGCGGCCGCGAGCGGTCCCCTCGACTCGTCAACTCGGTGCAAACGCGCCTTTCGCGCCGCCGACTGAGTGCGAACGGTCCCCTCGCGCCGCCGACCGAGCGCGAACGGTCCCCTCGCGCCCCCGACCGAGCGCGAACGGTCCCAGCGCGCCCCCGACCGAGCGCGAACGGTCCCAGCGCGCCGCCGCGTGGACGCGAAAGATCCCCTCGCTCCGCTGCCGGAGCACGAACGGTCCTCTCATACCCCGTGGGCGGCTGCGAACGGTCCGCTCGAACCGGCGCCGCGGCGCAAACGGTCCTTCCTCGCCGTGACCCGAGCGCGAACCGTCCCTTCATGCCGCCGGGTGGGTGCGGACCGTCCCTTCGCGCTGACAACCGAGCGCGAAGCGACCGTTCACGCCGGCGAGCGCGAACAGTCCCAGCGCGCCGCCACGTAGACGCGAAGGGTCCCCTCGCGCCGCGGCACCGGCGCGAACAGTCCCTTCGCGCCGCCGACTGAGTGCGAACCGTCCCTTCGCGCCGGCGGGCGAGTGTGAAACGACCGTTCACGCCGGCGTGCGCGAACGGTCCCAGCGCGCCGCCAAGTGGACGCGAAAGGTCCCGTCGCCCCGCGGCACCGGCGCGAAAGGTCCCCTCGCACCGCGGCACCGGCGCGAACAGTCCCCTCGCACCGCCGACTGAGTCCGAACGGTCCCCTCGCACCGGCGACCGAGCGCGAAGAGACCGTTCACACCCCCAGTTCACAAGCTCCCGAAGAACTTCCGGATGTCACCGATCAGCGCGTCCGGTTGTTCGAGGGCCGGGAAGTGGCCGCCGGCCGGGAACTCGGACCAGTGGGCGATGTTGTCGGTGCGTTCGGCGAGGGGGCGGAGGGGCAGGCCGATGTCGTCGGGAAACACCGCGACGCCGGTGGGGACCGTGGAAACGGGGAGGGGCGCGCCCCACGGACCCTCCAATGCGGCGTAGATGCGGGCGGACGAGTTGGCCGTGGCGGTGAACCAGTAGAGGGCGACCTCGGTGAGGAGGTCGTCGCGGTCGATGAGATCGTGGGTGGTGTTGGAGAAGGAGCGGAACTTTTCCGCGATCCACGCGAGTTGGCCGGCGGGTGAGTCGGTGAGGCCGTAGGCAAGCGTTTGCGGCTTGGTGGACTGGATGATCGCGTAGCCGGTTCCGGTGTGTTGGAAGGCGCGGGATTTCGCCAATGAACGTTCAGCCAACGACAGGTCGGTGCCGGTCAAGCCCTCCAGGTCCGACTCCGAGCGGGCGACGGCGGTGGGCAGCATGGTGACGTGCACCCCGAGCACGCGCGCAGGGAACTGGACGCCGAGCTCGCGGGAGATCAGCGCGCCCCAGTCGCCGCCGTGGGTGCTGAAGCGGTCGTAGCCGAGGGTGGTCATCAGCGAAGCCCACGCGCGCGCCCCGCGGGCCGGGCCCCAGGCGCGGTCGCGCGTCGGGCCGGAGAAGCCGAAGCCGGGGATCGACGGGACGACCACGTGGAAAGCGTCGCGGGGGTCCCCGCCGTACGCGCGGGGGTCGGCGAGCGGTCCGATCACGTCCAGGAACTCCACGATCGACCCGGGCCAGCCGTGCGTCAGCAGAAGCGGCGTAGCGCGCTCCTCGGGCGAGCGGACGTGGAGGAAGTGCACGTTCTCGCCATCGATGGTGGTGGTGAACTGCGGAAACGCGTTGATCCGCTCCTCGGCCGTCCGCCAGTCGAACCGCAGGCGCCAGTGCTCCGCCAGGTCCTTCACCTCGTCCACCGGAATCCCCAGCTCCCACCCGACGCCCTCGGGCTGGTCCGGCCAGCGCGTCCGGGCGAGCCGTTCGTGCAGGTCGTCGAGGTCGGCTTGCGGGACGTTGACGCGGAACGGGGTGAGAGTCATGCCGAAAACGCTAGAGGCGATCGAGGACAGGAAATGTCCTCGATCGCCCCAACGTCGAAACTGCTACTCGAAGTCCACGCTCCAGCGCTGGTTCGGCGAGTACTGGCAGTCGAAGAGCACCAGGCGGGTGCCGTCCGCGTCACCGCCGTTGAGGGTGCTCAGGCAACGCCCGGAGGCCGGGTTCTCGACCTGACCGTCCGGCCGCTGGAACCAGCGTTGACCGGAACCGCCGGTGCAGGTGAACAGCTGGACGGTGGTGTTGTTGGCCGTCCCACCGTTCGTCGCGTCGAGGCACCGGCTCTTCATCCGGATGGTCCCGTCGCTCTGCACCGTCGTCTGCTGCGCTGCGCTGATATTGCAGGTGAACAGCTGAATGGCGGTGCCGTCGGCATCGACGTTGCCGTTCACGTCGACGCACTTGCCCAGGATTCCGAGCATCTTGCCCTTGTGCGAGTACAGCCGCTCGGGCGTCCACGTCTGCGAAACCGATCCGGTGCACGACTGGATGGTCGCCGACGCAGCGCCCTGAGTGGCGTCGAGACACTTGCCGGCCTTCGGGTTGACAATCGTGCCGTCTCCCCTGAGTTCCCACCTCTGCGTCGCGAGGTCACCGTTACACGCGTTTTCGACGACCTGCGTCCCGTCGGTCAGCGCGCCTGCCTTGAGGTCCAGACAACGGCCGAGGGCCCTGATGGTGTCACCGGTAGCGAACGTCCAGTTGTCCGAAAGCGACTGGATGCACCCCGCCGCGGCGGTAGCCGCACCGTCGGCCGTGACACGGTTGGTCACGTTCAGACAGCTCCCGACGCCGTTCAGCAGCTGGTCTGCCATGGCGTTGCGGTTCGTGAACCCCCAGATCTGCTGGGCTTGCCCGTTGCAGTCCTGGATCGTCACCGCGGAACCGTTCGTCGAACCGGACGCTGCCAGGCACCGCCCGGACGCCAGGTTGAAGATCCTGCCGTCGGCGAAGACCTGCCACTCCTGGGTCGCCCCTCCCGAACAGCCCACCGCCAGCACTCGCGTGCCTGCGGCGGTCGAAGCGTTCTGGGTGTCGAGGCACTGGCCCACGACGTGCAACAGCAAGTCACCGGCCGTCCACTGCTGAGCAGGACTGCCGTTGCAGCTGAACGTCTGCACGGTCGAGCTGGTCGGCACGCCGCCGTTCAAGTCGAGGCACGAGCCGCCGAGGCCGGTGATCAGGTCGCTGCCCGAAACCCGGTTGGAGCGGACTCGCAGGTTGCGGAACTTCACCTCGTCGCCGGTGCTACCACTCACCAGCTGCATCATCGTGCGCCGCTCGAAGCCGCTTGGCTTCGTGTACTCGTTGACCTTCGTGCCGTTGAGCAGCACGGTGACCTTCGGCCCGGCCAGCGTGATCTCGAACGTGTTCCACTCCCCGACCGGCTTCGCGGCCGACGTGAGCGGCGCCTGCGCTCCCTTGATCGCGCCGGTGGCGTCGGTCGGCGCCGACGACGACCCGCCGATGGCGACCTGGATCCCTGACAACGCGCCCGGCGTGCGGGAGAACCCGAGCGACACCCCGGCCTGGGCGTTGTCCCCGGTGGCCTTCCAGTCCACGCGCAGGGTGTAGTCGTTGTCGTACATGTCGGAGGGGTTCCACGGCCCTCCGGCGCCGGTCGGCGTACCGAACTCGCACCCGTCCTGCACCGCGCCGGTCGGGCCCCACTTCGCCAGGGAGGTCTCCGGCCGCCCGTCGAGGATGGACAAGAACCCGGGCTCGTCAGTCGGAGCGACGCAATTGCCTGCTGCCGCGGCAGGCGAGCCGCCGACGAAGTAGCCCGTCACGTCAGCCGACATCTCGACCGCGCCGTCAGCGTTGGCCGCCGTCAGCTTGCCGCCGCTGCCCAGCGGCGCCAGAGTCGTGACCGGCGCGGTCTGGCCTTGGTCCGCGACCAGCGCCGGGGCATCCGCCCAACCGGTTTCGGGCGCGTAGAACGAAACACCGGTCGTGACGATCTTGTCCGCCGCGGAACCGGTCACCAGCACACCGGTCGCACCGGTCGGCACCCCGCCGACCCCGGTCACCTGGGCCGTGACGGAAGCACCACGCCCGATCGACGCGCGCGGAACGCCGCTACCGGTGCGCGTGTCGAGGACACGGGCCGCGCCGAGCGTCGGGACGTACATCGCGCCATCGCCCGGCGCGAACCAGCCGAGCAGATCGACCGCGACGTGCGTGAGCCCGGCCGAGTTCCGCAGCCGGATCTTGCCGTCGTCGCCGATCCGGACGATGGCCAGGTTCGAGCGTTTCTGGCCGATGTTAAGGAACAGGCTGCTTTCACTGGCCGGGTAGGTCTGCGGGTAAGCAGCGATCGTGGTCGGCACGGTCGCTTCTTCCGCGGTGAGGTTGACGGCCACGGCATTCGCGTTGTCCGGGACCCCGGAGTTGCCGCGAACTTGCAGAGCGAACTCCTCGCTGGCGCCCAGCGGGGTGTGCCGGGCGGCGGCTGCATCGTGGGTGTCGAACAGGCGCGTGCCACCCGGCACCGCGGTGTACGTGCCGACACCGTCTGGGCTGAAGTAGCCGGCGTAGTCGATGAACACCCCCGGTGTGCCCGCGGTGTTGTGGATCCGCACAGCGTGGTCGGCTCCGAGCGGGACAACCATCGTCAGTGCGGTCTGCCTGCTCGTATGCAGCGGGAATCGGATCGGCTGCGCCGCACCCGGGTTCTCGGCCGTGAACTGCAGCTCGGTCGGCCCGTCGGCGAGCCCGGCGGTCACGGTGAGGACCACGGCGGTGGCGTTGTTCGGCACGCCCGGGATGGCCAGCGTGAACGTCTCGCCGGCGGTGAACCTGCGCTGGTGCCCGCCGACCGCTGTGTTGGTATCGAGGATGTGCGCCGGTGTGGTCAGCGGGTTGAAAGCGCCGGGAACCGCGCCGGGCGCGGAACCGGGCGAGCCCATGGCGAGGATGCCCGCGCCCCAGTCGTTGGGGGATCCGCCGGCGACCGGCTTGGCCCGCGACTTGAGCAGGGCCTCGAGCTGGGTGGCGTCGAGCTGGGGGTTGGCGCCCTTGAAGAGGGCGGCAGCGCCGGCGACGTGAGCGGCGGCAGCGGAGGTTCCGGTGAACCCGTCGGTGCCGTAGGTCGCGGTGCTGACGGCGTCGAAGCCCGTGAGGTCCGGCTTGATGCGGCCGTCCACCGTCGGGCCGCGGCTGCTGTACAGCTCGAGCTGGCCGGACGCCGGCTTGGTGGCACCGACTGCCAACGCGTACGGCGAACTCGCGGGTTCGGCGATGCTCCCGGCCGGCGTCGGCCACTGGAGCGAACCGCCACCGCGCTTGGTCACGTAGAGGTCGAAGGACGTGGTGAACGGCGCGTTGTTGTTCTTCACCCAGATGTAAAAGCTGCCGGCGGACCCGGTGGTGTTGGTGAAGGTCGTTTCCTCGACTGGGGCGGCGCCTCCGGTCGTGTCCCGCTGGGACAACGTCGACCTGGCCACCACGTGCGGGTCGTTGACGCCGGTCGGCGCCACCGCTTGATCGGTGACGTAGAGGTCGAGGTCCTTGGTGGTGACCGGCCACGCATCCCAGCGCAGTGTCACCGTGGCCGACAGACCGGAGCCGACGGCGAAGCCGTTGACCTCGGACGTGCCGCTGAACTCGACCCACCCGTTGGCGCCGCTGCGATCCGCGGCCTGGCCGGAGTAGTGCAGCTGACCATAGTTGCCCGCCGCGGTGGACCACAGGATTCCGGCCTGTCGGGAGCGTTCGACAACCTGCGCGGGGCTGTTCGCATCAGGCCCGGTGCCGTCGCCACGGCCGGAACCCGGCACCGAGATCGCGGCGCTGATGATCTGCACGCCCTGCTGTTGCAACCAGTCCCCGGCGGGCGCGAACCCCATGGTGTCCTGCACGCACGAGAGGTACAGCGTGGCGTCCGGCGCCATGTCGTGCACGACCTCCGCGACGTTGATGCCGTGGTCGTCGTCGACCGTCGCATCGAGACAGTTCGAGCCGTTCGTCACGAGCTGGGTCCCGGTGGGCAGCTCACCCGCTGCCTGTGCGTCCGCGAGCCCGCCGAACCCGACGTCGAGGATGCCGATCTTGACGCCGGCGCCCTTGTTCCCGGCCTGGAGCCACGAATCCGCGCCGGACGCCGCCACACCCTCGGACGTGATCGCGGACGGCAGCACCTTGGTGGGCCGCTGGATCGCGTGCACGCCGGGCTGCTTGGCGAGCGCGTCGACTTCGGCCTCGTCGACCGCGGCCCGGACCTGACCGGGCTGGGCGGCGGAAACCGTTCCGCCGACGGCTTGGACCGCCGCGCGTAGGGCAGTCTCGTTGTCCCCCCTGACGTAGAGGAGCACGCGGCCCTGCTTGTCCTTGGCCACCTGCTCCTTCGGTCTCTGCGTGGCGACCGACGCCGCAACCGGCGCGTCACCCGAAGGTACCGCACCTGCCGGCAACGCAAAGCCACTCACCGCCAAGGACATGGTGGCGGCAAGTATTGCCGCGCGTTGCAAGGTTTTCATGTCACCTTCCCAGCTGAGCGAACAAAAGCAGGTAAGAGGTCTGATTAGAGAATCGGTTCCGGGGCGGCGTCGAACGAACGATTGCTTTCAGGCCACTCGGTGTACAAGGCATCCGAGACGAGACGACCGCTCAACAACTCGAGCAGGAACTCGGCCGTCGAGCCCTGGCGTGTTCCCCAGTCTTCGCCCGCGTTGTCGAGGAACACCACTGGCCAGTCATCGGGATCGAGATCCTTTGCCGCGCCCCAAAAATACGTGTGCGAGTCGTCCTCACCCCAGGGGATGAGACCGCCGGGTTCCGGGTGGAACAGATGCGGGTAGTCCTCCGGCAGCGCTTCTCGGGCTCCCGAGAAGAAGGAGAACTTGGCCTGCACCTTCCATTCATAGGCCTTAAGCCAGCCGTCACTCTGCACCGGTGACCAGACGTGTACAAACGTGGAGAACGTCCCAGAAGGAAAGATCGACAGAAGTCGCTTGTGCGACTCCGGGACGGAGAATCCCAACTGGTTCTCGACGATCTTCCAATCCAGTTCCGACTGCGCGGTACCGCGCCAGCCGACAAGATCTGCCAGTTCTTTCTCAGCAGGAGGCACGCTGGCCGTCCCTTCCAGGATCGTTGTAGATGATGATGTCGCACTTGAAACCGCCGTCGCCTTCAGCGGTGGCGTGAAGGCCCCACGGTATAGGCGATTTCCCGTCGTACAAGGCCGTCACCGCGTAATAGACCCTCTGTCCGGATCGGATCGCGCGTTTGGTGTCGATCTCGATCGAGTTCAGCATCTGAACGCTGTTGTTGAACGCGTACAGCGGCACGATGTTTTCGTTGGCGTTGCTCCCGAAGAACATGGCCGCCACCAGGTGGCTCCGGTGCATAGTCGTTCCGTCGAACCCCAGCGGGGTCGACGGGGTGCCCGCCCGTTTACGCGTTGCGGTGAGGCAGACCGCCGCTCCGGTGGCGCGAGTTCCCGCGACCCCGTTGAACTCGGCGTCTTCCATCGGTCCGTAGACCGGCTTGTTGTCCGGAAGCCCCTCCTCCTCGCAGCGGTCATTCGGCTCCTTGTTCTCAAGGTCGATCGGCAGCGGCGAAGGATCGGGGTTCGCATCCGGCTGCGTGTCGGTGATCTTGTTGGCGTCGTTGAAGTAGTCGGAGGCCTTGTCGACCACCTCGGTCGAGCCGGTAACCGCCGAGACAGCGTCGGCGATCTTCATCACCGTGCTGCCGGCAGCGAGCTGCGCGGCGGCATGCAATGCCTTGGTCAGCCACGGCGGCGGGGGCGGCGGCAGCGGCGGTCGCGGCCGGGTGATCGGAGGTGCCTTGATGCAGTGGCTACCGGTGCAGTGCGGGTTACGAGGTCCAGCCGGGCCAGGACCCGGGCCAGGTCCAGGTCCAGGACCCGGGCCGGGTCCTGGCCCGGGGCCAGGACCGGGGCCAGGGCCTGGCCCTGGACCTGGTTTCGGCCCGGGGGCCGGATCACTTTCGCTGAAATAGCCGACTATCTGCCAAACCACGACGACGACCATGATGATCAAGATCACGGCCACCACCGCCGCGCACAGCCACGCGAGCGCTACACAGACACCAGAGGTGGCCGCGACCGCCTCGGGCACCTCTATCGCGACCGGCGCGTAAATCGGTGTGCCCAGGTGGCCCGTCGGGTCGGTGTTGTCGAGGGCATCGTCGTTGCCGTACGTGTACCGGTTCGTCGACGTCGAGGTCGGTGACGGATCGAGGTTCAGGTCGTCACGGGAGAGAAAGCCAGCGCGGGACGGGGAGTACCAGCGGGCGGCCATGTTGACCGAGCCATCGGGTGCCGTCCACGAGCCCTGGTAGCCCAGGTCCGAGGTGTCGCCCGACGACGAGATGACCGAGCCGAACGGATCGAAGGCGCGCTGACCGTCGACGGAAGTACCTAGGTACCGCCCGACGACGTCGCCGTGCTGGTCGTCGAACAGCAGGCGGCCAGTGGTGCCAGCCGATTTGTCGGCCAGCGCGGTTCCGTCGGGCAGACGGGAAACCGTTCGGGAGCCGTCGGTCACGGTGTTGTTGGTCAGGCCGTCGTAGGTCATCGCCGTGCCGTTGCGGCTCTGGACCCGGTCGTCGCTGTCGTAGGAGTAGGTCGCTGCCCCCTGGTTGACGAGCCGGTCGAACGCGTCGAAGCCGTTCGTCGTGGTGACCCCGCCCTGCGTCACCGAAGCTGTGGTGCCGCGCTTGGTGTAGGTGTAGCTCGCGCCACCGCCCGAAAGCAGCTGGTTGCGCTCGTTGTAGCTGTACGCCCCGCCGTTGACCGAAGTCCGGTTGCCCGCGTCGTCCCAGCCGTAGGTGGTCTGCTGATCACCCGCGGTCCAGGACGTCAGACGGCCGACGCCGTCGTAGGAGTAGCTGTTCGCCGTCGTCGCGGCGCCAGGCCGGGTGGACGTCTTGGCCGTGAGGTGGTCGTCGTTGTCGTAGGAGTAGTTGTCGCCGAACAACGTCCGGCTCCCGGTGTCGGTCTGCTGGACGAGGTTGTCCGACGTCTCCCGGCCGAGGTCGTCGTAACCGATGCTCTCGCTCATGCGTCCGGAGACCGCCCGGTCCTGGGTGGTCGAGAGCCGGCCGGCTGTGTCGTAGCGGTAGTCGAGAGTGCGGCCGGTGACCGGGTCGGTCGCCGAGGTCATCCGGCCGGCACCGTCGTAGCCGAACGTCGCCGTGCCGGAGGCGTCGGAGCGCGTCGCGAGCGTGCCATCGCCGTTGTACGTGTAGACGGAGGTGCCCATGACCCCCGACGAGGTCCGCAGGTTGCCGCGGTCGTCATACGTGTAGTTCGTGTCGCCGCCGGGGCTGCCGAGCTTGGTCAGGCGACCGCCCGCGTCGTAACCGTAGGTGCGGTCCGCGGTCGCGCTTTCGGAGCCGGAACCGTGTTCGGCGACCAGGCGGTCCTGCGCGTCGTACTCGCGCGTGCGGCTGACACCGCCGGGCGAGGTCAAAGTCGTCGCCCGGCCGTCGGCATCGTAGGTCTGCGTCCACGTGCGGTCCGCGAGAGCGGTCGCTCCGGTGACGGAGGGCTCGATCACCGACTCCGGCAGCCCCCACGAGTTGTACGTGTAGTCCGTGGTGTGGCTGTTGCCGTCGACGAAGTGGCTGCGGTTGCCGAGGCCGTCGTACCCGGTGAGCGTGGTGATGGACTTGGTCGCGTCGACCTTCTCGACCTGTTTGACCAGGCGGTTCTGGAAATCGTAGCCGTAGTCGGTGACCCGCCCGTCGGGTGACACTGCGTGCAGCAGGTTGCCGTTGCCGTCGTAGGTGCTGCTGGAAGCGCGCTTCTGCTGTCCGCCGACGAGCTGCGCGATTCCGGTGGCCCGCCCTGCGAGGTCGTAGGTCTGCTCGGTGACCGCACCTGTCGGGTCCGTGACGGTGGACTGGCGGCCCAGGTCGTCGTAGCCGTAGGTGATCGTGCGGCCGGTCGGGTCGGTGACGCTGGTCTTCTCGTTGGCCGCGTTGTACGTCGTCGTGCTGACGAAGCCCTGCGCCGTCGTCGTGGACGTGACGTTGCCGGCGTCGTCGTGCTCCAACCGGCCGGAGTAGAACGCGGTCTGCCCGTCGTAGCGCTCGACCTGCGTGGCGGTGATCTGGTGGCCCAGGTCGTCGTAGGTGAACTCGCTGCGCGCTCCGGTCGCGTCGACCGTGGTGAGCAGCTCGCCGTTGGCGTCGTAGCGGTTCTCGGTGACCGAAGGCGTGTCACCGACCTGCGGTTCGGTCGTGGTGAGGACGTGGCCGTACGGGTCGTAGGTGTTGGTGGTGACGTGGCCGAGCGGGTCGGTGATCGTCAGCGGATTGCCGGCGTGGTCGAAGGTCGTGCGCGCGACTGCGGTGATCGGCTGGCCGCTGGCCGGGGTGTAAGCGGGCATCGTGCCGGTCGTGGGCCGGCCCATCGAGTCCCGGCCGGTCACGGTGACGTTGCCCGCGGTGTCCTTGGAGTGCGTGACCTCGCCGAATGTGTTGTGGCCGATTCGCTCGGTCTGTGCGACGTTCGGCGCGTCGACGCCGTTGGTCCAGACGTCCACCGGCGGTTTCGTGGCCGAGACCGGCTCGCCCGTGGCGTCGTAGGCGAAGGTCGTCTCCACCTGGCGGCCGTCGGTGTTGGCGATGGCCAGCCCGCGTTCGTCGTACGTGGTGGTCGCCGAGATGACCTGGCCCGGGCCGGCGGTCTGGTCTGTGCGCGTGACCTGACCGTCGGGTGAGTAGGTGTAGTCCGTGGTCTCCACACGCGACGGGTCCACCGCGCCGGTCATCGAGATCCGCGTGGGGTCACCGGCCGCGTCTCGGACGTACGTGGTTTTGCGTTTCAAGCCGTCGGGATCCGAGGTGGCGTCGGTGACGTACCCCGCCGCGTCGTAGGAGACCACGCCTTTGCGGCCGCCGGTCAGGACACCGACCGTGATGTTCCCCGCCGGGTCGTACGTGCGCTGTTCCAGCAGCACGTCGCGCGTGCTGCCGTTCGCGTTGTGGTAGCCCTCCAGCGTCTTCGACGCCAAGAGGTTGTCGTCGTAGTAGTCGTAGCGCGTGGAACGGTTCATCGCGTCCTGGTCGCGAACGAGCCGTCCGGCCGCGTCGTAGGTGTGGTTCTCGACCCGCAACGTGCCCTGTGCGTCGGGCGTCGCCGGGTCGGCCCCGACTCCGCTCGCAACCACGGACAGCAGGTGGTGCTGGTCGTCGTACTGCGAAGTCCACTGCGTGCCGGCGACATCGGTGGTGACGACCTTCAGCATGTCGGCCGAGTAGCCGTAGTGGACGGTTCCGCCGTCGGGGTATTCGACGCTGACCTGGTGGTCGAAGGCGTCGTAGCCGAACGTCGTCTTGCGGGCCTGCTCTCCGCCGGTCGCGTCGGAGATCTCGGTCGAGAGGATGTTGCCGTCGCCGTCGTAGGTGTAGGTGTTGACGGCGGTGTGGGTCACGCCGCTGATCGTGTTGAGCACGGCGGGGCTGGTGACCTTCGCGGTCTGTCCCAGCGGGGTGTACTCGGTCTTGGTCACCCCGAAGACACCGCCGCCCGCGTTGCCTTCGGTCGCGGAAACGCGACGCCCTATCCCGTCGTAACCGTAACTGGTGATCAGGCCCATCACATCACGGCTCGAAGCCAGGTCGCCGTTGGTGCGGTAGGAGCTGGTGGCGAGCTGTCCACGACGATCGGTCGCCTGGATCAGCAGGCCGGCTGGCACTTTGCCACCGTCCACAGAGGATTCATTACCACTCGAGTACGTCCGCACCTCGGTCGGCGCCACCGTCTGGCCGGCTGGAACCGGGTACGTCGTCGTGGTGAGCCGCCCCGCCGTGTCGTAGGCGAACGTGGTCCGGTACCGGGTGTCCGACGCCGAGCTCGACCGCGGGTCCGAGCTGCTAATCTTCTTGTCCCGCCGGGGATCAAGCGGGTCCGTTGACACCACGTACGTGGCGTAAGCCGTGTTGCAGGACGTCGTCGTGCGGCACGTCTTGGTGCTCAGCACGTTGCCCCGGTCGTCCGTGGTTTGTTCCGTGCGGTGGCCCAGTTCGTCGACCGTGGCTTTCAGGAAGCCCTTTTCGTTGTACTCCCAAGACTTCGTGAAGCCGTTGTGGAGTGTGGAGACGAGGCGGCCGCCGTTGTCGGCGTCGAAGTGGTAGGTCCAGTCGGGGTAGGGGCCGTGGAGTGTGACGGTGCGGTCGGCGTTGTTCTGCTGCGGCGCGTCGAGAGTCCAGGTCCGGCCGTCGTGGTCGGTGAGGGTGTGGGCGCGGTCGGCGCGGTCGTCGTAGGTGATCTTGGCGAAGGAGCGATCGTCCTGGGGCAGGGTGATCGACGTCAGTTCGTCGACGGCCTGCGCGGCCGAGAAGTGCTGCTGCACGGCCTGCGGGCTCAGGGTGTGCTGGTAGACCGCGACCTCGTCGATCGAGCCGGAGAAGTAGAAGTCGCCGCCGTTGGTGGAGGGGTAGTCCTTGCCGACGCCGGCGCCCACTGCCAGCTTGCCGAGCGTGCCGTGATCGATGATGCCGGCGACGGCGCCGATGGCGGCGCCGTCGAGGTACAGCGTCTGTTCGTCCACTTCGGACGTGAGCACGGCGTGGTGCCAGGTGTTGTCGTTCACCGGCGTCGAGCTCACGACCTGGCTCGGGCCCGTGACGTTGCGCGCCGAGAAGCCGCCGTAGAGCAGCCCGTCGACGCCGACGTACAGGATGGGCCGCCACTTTCCGGGCGCAGTAACGGGAAACGCCTGGTCGGCGTAGCTGAGCAAGGTTCCGCTCGCCGAGGTCTTGAACCACAGTTCGGCTGAGGCGGACATGTTCTGGGCGATCAAATCGTCGGGCAGCGTGACGTAGCTGGCCATGCCGTCGAAAGCCGCGGAGGTGTCGCTCGTACCGCCGAGCGCGCTCGGGCCGCCGAAGGTGAGGCCGTTCTGATTGCCCGCGTCGGCACCCGGGGTGCGGGCGACTGCGTTGGCGACGGTCGCACCGTTCTGCTCGCCGAGCCGCCAGTAGCCACGGGGACCGTCGTCCACCACCGAGCTGCGGTAGTGCGACCCGGCTGTCCGGCCGTAGGTGGTGCAGTTCGGTGCGGCGCCGGGACTGCAGACACTCGTCAGCGTGTCGCCGACGTAGGTGTAGGTCCACGCCAACGGCGCGTCGCCGGGGTTGGGCGGCGGCGTCTGCACCCGCGTGACGTGCCCGGCGTTCCACGTGATGCCGAGCGCTCGTCCCGAAACGTCGTTGGTGATCGTGGTGACGTGGCCGTCCGGGTCGTGCTCGAGCGTCTCGGTCAGCCCGGCGGGATCGGTGATCTTGATCAGCCGGCCGGCGTTGTCGAACAGCCACTTGCTGCCTGTGACGTCGCGCAGGGTGTAGAAGCCGGTGGCTTCGTCGTAGACAAGGTCGACGTTCTGGCCCTGCGGCGGCGCGAACGTGCCGTCGGGATTGCGGCCGAAGCGCGCCTGCCTGCCGTTCGGGTAGGTGACCAGCACGTCGACGACGACGTTCTGCGCTGACCGGTTCGGCACCAGCCGCGTGTCTAGCCGCGATGCCCAGCCGACGCCGAACGCCGTGTCACGCCGCGGATCCAGGCTGTTGTACGTCCTCGTCACCGACAGGTCGGGACCGACGGTCGCGACGGACGCGTCGGTCACCACCGTCGAGTAGTTCCCGATCTGCGGGTCGAGGCCGGGTCCGTTCACAGTGTCGGGGCTGCCCGCGAGGTGCGACGTGATCTCGGGCTGCGGCACCCGCGTGGTCAGTGCCAGCGGGCCGATCCAGTTCGGAGACGGGCTGACCGTGTCGTGGGTTTTGACGCCCCAGTAGTAGGTCTTGCTCCAGGAAAGCTTGCCGTCCGGCGGAGTCCAGCTCTCCGGTCCCCACGGCGAGTCGGTGCAGTTCTGCGTCAGCGCCGTGTCCGTGCACAGCCGGAACTGGAAGGTGAAGCCCTTGTTCGGCCAGTTGTCGTCGTCCACCGCGCGCGCGAACAACGTGGGGGTGAGCGTTTCCACGGTCGCACCGTTGCCGGGCTGCTGGTAGTTCGAGCCCGGCGGCACGTTGCTGACTTTCAGGGGAGCGACACCGTACGGCACCTCGTACACCACGTGGAAGTCCTGGCTGGCCGGGTTCCACATCGTCAGCTGGAGGTCGTACGTGCCGGGAGCCAAAGCCGTCAACGGGACGGTGATCGTCGCCTGACCGGTCGGTGGGACCGCGACCGACGGCGCGACACCCTGCGAGGTCTTGACCACCGGCCCGTTGTTCGGCTGCCGGACGATGTAGCCGAGCCGGTAACCCCCACCCGCGGGCCAAGTGGAGGAACCCTGGTTGGTCACCTTCGCCGTGAACGTGCCCTCGCGGTTGTTCGTCGGCAGCAACACGTCGGTGAGCTCGTAGCTCGCGCCCTCGGGTGAATAGCGCACGTCCACGTACGGAGCGTTGGGGGTGTCGGCGGAGGCGAACCGCTTGAACGCTGCGCTGTCACCCTCATTGGCCGCACGCAACGTGAAGCCGTTGCCGAGTGCCTGCCCGTGCGACCACTGCACCGCGAGGTCCTGCGGCAACGGGAAGGATGCCCAGCTCTGGCCGGAACAGTCGGCTCCCGTCAGCGCTGGAACCGTCGTGGTCGCGAGTGCCCGGCCGGCCGCGGCGCCCGGCCAGCGGGTGGTCGCGCCGGCCCAGCCCTGCGTCACCTCGAACAGCGTCGCCGGCCGTGCCTGGCACGACTGGACCGCGAGCGCGTTCACCGTCGCGCCGACGATGTACTGGTTGCGCAGCGTGTTGAGCACGTTGGAGAAATGCAGGTACGACCGCGAGATCGTGCGCCCGCCGTCTGATGAGCCGACCTCGAGAACGCTCTCGCCGGAGTGGTTCGCAGTGCTCCCCGAGCGAACGTACGTGTCGTCGGTATCAGCGGTGACCTTCGTGACCGACGGGTCGACCACCACCGGGAAGGCACGCGCCGGGTCGCGCAGCCATGCCTGGTCCAGGTCGATCCGCAGCGTCCAGGTCTGAGCATCGAGCTGCGCCAGCGAATACCGGACACCGTCGCTCCGGACGCCGCCACCAACCTTGGCGTCGGTCATGAAGCCGGCGGGAATCGTCGCGCGGACGTCGCCGGCGCTGTCGACCAGCCGGACGTCGCCGTCCCCGAGCTGCGGCCGCAAAGAGCCGGTGTGCAACGTGAACGAGTAGGGCTCGGCCTGAGCCGAGTGCAGGACGAGCTCTTCCTTCACGCCCAGGTTGGTCGCCGTGAGCCGCAGGTCGGTGCCGGAACGCGCCGACGGGTAGGTCACGGTGTCGCCCCCGACCTCCCCGCGCGAGGCGACGGCGTCCTGCATCGCGTAGCCGAGGCTTGCTCCCTGGCCCAAGGCGACGGTGGCGACCGGGTCGGCGTTCGCCGTGGTCGCCAGGCTGACGTCGGTGGCACCGACCTTCGGGTGCAGCCGGCCGTCGCGGCCGGGTTGCAGCGTCAGGTCGGTCCGCTGCCAGCTGCCGTCCGCCTGTCGGACGTTCGACTGTCCAGTGTGGACACGCAGGGTCCGGGTCCCGTCCGGGTTGTCGAAGGTCTCCGTGTCCGCCGTGCGGTCCTGCGGACGCTCGACTGCGTGCGGGTCGATGCCCGGCAGGTTGGCGTGCTGCGCCGTGGCCGGCGAAACGTGTTGCCGCGCAGCAACTTGAGTCTTCATCGGCGGCGGAGCCGCAGGACTGTCAGCCACCGCACCCGGCGGCCGGGGAGTATTTCGGGCGGGTACAGCGGGAACGGCGTTCTTGCCCACCCCGGCGCCCGAACCCTCTTGCTGCTGCGGCGCATCGAGTGACGCGCCCAGCGGCAACGGAGCATCGGGGTTCGCGTACTCGACCGCGGAACCCGCGACCGGAAGCAGAACCACGAGGACGAGCGCGAGAACAGACCATTTCCGCGCAGGACGGAACCAGCTTGAACGCAACAACGAGGACGCCCCCCACTACAGGAAACCCGGCAGTCCCCCGACGCCAAGCGGGAACGCTATGAGGAGGTCATCAAACGGTCAACAACTTGGAATGACGATTACCCGAATGTTGCAACCGAGGGTGATTATCGAATTACTCCGAGTGGTGTAAGCAGGTCGACGGCAAGATCGTCCGTTCGGCACAGCGCTCTGTGCGCGAATGGATCAAGGGCGTCAGTTCTCGAGACCGGCCGGCCGGTCGAGCTTCTCCTCGACGCGCGCCAGCCGCTCCTCGTACTTCGAGATGGCCGACAGGCGAGCCCGAATGCGCGCATGCTCGGCGCGGACCTCTTCGGCTTCGTCCGCCGAGTACTCCAACCGGTCGGTGAGACGACCGGCCGCGCCGGGGCGCTCGAAGGCGGCGACGCGGCTGTCGAGTGCCGCGAGGTGCGGCGCGAGGCGGCGTTGCTCGTCGTAGAGCCATTTCACGTGGCCGTCGAGGTCGTTGCAGCGCATGTCGACGCGCTCGACCTCCTTGCGCAGGTCGTCGATGCTCGAGCGAAGGGCGTCGAGCTCGGGGCGCAGCCGATCGTGGGCGATCTGCTCGATCCGGGGCCGGATCCGAGCCATCACGGGCTGTCCGGCCTCACGCACAATCCGCTTCACGCGGGAAGCGGTACGACGCAGCTCGCTCACTGCACAATCTCGATTCTTCCGGTTTCGCGCCACAGGTTCAGGAGCGTGGATTCGGCGTGCAGCTGGTGCTCGGCGGTGACGCCGACCTTGTCACCCCACGCGTGTTCGAAGCTCGTCTGATCGGGCTGGTCGAGGATGGACACCCCGGTCAACCTCAGCGTCGCCTCGGGGAAAAGCTCGCGGCACAGGTAGGTGACCAGGGTTCCCGTGGTGGCCCACACGGGCTGCGCCGGGTCCAACCCCAGCAGCCCGACCAGCGGAAGCACGAAGCGGCGGTTCGGGATCGGGACGAACCCCAGGTCGGCCGGCCACCAGTCCGGCAGGGTCTCCGGCTCCCAGAACAGGCGACCCGGTTCGGCGAGCAGGTAGAGGCGCGACGTGTAGTTCGCGAACGTGAAGGGCGACGCGGTCAGTCCGCGGTGCACGACGACGACGTCCGTACGCGAGCCGTACGTCGGCGTCGCATCCGGCTCGTCCAGGGCGAACGTGGTCATCCGGAACACGAGGTCACTGGAGTCGATGAGCTCGGCACGCCGGGCATCGGGCTTCATCGGGGCATTGCCCACGACGGCGATGCTCCTGACTGGTTCGCCGTTTCGGGCGTACGAGGCCAGCAAGTCGTGAAACGACGAGTCAATTTTGTCCATCGCGGCTCTACCGGACGCCTCGTCGGCGAGTTGTGTCGGATTCATCGCTTCCCTACCACGTCGTCAGGGGACGAAAACCCCCGGCCTCGAGCCGGATCCCCCCGACCGCCGTACACCGAGCAGACGGACAATAGCCGACGTAGACGATTCCCCGTCCGTACAGGGCGGCAAACGTGACCATTGGAGGCGCGCTCGGTGGACCGTTCTGTGGACACGTTAGCGATCGTCCCAGCCAGGGGCGGTTCGGTGGGGCTGCCGGGCAAGAACCTTGCGCCCTTCCTCGGCCGCCCGCTCGTGGCGCACACCGTGCACACAGCGTTGACGGCCGGAATCCGGAACGTGGTCGTCACGACCGACGACGCGGGGATCGCGGAGGCCTCCAGGACGGCCGGCGCGACGCTTGTCGACAGGCCGGCCGATCTCGCGCGGGCCGACAGCCGCACGCTGCCCGCCGTGGTCCACGCACTGGACACGATCTCGACGGCCGACGACACCCTCGTGCTCCTGCTGCAGCCGACCTCACCGCTGCGCACCGCCGAGGACATCGCCGAGAGCGTCGAGATCCACGGCGACCGGACAAGCGGATCCGTCGTGCAGATGTGCCGCTCCACCGACCACCACCCGCTCAAGGTGTGCCTCGAAACCCCAGACGGCGGTATCACGCCCGTGCACACGTGGGAGGACCTCGAAGCCCCCCGCCAGTCGCTGCCCGCCGTGTTGCGCCCGACCGGCGGCATCTACGTGGTCCGCGCCGGCGACCTCCGCCGTCACCAGCGGTTCTTCATCCCCGAAGTGCGCTGCCAAATCATCCCCGCCGACCGCGCCGTCGACATCGACACCGCCGAGGACCTGCGGCGCGCCGAGGAGCTCGCAGCAAAGCTTCAGCGGTCCACGAACACCTTGTAGAGCGACGGCTGCCAGATCTCCTCGCCCTCCAGCAGCTCCACGATCCGCCGGTGCGCGCCCGGCTCGCCGAACGCGGAATGCGGGTCGCACCTGCCCATCGCCTGCGCTTCACGGATCGCCGCCGCGATCCTCGCGGCGTCCGGATCGACTGTGACCACGCTGGGCGCCACGACCCGGTTGCGCTGGCGCGTGCCGACTGTGACCGACGGCGTCCCGAGCACCGGCGCTTCCCGCACTCCCGCACTCGAGTTGCCCAGCACCACGGACGCGTTCTTCATGAGTGTCACGAAGTACTCGAACCGCATGGACGGCAGCCGGACGAAGTTCGGCCCGGTCAGCCGGTCGAGCTCGAGCCGGATCTCGCGGCAGCCCTCGTCGTTGTTCGGCTCGATCACCACCCAGTTGCCGCCCTTGAGCACTGCGTCGACGACCGCGGCTGCGTTCCTCCGGTTGTGCTCGAGTTCGGTGGTGACCGGGTGCAGCGCGAGCACGCCGTAGTCGGCGAACGGGATCTCGTAGCGCCGCCGTACCTCCTCGAAGCCCGGCAGCTGAGTCGAGGTCAGGACGTCGACCTCGGGGCTGCCGACGACGAAGATCCGGCTCTCTTCCTCCCCCAGCTGGAGCAGCCGCCGACGGGCTTCGTCGTTGGCGACCAGGTGGATGTGGGCGTGCTTGGAAAGCGAGTGCCGGATGACGTCGTCGATCGTGCCGCTGACCTCGCCGCCTTCGATGTGGACGACGCGGATGTTCGCCAGCGAACCGACGATCGCGCCCGCGAGGGCCTCGACGCGGTCACCGTGGACGACGATCGCGGCGGGCCGCTCCTCGTGGACCAGCCTGGCCAGCGCCTGCACGGTGTTGGCGAGGACCAATGCCATCGGCTCGTCCTGGATCTGGTTCGGGATGAGATGCAGCCGCTCCAGCCCCGCCCGCTCGATCTCGTGGACGGTGTAGCCGTAGCTGCGCAGCATGTGCATGCCGGTCACGACGATGCGCGCCGTCAGCTTCGAGCTCTTCTGCACCGCGAGCATGACGTCGCGCAGCTTCCCGAAATCGGCGCGGGTCCCGGTGAGGAACAGGACCTCGCGCCGAGGCTGCTCAGCCAAGGTCCGCCCAGCTGACCTGCGTGTTCACTGCCAGCACCCGCTTGACCGGACGACCGAGCACCGCTTCGTAGTCCTTGGCCTTGATCTCGCCCGTGCCCGGCCGCTTCACCCAGACGTTCTCCGTGGTCAGCTGCTCACCCTCGGCGATGTCCTTGGTGGTGACCACGCACGCGTAGGCGAAGTCGATGGTCGGCTGTTCCTCGGCCAGGATCTGCTTGCTGCCGCCTCGCGCCGCGTGGATGAGGCGCGACCCCTCGACCAGCCTGCCGAACTCCTCCGGCGTCGAGGAGACGGGGATGTCGGGGCCTGGCCAGGACATGTCCGACGTGAAATGCCGCTCGAGCACCGACGCGCCGAGCGCGACCGCGCCGAGGCACGGGTAGATCGTCAGAGTGTGGTCCGACAAGCCCAGCTCGGCGTCGGGGAACGCGGCACCCAGCTCCGTCATCGCGCCGAGCCGCACCTGCTCAGGCGGCGTCGGGTACAGCGACGTGCAGTGGAGAAGGGCGAAACCGACCCCGGCCTCACGCAGGATTTCCACAGCCGGCGTGATGGAGGCGATGTCGTTCATGCCGGTCGACAGGATCACCGGCTTCCCGAACGACGCGACGTGGCGGATCAGCGGGTAGTTGTTGCACTCCCCCGAGCCGATCTTGAAGCCGGCGACATCGAGCTCAGCGAGCCGGTCGGCGGCCGCCCGCGAGAACGGGGTGGAGAGGAAGACCATCCCGCGTTCTTCGGCGTGCGCCTTGATTTCACGTTCGTCCTGAGCGCTCAGGGCGACCCGGTTCATCATGTGCCAGATCGGTTCATCCGAATTGCCGGGAACGACGTCGTTCGGAATCATTTCGTCGTCCACGACGTGGGTCTGGATCTTGACGACCTGCACACCGGCGTCGGCGGCGTCGTCGACCATCTTGTGCGCCTTTTTGGGGTCGCCCTCGTGGTTGATCCCGATCTCCGCCACCACGACGGGCGCGTGGTCGGCGCCGACCGGGTGCTGGCCGAGCATGAACATGGAGACCTCCGGGTCACTGCGGGGGCGTTCGGTCTGCTCGCGACCTTAACTGGTTCCGTCCGATGGTCCGTGTCACCCGAGGGATGCGCCCTGCCACGGATGCGAGACCTCCGATCGGTACCCTCGTCCACGTGCATGCCACCAGCACGGTTCACGTAGCCGAACCCGAGGTCTCGATGCCGTTACCACCTGCGTCGGACCGCAAGACGTTCTCCAGGGCGATCGCCGACATCAAGGAGGGTCTCGCAGCTCGCCAGCTGTGGACCCACCTTGGCTGGCAGGACATCAAACAGCGCTACCGCCGGTCGGTGATCGGTCCCTTCTGGATCACGATCAGCCAGGCGGTCATCGCGCTGGGGCTCGGCCTGCTGTACTCACAGCTGTTCAACCTGCCCATCCAGGTGTTCCTGCCCTACATCTCCACCGGGTTCATCATCTGGGGCTTCATCCAGGGTTGCCTGTCCGAGGGCATGGAGACGTTCATCGCGAACGAGGGGATGATCAAGCAGCTCCCCGCGCCGCTGAGTGTCTACGTGCTGCGCACCGTGTGGCGTCAGACGCTGTTGCTCGCGCACAACATGATCGTGTACTTCGTGCTGCTGATCATCTTCTTCGGCGCGCTCGACGGGCCGTACTCGCTCGGCACGAAGACCGGCGCCTGCGTCCCGGACAAGTTCTGCCACCCGGGCCTGAGCTGGAACATCTTCCTCGCCATTCCGGGTTTCCTGCTGCTGGGACTCACCGCGTGCTGGGCCGCGCTGCTGCTCGGGATCATCTCGACGCGCTTCCGCGACATCCCGCAGGTGATCAACTCCCTGATCCAGCTGCTGTTCTACGGCACGCCGATCGTGTGGCCGGTCGACCAGCTGGAGTCCGGTGGCGCGCGCGACAGTGTGTCCTGGGCGCTGCCGTTCATCAAGGCGAACCCGCTGTACCACTACATGCAGGTGACCAGGGCCCCGCTGCTCGGGGAGGCCGTGAGCTGGACCAGCTGGGTCGTGGTCGGGTCACTCACGATCGTCGGCTGGGCGCTCGCGCTCGTCGCCATGCGCAATTACCGCTCTCGCGTCTCGTATTGGGTGTGACACATGGTCAGCATTGACGTTCACAACGCGTACGTCGACTTCCCGATCTTCGACGCCAAGACGCGGTCGATGAAGAAGCGCGTGCTGGGCAAGGTCGGCGGCAAGATCGGCACGGACCAAAAGGTGCCGATCATCGAGGCGCTGCACGACGTGACCCTGAAGCTGCGCGAAGGCGACCGCGTGGGCCTGGTCGGCCACAACGGCGCCGGGAAGTCCACGCTGCTGCGCCTGCTCGCCGGCATCTACGAGCCCACCCGCGGCGCGGCCCGGATTTCCGGCAAGATCGCCCCGGTCTTCGACCTCGGCATCGGCATGGACCCGGAGATCTCCGGCGTCGAGAACATCATCATCCGCGGCCTCTTCCTCGGCATGACCGCCAAGGAGATGGAGAAGCGGGTCGACGACATCGCGGAGTTCACCGAGCTCGGCGACTACCTGCAGATGCCGCTGCGCACGTACTCCACGGGTATGCGCGTGCGCCTGGCGCTGGGTGTCGTGACCTCGATCGACCCCGAGATCCTGATCCTCGACGAGGGCATCGGCGCGGTCGACGCGGCGTTCCTCAACAAGGCCCGCGACCGCCTCAAGGACCTGGTGAAGCGCTCCGGCATCCTGGTTTTCGCGAGCCACTCCGACGAGTTCCTCTTCGAGCTCTGCGACTCCGCGATCTGGATGGACGAGGGCAACGTCAAGCAGCAGGGTTCGCTGCGTGAGGTCCTCACCGGCTACAAGGGCCGAGACCCGTTCGAGAACATGAGCCAGGAAGGCCTGGAGCGGCTCGGCATCGAGCCCGTGGGCACGAAGAACGGCGGGGAATGATGACCAGCGAGACCCAGCAGCTGCCCGAGGGCGCCGTCGTCGGCGTGGTGGTGACGCGCCACCGTCGTGAGCTGCTCGCGGACTCGCTGAAGATCATCGCCGCGCAGACGCGGCCGGTCGACCACCTCGTCGTGGTCGACAACGGTCCGGACCAGTCGGCACGGGACGTCGTCGAGGCGTACCCGTTGCCTTACACGTACCTGCCTTCGCACCGGAACCTCGGTGGCGCGGGCGGGTTCGCGCTCGGCATGCTCCACGCGCTCGCTCTCGGCGCCGAGTGGGTCTGGCTCGCCGACGACGACGGCCGTCCCGCCGACGAGCACGTGCTGCAGATCCTGTTGGAGGAAGCCGAAAAGCGCGGCCTCGCCGAGATCTCGCCGGTGGTGGCGAACATCAACGCGCCGGCCAAGCTCGCGTTCCCGTTGCGGCGCGGGCTCACGTGGAAGCGCTCGTCGGCGGAGCTGGGCACGGACTTCCTGCCGGGCATCGCTTCGCTCATGAACGGCGCGCTGTTCCGTGCGTCCACTTTGGACGTCACCGGCGTGCCGGACCTGCGCCTGTTCTTCCGCGGCGACGAGGTGGAGCTGCACCGCCGGCTCGTGCGCTCGGGTTTGCCGTTCGGCACGTCGCTGCGCACGACCTACCTGCACCCCGACGGCTCGGACGAGTTCAAACCCATGCTGGGCGGGAAGTTCCACGCGCAGGACCCCGAGAACGAGGTCAAGCGTTACTACACCTACCGCAACCGCGGCTACCTGCTCTCGCAGCCGGGCATGCGCAAGATCGGCGCTTTGGAAGTGATCCGCTTCGGCCTGTACTTCGTGGGTGTGAAGCGCGACCCGAAGGCATTCCTGCAGTGGCTGAAGCTGGTACGGCAAGGCCGGGCGGAGAAGTTCTACCGCTACTGAGACTCAGCACGAAAAGGGCCCCTCGAACGCCGAGGGGCCTACTCCCCGATCACCGGCGGCGCAGCGCGCAGGTCGGCGCCGTACTCGCCGTCTTCGTCCACATGGGAGAAGAAGCGCGAGCCGTCCGCTTCGTCCTCTTCGTAGCGAGCGGCACCGCCGCCCATCCCCATGCCCATCCCGGCCCGCGCGGGTGCGCCGCTCAGGCCGGACGCGGCGCCACCCGGCGCCGCACCTTCACCCGGGCCGAAGCTGCCGCCGCGGCTGAACTTCGACTGGTACTCCTCGTCGGCGCCGAAACCGCCGCCACCGCCGCCCATGCCGCCCATCGGCATCCCGCCCATCGGCATGGCGCCGCCCGCGGCACCCGCGCCGGCACCCTGCTGCTGAGCGGCCGCCGGCGCGACGCCCGCCGCGGTGGTGGCCGAGTTCGGGGCAGGCGGGGGCACGTGGCCGGAACCGGTGATCTGGCTCGGCGCAGCCGAAACCTGCCCACCCGAGTCGGCACCGCCGCCACCGGACTGGTGGTCGGTGGAACCGGAGCCGGTGGGCAGCACGGCCGAAGCGGTGGTCACGCTGCCCGTGCCGAACTTCGGCGGGTCCGCGAACACCGGCTGCTTCGACGCGGCCGAGTACAGCGAGTGGTCGTAGTCCGACATCACCTGCGCGGCCTGCTCGTGAGCCGACTGGCTGTCCTGCTGCTTCTTCAGCGACTTTTCGACGGTGTCGCCGAGGTCGAACGGGCCGGCGGCGGTCCAGTGCGCCATCTCGTCGGTCCAGTCGAACGGGATCGGCTCGGTCATCGCGTTGCGCGCGTGCTGCGCGGCCGCACCCTGGTCGTCGACGGTCTGCGCGGCGAGCTTCGCGTTCTGCGCCGTGGCGTCGGCCCAGGTGCCCAGCGTGGCGAAGTAGGCCTGCGCGCTCTCGGCCGCGCTGCCCTCCCACGAGCCCTTGGACTTGTTCACGGCCTCGGTCAGCTGCGTCGCGAAATCGTCGAAAGCCTTCGTGACGTCGGTGTACGCGGCGGAGACGCCGGAAACCTGGTTCACGTCGAGGTTCGTGGTCACGAACTGCTGGAGCTGCTCGTGGGTGTGGCCGAGATAGTCGGCGTCGGACGGCTCGAGCCCCGGCTGCGGCGCGGTCATGCGAGGTCCCCCGTCTTGTGGGCGGCGTGCGCGTCGACGGCGCTGTCCTCACCGGTGCGGTAGACGCCGCCGGCGCGGGCCAGCGCCTCGTCGGCCTGCGTCAGCACGGCACGGAACTGCCCCAGCACCGACCGCACGGACCCGACGTCCTGCGACGCGGCCTTGAGGTCGTGGGCCGCCACCGCGTGCCCGTACGGGTGGCTCCCGAGCTGCGGGGCCTGATCCAGCGCGGCCGTGGAACCGGTCAGCCGGTCCACTCGCGTCACCATGTCGGACAGTGCCTGGCGCAGGTCCTCGAGCGCTTCACCGGAGATGGTGAAGCTGCCCGACTTCGCGGCGTTCACGAGTTTCGTCGTCTCGGCCGCGGCAGCAGCGACGGCCTTCGGGTCCAGGCCGGCGACCTGTCCCGGCTCCACCAAGGTCATGACCCGAAGTCTACTGACGACGACGGCCGCGGTCAGGCGTTTGCGGAATACGCCTCCAGCTGCGCGAACAGCTGCTGGGCGAGGCGGTTGTTGTCGGCCGGCGCGTAAGTGAGCCAGCGTTGCCCGTCGTCGGCGACGCGGGTGCTGAGCAGGTAGCGGCCGAGTTCCGTGTCGAACCAGACGAGCGGCGGCTGCGCGCCGATCGTGAACTGCCCGACCCGCAGCCGCGGCTTCTCGAAGATCCGCTCGACGGACCTGAGCTGCGGGTTTCGCGGGGCGTTCGACGCCGCGAACGGGTCGTACCCGTCCCGGCGGGGCTGCTTCGCCGGGCGCGTGATCGTCACGGACTGGCCGGGCGCCGCGGTCCCGGGCGGCAGCAGGTCGACCAGCGCCGGTACGAGACCGGTCGGGCGGATCTGCTCGAAGACCAACATGCCGTTGTCCTGCTTCACCAGCACGGCCTGGTCACCGGTGGACGCGACGCGCGCGAACAGCTGCCCCGCGCCCTGTTGCCGACTGTCCAACTGCGCCGTCGCGGTGACGACGAGGCGGCTTCGAACGAACGTGGTGAGCGCCAGCTCCAGGTCGTCGTCGAGGTAACCGCGGTGCGCGAGGCCCCGGTTGTCGAGGTCGCGCAGCACGGCGTCGCGCACGCCCGCGCGTTCCTGGCCGGTGATACCGATGTGCGCCACCGAAAACGGCGCCGGCGTGCGGCCGAGACCCTGCCGCTCCAGCAGCAGGTCCACCGCCGCGGGTGACAACGTGAACGAATACGGCATCGTCCGTCCCTAGGTCGGGTTTCCGCGACGAAACGCTAGCCGACGCCGCACGGGCGCCGCACCCGGACCGGTGAAGTGCTCTGCTGTGCGCGAACCCGCTTGCCGCCGGTGATCGAGCGCTGGTGGCATGGAGTCATGGCTGATCCGAAACTCGCGCTAGTCCTGCACCTGACCTCCGGCGGCGAACCGCTGATCTTCCCCATCACGAACGACGAATCCGCCGGCGTTGAGGAGAAGATCCCCGACCTGCTCAAGCACGGCGGGGTCCACTCCGTGCGGACGCGCGACGGCAACACCGTGTCGGTGAACTTCGCTCACGTGGCCGCGGCGTATGTCGACGATCTGAGCCGGAAGGGGAAGTTCGGGCTGTCGGCTTAGCCCGCCGTTCTGGGGGACGTGCCACATCCAGGTCAGGGTCGAAATGGCCCTGACCTACACTTTTCCATCTTGGTGCCACACGGGGCCATCCAGGTGCCATCGGCGGCACACGTCTGAGCCAAATCGGCATTGCTATGGTGCCACTCGTGTGCCATAGTTGTGCCATGGACTTGACCACGTACGTCAGCAACCTCGGGCGAGAGTTCGCCACGCTGGCCGAGGCCGGTGGCGAGGAATCTCGTGAGCTGGTCGAGCGGCTGACCGGTTCGCTCGAGTCGGCGATCCGGATGACACTGCTGGACGCGCTGTCGGCCGCCGCCGACGAGATCACCCGCGACCTGGCTCCGGGTTCGGTGGAGCTGCGCCTGCGTGGCCGCGATCCGCAGTTCGTCGTGACCACGCCGCCGGCCGAGCCGCTCGAGCTCGCGGCCGAAGACACGACCACGGCCACCGCTCCGGAGAGCGAGTTGCTCATCTCCGAAGACGGTCCCGCCGCGCGCATCAACGTGCGCCTGCCCGAACAGCTCAAGGCCGCCGTCGAGGAGGCCGCGGGCAAGGAGGGGCGCTCCGTCAACGCCTGGCTCGTCCGGGCGGCCGCCACGGCCTTGCAGCGCACCGACCGCGACCAGCGCGTCGAGCCGCCCAGCAGCGGCAAGCGGACGAAGCAGAGCTTCACCGGGTGGGTCCGCTAACACCTTTCCGCACCACCTTCACCTCACGTCCCTGACCTGCGGGGACGGTTCACCGACACAAGTTCTGGAGACAGCCATGCCAAAATTCGAGACGCCCGACCCCATCTCCGTCACCGTCGACCTGAGCGTCGGCGACGTGCAGATCACCGCGAGCGAGCGTCAGACCACCGTCGTCGACGTCCGTCCGAGCGACGAAAACGACGAGTCCGACGTGAAGGCCGCACAGCAGGTCCGCGTCGACTACCGCAACGGCACGCTGACGGTCACCGGCCCGAAGCGCACGTTCGACTTCTCCCGCAAGACCCGCGCGGTCGACGTCACCATCGAGCTGCCCACCGGGTCCGCGGTCAACGCCGAGCTGCAGGCGGGCGACTTCCGCACCGCCGGTGTGCTCGGCGAGAGCCGGTTCAAGACCGCCGCCGGCAACGCGCGGGTCGACCGCACCGGCTCGCTGCACCTGTCCACTTCGGCCGGTCACGTGACCGTCGACGGCGTGGCGGGCAACGCCGAGATCTCCACCGGCACCGGCAAGATCCGGATCGGCGAGATCGAGGGCACCGCGGTGGTCAAGAACTCCAACGGCGAGACCACGATCGCCTCCGTCGGCGGCGACGCGCGGGTGCGTTCGGCCAACGGCGACATCACCGTCGAGCACGCGGGCGCCGGCGTCGACGCGAAGACCTCGGCCGGGCTGATCCGCCTCGGCGAGATCGTGCGCGGCGCGGTGACGCTCGAAACCTCCATGGGGGACCTGGAAATCGGCGTCGCCGAGGGCACCGCGGCCTGGCTTTCCGTGACGACCGGCTTCGGCCACGTGCGCAACCTGATGGAGAACGCCACCCGCCCCGAGGAAGCCGACGAGACCGTCGAGGTGCGCGGCCGCACCTCCTACGGCGACGTGATCATCCGCCGCGCCTGACTTTTTCTTTCCAGCGAAGGGGAAACCATGACCAGCAACCACTCCCGGCCGGCGATCGCCGCGACCGGCCTGCGCAAGTCCTACGGCGACCACGTCGTGCTCGACGGGCTCGACCTCACCGTCGCCGAGGGCACGGTGTTCTCGCTCCTCGGCGCGAACGGCGCCGGCAAGACCACCGCCGTGAAGATCCTGTCCACGCTGATCAATGCCGACGCCGGCGACGTGCGGGTGGCCGGGTACGACCTCGTCCGCGAACCCGACGCGGTGCGTGCCGCGATCGGCGTCACCGGCCAGTTCTCCGCCGTGGACAACCTGCTCACCGGTGAGGAGAACCTGCTGCTGATGGCGGATCTCAACCACCTCGGCCGGGCCGACCGGCGCCGCCGCACCGCGCAGCTGCTGGAGCAGTTCGACCTCGCCGAAGCGGGCAAGAAGCCGGCGTCGACGTACTCCGGCGGTATGCGGCGACGGCTCGACCTGGCGATGACACTCGTCGGCAGCCCGCGGCTGATCTTCCTCGACGAGCCGACCACCGGTCTCGACCCGCGCAGCCGCCGCAACATGTGGCAGATCGTCCGCGACCTGGTGGCCGACGGCGTCACGATCTTCCTGACCACGCAGTACCTCGACGAGGCCGACGAGCTGGCCGACCGCATCGCGGTGCTCGACCACGGCCGGATCGTGGCCGAGGGCACCGCCGACGAGCTCAAGCGCCGCATCCCCGGCGGGCACGTCCGGCTGCGCTTCGCCGACCCGCGCGGCCTCGACACCGCCATGACCACGCTCGACGACGCGGCGCGCGACAACGACTCGCTCACCTTGCGCGTGCCCAGTGACGGCAGCCTGCGCTCGCTCAAGGCCCTCATCGGCCGCCTCGACGACCAGGCCATCGAGGTCGACGAGCTGTCCGTGCACACCCCCGACCTCGACGACGTCTTCCTCGCCCTCACCGGCAACCCCGCGACCGAGAACACCACCCTCGAGAAGGTGACGACCCGATGAGCACTCTCACCGCGCCGGCCCCCACCGGCCTCAAGTTCCAGCCGCTGCGCGACTCGGCGACGATGCTGCGTCGCAACCTCAAGCACATGCTGCGCTACCCGTCGATGACGCTGATGCTCGTCGGGATGCCAGTGGTCTTCCTGCTGCTGTTCGTCTACGTCTTCGGCGGCACGATGGGCGCCGGGCTCGGCGGAGGCGGCGGCAGAGAGACGTACGTGAACTACGTGGCGCCGGCGATCATCCTGATGACCGTGACGGCCACTGTCCAGGGCACCGCGATCTCGGTCGCCATGGACATGACCGAAGGCGTGATCGCGCGGTTCCGGACCATGCACATCGCCCGCGTCTCGGTGCTGACCGGGCACGTGCTGGGCAGCGTGATCCAGGCGGCGTTCACCCTGGCGATCGTGATCGGCGTGGCTCTGCTGGTCGGTTTCCGGCCCTCGGCCGGGCTCGGCGGGTGGCTGGCCACGGCCGGGTTCCTCCTGGTGGTGACGTTTGCGCTCGTGTGGCTGTCGGTCGCGCTCGGCCAGGTGAGCAAGAGCGTCGAGACGGCGAGCAACCTGCCGATGCCGCTGATCCTGCTGCCCTTCCTCGGCAGCGGCTTCGTGCCCACCGACTCCATGCCGGCCGGGCTGCGCTGGTTCGCCGAGTACCAGCCGTTCACGCCGATCATCGAGACCCTGCGCGGGCTGCTGATGGACAAGCCGCTCGGCAGCAACATGTGGTTCGCCCTCGGCTGGTGCGCCGTGATCGCGCTGGGTGGCTACCTGTGGTCGAAGCGCCTGTTCAACCGCGAATACGCCCACTGACCTGCAGTCGAAAGAGGCCCGAAATGACGCACCTTCCCGAGCTGCCTGTCGACCGTCCCGCCGGCTGTCCCTTCGACCCGCCCGCGGAGCTGGGCCCGATTCGCGAGCGGCACCCGGTGGTCCGCCTGACCTACCCCGACGGCCACGAGGGCTGGCTCGTCACCGGCTACGCGCAGGTCCGCGCGGTGCTGGCCGACCAGCGCTTCAGCTCCCGCTACGAGCTCGCGCACTACCCGATGCCCGGCCTGGAAGGCATCGAGGTGCCGGCCGCGGCGCCCGGCGACCTGACCGGCGTCGACGACCCGGAGCACGCCCGCTACCGCAAGCTGCTGACCGGCCGGTTCACCGTCCGGCGGATGCGGCAGCTGACCGAACGCGTCGAGCAGGTCACCGCCGAGCACCTGGACGCGATGGCCCGGCAGGGTCCTGTGGTGGACCTGGTCCAGGCCTTCGCGCACCCGGTGCCCGCCGTGATGATCTGCGAGCTGCTGGGGGTGCCCTACGCCGACCGCGAGTCCTTCCAGGGCCACGCCGCCGCGGTGTCCGATGTGGACGCCGCTCCCGAGGAACGCTTCGCCGCGTACGGCAAGCTGCAGGAGTACGTCGGCCGGCTGGTCCCGGCGAAACGCGCCGAGCCGACCGACGACATCCTCAGCGAGCTGACCACCAGCGACCTGACCGACGAGGAGCTGGCCGGCCTCGCGACCTTCCTGCTGGGTGCCGGTCTCGACACGACCGCGAACATGCTGGCGCTGGGCACTTTCGCCCTGCTTCAAAACCCCGAGCAGCTCGACGCGTTGCGCGCCGACCCGGACCTCGCCGACAAGGCGGTCGAGGAACTGCTGCGGTACCTGAGCATCACGCACACCGGGGTGCGGGCGGCGCTGGAGGACGTCGAGCTCGACGGGCAGCTGATCAAGGCGGGCGAGTCGGTCACCGTCTCCGTGCAGGCCGGCAACCGCGATCCGGAGCGGTTCGCCGAGCCCGACACGCTCGACCTCAGCCGGGGCGTGCCTGGGCACCTGACGTTCGGCCACGGCATCCACCAGTGCCTCGGCCAGCAATTGGCCCGGGTCGAGATGCGCGTCGCGCTGCCGGCGCTGGTCAGCCGGTTCCCGACGCTGAGGTTGGCCGTCGCGCCCGAGGACGTGGCGCTGCGGCCCGGGCACCAGAACATCTACGGCGTGCAGAGCCTGCCGGTCACCTGGAACCAGGACTAGCGACGCGCCAAAGCCAGCAGGCCGTCACGGATTTCGGGGCGGCTGGCGGCCACCAGCAGGAACGTGGCTTCCCGCACCAGCCGGCCCGCGTGCTCGCCGACGAGCACGGAGCGGCTGCCGGTGGCGGCCACGAGGGCCCCGGCGCTGCGGTAGGCCAGCTCAGCGCCTGCCGCGCGCGCGGCAGGCAGTGAGGCCGGGTCGGTGAGGCCCGAGTCGAGGCGGATGCGGATCTGTTCCTGCTCGGCACGCAGGGCCGCGGCCGTTCCGGTCTGGCCCAGGTCGTCGAGCAGGCGGGCACAGCGTTCGGCCAGGCCGAGGGGGGCGCAGCCGTTGAGCCGCGACGCGAAGGTGTTCCCCGCGATGAAGTCGGCGTGTGAGACCTCGGCGAGCACGCGTTCGGCGGGCACCAAGTAGTCGTCCAGTCCGATGCGGACGGTCGAGGTGCCTTGCGCGGCAATCAAGTGCAGCGGACTGACGTCGAGTCCGTGTCCGGCCACCGGAGCGACCACGGTGGTGACGACAGTGTCCTGAGGGGTTCGACCCGAGAGCATCAGCAAGTCGATCCCACCCCAGCCGCTCACGAACGGTGCCTCGCCGTCGAAGCGGAACCCGTCGCTGACCCGCCTGGCCCGGGTGCGCGGCGGTGTCGGGATCACCCCCGCGTAGGCAACTCCGGCCCGGACAGTGCCTTTGACCAGGTCGGCGAGGTATTCGGAGCGCAACGCCTCGTTGGCGGAACCGGACAGGCCGGCGACGAGACCGTGGTGCTGGATCCAGGTGAACGTGGTGCTCAGGCACCCGCCGGCCAGCGTCTCGATCACCTCGACGAGCTCGGCCAGGCCCGCGCCGGGGCCACCGGCGTCGGGGGGTGCGGCGAGGCCGTAGAGGCCGGCCTCGGCCAGCGCGTCGAAGTGCGACCGCGGCACCTCGCCACGCAGGTCGACCTGCGCGGCAGCGGGGAACAGCACGTCATCGGCGAGTGCCCGCGCTCGGGCGACGAGGTTCGACACGAGAGTTAGGCTACCCTAACTCGGCCGGAAACAATCCCCCGAATGCACCGAAAGCCACCACGGAGGCAACCGTGGTGGCTTTCGGTGTTCAGAGCATCAGAGCTCGTACAGACGCTTCCAGTTCTCTCGCGAGGTGAGCTCCGGCATCGCGCGCTTGTACTGCTCCTGCACGCCCGCGCCTTCCTTGCGCAGCCGCTGGATCACCTTCGCGCCGCGCCGGGCGAGGTCGAACATCTTCACCTTGTCGTACGTGCGCACGCGCACGCCTTCCTGCGAAGCGTCGGTGACCACGGCCGTGTCGAACAGCGCGATGTGCCACCAGTGCGCCTCGTCGATCGGCACCGCACCGAGGCCGAAGCGGCTGCGGCCGAGCACGCGGTCGATCACGCGCTTGATCAGCACCAGGCGCTGCATGCTGGGCCGCGGCGCGCTGTTGATGATGCCGATGTCGTTGGACGCGATGCCCGGGACGTCGGTGGCCTTGTGCCGCTTGGTCTCCGGGTACTCCCCGCGGATCCGGCGGATCTCCTTCATCGCGGCGACACCGCCGTCACGCAGGACCTCCGGGCCCTCGAGGAAGTCCTCGACGGCCTTGATCAGCGTGGCCGACAGGCCGTACTGCATGCCCAGCAGGTAGCGCACCAGCTGCGCGAGCAGCACCCGCGAAAGCAGGTTCAGGTTGAACGGCGAGTGCAGGGCGGCGGTGATGATCGAGTTGCGCAGGTTGAAGTACCGGTGCCACTCGTCCCAGTCCTTCCAGTGGAAGTCCGCGTGCCACACGCCGGCGCCCGGCAGCGTCACGGTCGGGAAGCCGTATTCGCGGGCCCGGTAGGAGTACTCCGCGTCGTCCCACTGGAAGAAGAACGGCATCGGGTAACCGATGGCCTTCACGACCTCGTAGGGGATCAGGCACGACCACCAGCCGTTGTACCCGGCGTCGAGGCGGCGCTCCTGGCGGTTGGGCTTGAGGGTGTCCTCGTCGACGCCCAGCAGGTCGGCCGTGGACAGCGAGTGCGTGACCGGCTGGCCCGGCTCCAGCGTGTTCAGGCGCGCGTACTCGGCGCCGACGTGCAGCTGGTTCGGGTGCAGCAGGTTGAGCATCTGGCCGCCGACGATGATCGGGTTGGCCGCGCGGTTGGAGAACGCCGTCATGCGCACGACGAGGTCCGGCTCCAGGAGCACGTCGTCGTCCATGAACAGCACGTTCGCGTGCTCGGTGGCGGTGTGGCCGGCCACCTCGTACAGGCCGCGGGTGAAGCCGCCGGCGCCGCCGAGGTTGGGCTGCTTGATGTAGTGCAGCTTGTCGCCGAGGTCCTTCGCGACCTGCTCAAAGCCGTCGCGCGACTCGACGAGGTCGGTGCCCTGGTCGGCGACGTAGATGGCGTCGAGCGTGTGCAGCGACGACACGTCGGCGGCGAGCGCCTGCAGGTTCTTCAGGCAGTCGTCCGCGCGGTTCATCGTGCAGATGGTCACCGCGGTCGGGCGGATCACGGCCGGTGCTTCAACTGTCCAGTGGACCTGCTCGACGCGCAGCGTCTGGCCGCCTTCGGTTTCGAGGTCGAGCCAGAGCGCGCCGCCGTCGTAGAACTTGTCGAGGCTCGCGGACATCGTGACCTTGCGGGCCTTGGCGCCGGAGACCTGCTCGGCGTTGACCACGCGGGCGTCGCCCTGGAGGTCCGACGCGCCGACCGAGAGCAGACCGTCACCGCTGACCACGGCTTCCACGGTGACCGAGGTGACCGTGGTCCAGCGCTGCCAGTAGCTGGCCGGGAAGCGGCCGAAGTAGGTGTTGCCGGTGACCTTCGACGACGGTTCGACGGTGAGCGCGTCGCGGTCACGCACCGCGGAGCCCCATTCGAGCTCGGCGTAGAGGTCCTTGCTGACGATCGGCGCCGGGCCGGCGTACAGCCCGCGCTGGGCCGTCAGCCTCCCTTCGGGCGCGTGCTCCGCGAACCGGGTCTCGCCTTCGGGGGCCGCCTCCGCGACCGGGGCTGCTTTACCGGGCATCGAACTCAGTTCTCCTTTACCGGCCGCTCACGAAACACGACCCACTTGAGCATGACGAAATTGATCACGGTCGCCGTCGCCTGTGACACGACCCAGCCGAACGTGGCCTTCCACGTCGACTCCGGGAGCAGGTGCAGCATCCACTGGTTCACACCGACCGCCACGAGGAAGGTCACGGCGTAGAGCAGGATGAAGCTGCCGACCTGCGTGCCGCCATCGCGACGGCCGCCGGCGAACGTGAACCGGCGATTCAGGAAGAACGCCGTGGTCGTACCCACGACGAAGCTGATCGCGCGAGCGATGTCGACCCACGGCACCGCGTCCATGCCGATAGCCCTGAGCAGCGAGTATGTACCCAGATCGAGCAGCGCGCAGAACCCGCCGATCAGCCCGAAGCGGATCAGCTGACCGAGCAGACCGGGGCCCGTCGGTGCTGTCACCGTCGTCTCACTCTGCGGTTCCGTAGCCACCACTGGAATACCTTCTCGGCTCGATGCGTCGTCGTCTCTGGATACATGCAGACATGTCTAGTCCGTGTCGACTTTGACGCGCGGACGCTTGTGCCTTGATGCGCAAAGTGTAGAAGCGGTCACTTCAGGGCCACGTTCCGGGCGTCCTTGCGCGTGTCTACTCTGGTCGAGTGACCCATTCACCCGAGACACAGCGACGCACGCTCACCGGTTGGGGCCGCACCGCCGGGACGGTCGCCGACGTCCTGAGCACACCCGACGTCGAAGCCATCGCCGAGGCGGTCACATCGGCCGGGCCCCGCGGCGTCATCGCGCGCGGCCTCGGCCGCTCCTACGGCGACCCGGCGCAGAACGCCGGCGGCCTGGTGGTCGACATGACCGCGCTCGACCGCATCCACTCGATCGACCCCGACTCCGGTCTGGTCGACCTCGACGCCGGCGTGAGTCTCGACAAGCTCATGCGCGAGGCGCTGCCCCACGGTCTCTGGGTGCCGGTGCTGCCGGGCACGCGCCAGGTGACGATCGGCGGCGCGATCGCCAACGACATCCACGGCAAGAACCACCACTCGGCCGGCAGCTTCGGCAACCACGTGGTGTCGATGGACCTGCTCACGGCCGACGGTCGCGTCCGCACGCTCACGCCGGACGGCGACGAGGCGGAGCTGTTCTGGGCGACCGTGGCCGGCATCGGCCTCACCGGGATCGTCACGCGCGCCACGGTCCGGATGAAAAAGACGGAGTCGGCTTATTTCTACGTCGACGCCGACCGCACGTCGAGCCTCGACGAGACGCTCGCGCTGTTCACCGATGGTTCGGACCTGAACTACGACTACTCGATGTCGGTCCCGGACCTGATCTCGTCCGACTCGCGCCTGGGCCGCGCCACGTTCTCGCGCGGCTCGCTCGCCACGCTGGACCAACTGCCCGCGAAGCTGCGCAGCGAACCGCTGAAGTTCGACGCGCCGAAGCTCGCGACGCTGCCTGACGTGTTCCCCAACGGCCTGGGCAACAAGCTCACCTTCGGCCTGATCAACGAGCTGTGGCAGAAGACCGTGCCCAAGAAGGGCGTGCGCGGCAAGGTCCAGAACCTGACGCAGTTCTACCACCCGCTGGACATGATCTCGGAGTGGAACCGCGCGTACGGCTCCAAGGGCTTCCTGCAGTACCAGTTCTCGGTGCCCTTCGGCGCGGAGGACCAGCTCAAGGCCATCTGCCGACGGATCGCGACGTCGGGGCACTACTCCTTCCTCAACGTGTTCAAGCGCATGGGCGACGCCAACCCAGCACCCATGTCGTGGCCTTCGCCCGGCTGGATGCTGAGCGTGGACTTCCCGATCAAGACCGGCCTGAGCCGGTTCTGCCTCGAGCTCGACGACGAGGTGCTCGCCGCGGGCGGCCGCCTGTACACCGCGAAGGACTCGCGGACCGGCGCCGAGACGTTCGCGAAGATGTACCCGCGGCTCGAGGAGTGGCGCAAGGTCCGCGCCGCCGTTGACCCCGAAGGCGTTTTCGCCTCTGACATGAGCCGGAGGCTCGCACTGTGATCGACGCCGTTGGCAACCCCCAGTCCCTGCTGCTGCTCGGCGGCACGTCCGACATCGCGCTGGCCATCGCGGAGAAGTACCTCGCGGAGAAGCCGCTGCGGGTCGTGCTGGCCGCGCGTCCGTCGCCCCGGCTCGACGCCGCGGCGCAGCGCCTGAAGGATCGCGGCGCCGAGGTGTCCACTGTGGACTTCGACGCCAAGGACACGGCTTCGCACCCCGCCGTGCTCGACCGCGCGTTCGCCGGTGGCGACATCGACGTGGCCGTGGTCGCGTTCGGCCTGCTCGGCGACCCCGAGGAGGTCTGGCAGGACCACGCCAAGGCCGTGGAGCTGGCGACGGTGAACTACGCGGCCGCGGTATCGGTGGGCGTGGCGCTGTCGGAGAAGCTCAAGGCCCAGGGCCACGGCACGATCATCGCGCTGTCCTCGGTGGCCGGCGAGCGCGTGCGGCGCTCGAACTTCGTGTACGGCTCGACCAAGGCCGGGTTCGACGGCTTCTATCTGGGCCTCGGCGAGGCGCTCGCCGACCACGGCGTGCAGGTCACCGTGGTCCGTCCGGGTCATGTGAAGACCAAGATGACGGCCGGGCTGAAGGACGCTCCCCTGGCCCAGACCGCCGAGCAGGTGGCCGACATCGCCGTGGCCGCGGCGCGCACCGGCAAGGACCTGGTGTGGGCGCCGGCGCAGTTCCGGCTGGTGATGTCGGTGCTGCGGCACGTGCCGCGTCCGATTTTCCGGAAACTGCCGATCTGACCGGGAACTCCCGAGGCGGGACCTTCGTCGCATATGGTGATTGAAGGTCTTTCACCTTTTCTGGGGTTCCACCATGTCTGACCAAGCAGCGCCTGCCCAGGCAGCGCGGCTCGACGCCGTGCTCCAGCGGTTCCAGGAGCAGGCGGCCCGCGCCGCCGAGCTCAAGGACCAGATCGCGAACCTGCGCGGGCACGGGCGCAACGCCGACGGGTCGGTGACGGTCACCGTCGCCCCGTCGGGTGCCGTGCTCGGGCTGCAGCTGAGCCCGCAGGCGATGCGGCGCTCGCACACCGCGTTGCAGCAGGAGATCCTCGGCGCCATCCGCTCGGCGACGCAGCAGGCCGCGGCCGCACTGAACCAGACCGTGAGCCCGTGCTGGGTGAGCGCGCGGAGCAGTTCCGCGAGGCGTTCAACGCGCACGTCGAGCCGCTCGGGCCGAGTGCGCCGCCGCCCGCCAGCACGCTGGCCGCGCCAGGGCAGCCTCAGTCGCCCGCGCAAATGCCACAACCGCCGCAGAACGCTCGGAACCGGACGAACCCGCGAGCCGTCGAAGACGACGACTTCGGGGGTCCCATTCTTCGGCGGGAGTGATCGTGACCAGTGGGTTCAAGATCGAGCCGGCGGCGCTGAACGCGCACGCGAGCGGCTCGAAGGAAGCGGCCGGGCACTTCGGCAGCCTCGCCCAGCTGCTGCAGCAGGCACGCGTGAGCGACGACTGCTTCGGCCCGCTCGGCGAGCTGATGGCGTACAAGTACTTCGACTCGTTGCAGGAGTGCCAGGACCTCGCCGACCAGGCGAAAACGTTCCTGGAGGCGATCGCGGACAAGACCACGCTGGCCGCGCATGCCTACCAGGGCAACGAGGACGCGACCACCGACGCCGTGACCGGGCTCGGCAAGGAGCTCGCCGACGGCGGCAGCGGCGCGGGGTCGCTGTCGGACGTGAACCACGCGGGCGACGCGGGCCGCAAGAGCTACCTGGAGCAGAACGGCGGCTACGGCAGCTCGTGGCTGTCGACGTCGACCGAGGTCTCGCAGGCGAGTAGCCCTCCCGACGTGGCGATCGCGGCCGTGCACACGCGCATGGAGCAGATCCAGCTGGTGACGAGCCCCGGGAAGTCGTTGGTCGACAACGGGCTCGGGTTCCTCATCGGCATCGTGATCGGCCCGCTGGTGGAGTTCGTGCTGGAGCCGGCGATCGGCGACCCCGAGCAGATGCGCAGCACCGCGCAGGGCTGGGCGCAGGTGGCGCAGTGGCTCGACGTCGTCGGTGAGCACGAGCGCAAGCGCGCGGACCTCACGAAGGAGCCGTGGGAAGGCTCCGGCGGCGACGCGTTCCGCAAGCAGATGGGCGAATTCTCCGAGGGCGCCACGGCTTTCGCGGACGAGGTACGCGGGCTGCAGCAGATCCTGGAACTGGCCGCGGACCTGTTCGACGCGTTCGTGGAGATCGTGATCGACATCCTGCAAGAGCTGGTGATGGGCCTGATCATCGAGTGGCTCGCGGCGCTGGCGGCGTCGTGGATCACGGCGGGCGCGTCGGTGGGGGCCGCGGGTGCGGCGACCACGGGCGAGGTCGCGGTGACCGGCGGGCGACTCGGGATGAAGGTCAAGCAGCTGATAGGCAAGCTTCGGCCGCTCATCGAGGAGCTGGAGAAGATCCTGCAGAAGCTGCGGACGGGGCCGTTGAAGAAGGTCGTGGAGCGCGTGGAAGGCCCGCGCAACGGCAACTTCCTCGAGAAGCGCGTGGCGGACATGATCGACAAGAACCCGCTCGCGAAGATCCTGACCAAGGCCGACCCGGCCACCGGGGCTTCGCGCACGGGCAACCGGTTCGCCAACGCGCTGGGGGTCGGCGAGAACGGCGCGAACGCGCTGACCACCAACCTGACCGAGACGGGGCTGCGGCTCGCGGGCATGAGCGGGACGTCGAGCGTCGGCAAGGCGGCGTGGCGGGGCAGCGCGGGCAACGTCGCCGAGCAGGGCATCGAGCAAGGTGTGAAGTACGGTTACAACCAGTCTCAGACCGAAGGTGAAGACGAGCGCCGCGAGGCGACCGACCGAGGGTTCTCACTCGAAGAATGAATCTCGCCGATCCCCTGGGTGCCGCCACGCAGGCGCGGCCGCACCTGCGTGCTGACGAGCGGTTGCTGTGGGCCGCGTATGGCGGTGTTGTCGGGTATGCCGTGCGGGGCCTCGATGAATTCGGGCAGCCTGCGAAGAGCCTGCTGCGCAAGGTCGGATCCGGCGTGGCCGACTTCGCGGGCGGGGTCATGGACGCGGCACTGTCCAGTGAGGACAGTGGCAGCGCTGGTTCCGCGCCCCGGGAGCCGGCGGTCGTGGTGTTCGGCGATCGGACGGGTATGGCGGCCGAGGGGCTCGTGCGCGGGTCGCGGGCGTCGTTGTGGGTGCTGACGTCGGCGCGGCTGGTGTTGTTGCGGGTCGTGGTGGCGCCGGAGCCCGTGGAGGAGCCGGAGAAGTCGTTGCTGGGCAAGGCGATGGGCTTCGGGCGAGGGATGGCGAAGTTCGGCAAGGACGTGGCGGAGATCGTCACGGACCGGCGCAAGACGTACGGCGCCAACCGCGAGGGTGAGCCGGTGGCGTTGCGGGAGTTCGAGGTGGCGGCTTCGCTGCCGCGTGAACAGATCGCCGGGTTCGCGGTGGCTGCCCGCGACCGCAGACCGGGTCTGCGAATGTCGCTTGTGGACGGTTCCGGACTCGACCTCCGGTTCGGCGCCGAAGAGCCCGAGGCGTTCGACTGGCTGCTGGCCCGCACGAACGGAGCCGCGTGATGCGCGCGCAGGAGCTGAAGCAGGCCGGTGATGTCGACGAGATCATCGAGCGCGACTACGCGAAGGTGTGGCTGCGCAAGAAGGAACGGCTGCTGCTGGGCTGTCCGCCGGCGCACGGCCACGTCGCCGCGTGGGTCGGCGGCGCGCTGCACCTGCCGTATGCGCCGGCGCGCGAGCCGGTGAAGGTCACGACGGCGCCAGGCCGCTGGCCGACGCCCGCCGGGCTGCCCGACGAAGACTGGACCGACGACCCGTCACTGGCCTACCGCGTGGAAGCCGCGGCGCCTACGGCCGTTGCCGTGCGGATCGCCGACCACCTGGCGTTCTCCGCCGGGGCCGCCCGCCTGACCTGGACCGATCGGCGGCTCGCGCTCGTGTACCCGACGAAGTTCGTGGCCGAGCCGGACACGAAGGACTTCTTCGTGACGGCCGAGGAGTTCCCGGCCGACGTCGTGGCGCGGCTCGACGCCGTGACACCCGGCCGCAGCTTCCCGCCCGAGCCGGGCATCCGGTTCACCTTCGCCGACGGCTCCACGCTGACCCAGCGTGACCTGCTGGCGCCGATGAAAGTGCGAAGGGCCCTCTCGCGCCGCCACTGTGCCGATCGTTACTAATCGGACCACAGTCACGGCCGAATGGCTTCGTGGCAACGGTTACGTGCCGCGTGGGGGTCGGCCTACTTTTGGCCGGGCCAGTAACGGGCATCAACCGATCGGTGGATGTCGGGTGACCGGACCGACGATGGTTCCGGGCCGGTGTTCCCCGAAGACTCGGACGTATGGGTAAAGACTTCCGTTCGTCCGCGTTCGCCCTGCTCATCGACGTCGGCGCACCCGTCGGGGGCTACTACCTGCTGCGGGCGTTCGGCGTGGTGCCCGTGTGGGCGCTGCTGCTGAGCGGCCTGCCGCCGGCGTTGCGCGTGCTCTACACGGCCGTCACGCGGCGGCGCGTGGACGGGATGGGCTTGTTCGTGCTGGCGATCGTCGCCGTGAGCGTGGTGACGACGCTGCTCACCGGCGACGCGCGGTTGCTGCTGGTGCGAAACGCGTGGTTCAGCTCGCTCGCCGGTGTCTGGCTGCTGGCGAGCCTGGTCATCGGCCGTCGGCCGCTCACCTACGAGGCCGCCCGCGCGCTGCTGCCGGGCAAGAGCGAGCAGCTCGACGACGCGTGGGAGCAGCGGCTGTCGTTCCGGCGCCTGTGGCGGGTGCTCGCCGTGGTCTGGGGCGTCGGCGGACTACTGCACAGCGGCGTGAGCATCGCCATGGCGTACACGCTGCCCATCGACGACGTGCCCGCGCTGGACACGGTGGTGTCGATCGCGTTCTTCGTGCTCCTGCAGGTGGTGACGCAGGTGCTGCTCGTGCGCGAGGGCTCGATGCGCACGGTGTGGCGGCGGCCGGCGCCCATGCGCTGACCGGTCACTGCCGGCGCGCCGGCGCCAGGTAGAGGTGCTGCGTGCCGGCGCGGGGTGAGTCGATGGTCCAGGCCGCCAGCGCCGTCGGCGGAGGCGCGCGCGGCGTCGTTTCGAGCACCAGGTCCGGGGTCGTGGGCGCGACGCCGTGGTCGAAGTGGTGGACGTTGGCTTCGATCAGGGCCCGGCCGAGCTCGGTGCTGTGCAGCTTCGTCTCGGTGATCGCGGGGTCGACGGCACCGCGGTCGGAGAACTCGCCGACGAGGTGACAATCGCACGCGTACGCGAGCGCACCCGCTTCACCGGGACTCTTCACGGCGCGCCCCTTCGCCAGCATGGCCAGCTGCGTGCCGATTTCGCGGTACTCATCCGTCGCGGCGAGGTTGCCCGTGATCGGCGCGAACCGTCGCGGCAGACCGGGCGCCACATACACGCCGACCGCGGCGGCGAGCGCCAGCCCGGCCGCGGCCGCCGCCGGGATGCGGTGCGGCGTCACACAAATCCACGCCGCGAGAAACACCGTCGCACCAACGATCGCGGGCGCGTACGACCACGGATCAGGCGACGCGACGACCACCGAGTGCACGATCCCGGCCCCCGCGAGTACGGCGAACGGTCGACTGGCTTCGTCCCGGCGGACCAGCGCCACGATGGCCGAGAGCGGCACCGGAAGAAACGAAATCAGCGTGGCGGCGGGAAAGTCGAGCCACGGCACCGTCGGCTGCTGAAAGACGACGGTGTCCGGCACCGCCGACCCGAGCACGAACCAGCTGAACGCAAACCACGGCACCGCGACGACAAGGGCCGCGAACGTCGTCCGCCAGACACCGTCCCAAAACCTCGGCCGCGCCACGAACACCACCAGCGCGACCACCAGAAGATCAACCCGCACGAGAATCAAGGCCCCGGCGGCAAACCCGAGTGCGGCGGGGCGCCGTTCCGTCGCGAACACCAGCACCCACACCGCACCGGCCGCGGCAGGCAACACCTCCAGCCCGACCGCCGACACGAGCAGCGGGTTGAGCAGCAAGGCGGTGAAGGCGAGCAGCACGAACTGGCGCGGGAGGCCGGTTTTTTCGGCGAGCCTGTTGAGTCCTGTCGCGAGCAGCACCTGCGCGGCCACGAACACCACGCCGGCCCCCACCACCGCATCGCGCACGCCGACCGTCACGGCGGCCACGGCGGCCACGTGCAGCGGTGAGGTGGCCGTGTTGGCCATGCCTTGCTCGACGAGGCCCCAGTGGCCGTGCAGGGCGAGGTTGCGGGCGTAGGACAGCGTGACGTACACGTCGTCGACCAAATGCCGGCTGGCCAGCAGGAACACGGCGGCTGACACGGCCGCGACACCGAACGGCAGCCACCTGTCGATGGCCGGCCGGACAACGGTGTCGCTTCGCATCACGCGACACCGTACACAACGACCGTGATCTTCCTGTGACCTACTCCCGGGGCTTCGGCCCCTTCAGGCCGCGCACGAACTCACGCGGGGCCGAGCGGTCAGATTCCGTCACCAGTCCCAGTCCCAGTCCCGGTTCCCGTCCCGTTGCTGGTTCCAGTACCACCGGGACCACCCGGCCCACCCTGGCCGAACCCGGGCCCACCACGGAACTCGCGGTACCCGCCGCCGCCACCGCCGTCACGGAAGTGCGACATCCCCGGCCGCCCGTCGTGCTGAGTCGCGGCCATGACACCGCCGACGATGCCCCCGCCGACGAGCAGCCCCAGGACGCCGACGCCGACCAGCTGGGTCACCCGATTGCCCACGAACCGGCGGAACCCGCCGGGCCTGCGAACCGGCTGCGGTGCGCCCCACGCACCAGGCGGCGGCTGCTGCCCGTACGGCTGCTGCATTCCAGGCTGCGGCATTTGAGGCTGCTGAGCGCCGGGCTGCTGCATTCCGGGCTGTGGCGCCCCTGCCTGCTGCTGTCGCGGCGGGACCTGTTGCGGCCCAGGCGCCTGCTGCCCGCCGGCGCCAACCCCCTGCTGCTGGCTCTCCGCCGTCACCGGCGTGTCATCCCCAGAACCACCACCGGCAGCCGCGCCACCAACACCGGGCTGCGAACTCTCCGCCGTCGCATCCTGCGGCGAACCACCATCACCGGACTGCTCCGGCGGGACCTGGTCACTCATCTTCGGCTCCTCCGGCTGAAGTGGGAACGGGCGGCCTGCCCGCCCCCACGTCCGAGGATGACCGGTATTTCTGTGCACAGCCTGAAACTCAGCTGTCTAAATTCCAGCGCAATTCACAGGTAAAACGACTCACAGGTAGAACGACAAGAACAACGTCACAACCCACGCCAACCCGAGCACCTGCAACACCCGGTCCCGCAACGCGATCTCATCCGGCGCCCCGGCGTTGCCACCATCAACATCCACCGCGTACCGCAGCACAGCGATCACGAACGGCACCATCGACACGACAGCCCACAGCGAATCGTGCTCCGCCTGCCGGATCTCGAACGCCCACAGGCAGTAAGACATGATCAGAATGGCCGCCGACGTCGCCCACACGAACCGCAAGTAACTCGCCGAGTACTTCTTCAGCGACGACCGGATCTTCGCGCCCGTGCGTTCGAACAGCATGATCTCCGCGTAGCGCTTGCCCGCCACCATGAACAGCGAGCCGAACGCCGTGACCAGCAGGAACCACTGCGACATGGCGATCCCGCCGGCGACACCACCGGCGATCGAGCGCATCAGGAAGCCCGAGCCGACGATCGCGAGGTCCACCACCGGCTGGTGCTTGAGCCCGAAGCAGTACCCGAGCTGCACGGCTTCGTACACACCGAGCACCACGGCCAGCTCCCAGCTCGCGGTGAACGACACCGCGAGACCGGCCAGGAAGAACACCACCGCGGCGGCGTAGGCCACCGGCACCGGCACGATCCCGGCCGCAATGGGCCGGTTGCGCTTCGTCGGGTGGGCGCGGTCGGCTTCGACGTCGACCGCGTCGTTGATGAGGTAGACCGACGAGGCCGTCAGCGAGAAGGCCACGAACGCGATCAGTGCGTCGATGACCAGCTCGGTGCGGTTGGTCGCCTTCGAGAACGCGAAGAACGGCGCGGCGAACACCAGCACGTTCTTCACCCACTGCTTCGGGCGCGCAGTCTTGATCACGCCCAGCAGCAGCGCCACGGGGTTCGTGCCGGCCGAAGCGGCAGCCGGGGTCGCCGGCTCCGAAACGGCAGCCGCGGACGCGGCCGCGTCCGCGGCGGCCTCCTCCGTCTCGACATTCACAGCTTCGTCCGCCTTCGCGGATTCAGCCGGGTCGGTCGAGTTCTCGGCACGCTCGTCGGTCGTTTCGCTCATCGTCGTTTCAGCTTCCGTCGGATCAGACCACCGACGAGGCCTCCCAGGGCCGCACCGGCCAGTACGTCGGTCGGATAGTGGACGCCGAGCAGCAGCCGCGAGGCCAGCATCGGCGGTACGAGGGCGGGGACCAGGTTACGCCCGGTGAGTCCCGAGTAGAGCACTGCCGCGGCCGTCGTGGACGTCGCGTGCGAAGACGGGAAGCTCAGCTTGCTCGGCGTGCCGACCAGGACCTCGACGCTCGGGTGGTCCGGACGACGCCGCCTGACCACGCGTTTCACCGCGATCGAGGCGGCGTGCGCGCCGACGACGCCGACGGACGCGACGAGCCAGTCCTTGCGCCGCGGCTTGTCCACCGCGGCGCCGATCAGACCCAGCGCGAACCAGCCCGCGCTGTGCTCGCCGAACAGCGACATCCCACGCGCGACCTGCACCGTGCCCGGCTTCTTCAGGAAGCGCTGGGCCTGGGACAACACGGCGACCTCACCATTCGGTTCGGCCGCCGGCATGACGACGGGAGTTCCGGCTTCGGCCGGAACAGCACGCTGCTCAAGCATCGATCGACCCGTCGAGGGGCTTGCCCTCGGTGAGGTGCGGCGCGATCTTGTTGTCGAACATCGACAGCGCCGAGCCGATCGCCATGTGCATGTCGAGGTACTTGTACGTGCCCAGGCGGCCGCCGAACAGCACGTTCTTCTCACGCGCCTCGGCCTTCGCCAGCTCGCGGTAGCTCTCGAGCTTCTCGCGGTTCTCCGGCGTGTTGATCGGGTAGTACGGCTCGTCGTCATCCGTCGCGAAGCGCGAGAACTCCCGGAAGATGACCGTCTTGTCCTTCGGGTAGTCCCGCTCCGGGTGGAAGTGGCGGAACTCGATGATGCGGGTGTAGGGGACTTCCTGGTCGTTGTAGTTCACGACCGGGGCGCCCTGGAAGTCACCGGTGGGCGCGACCTCGGACTCGAAGTCGACGGTGCGCCAGGTGAACCGGCCCGCCGAGTAGTCGAAGTAGCGGTCCAGCGGCCCGGTGTAGACGGTCGGCGTGCCCGCGGGGATCTGGTCGCGCACGTCGAAGTAGTCGACGTTCAGGCGGATCTCGATGTTCTCGTGCTCGGCCATCTTCTCGAGCCACGCGGTGTACCCGTCGACGGGCAGGCCCTCGTAGGTGTCGTTGAAATACCGGTTGTCGAACGTGTACCGGACCGGCAGGCGCGTGATGATGTTCGCGCCCAGGTTCTTGGGGTCGTTCTCCCACTGCTTCGCGGTGTACCCGCGGATGAAGGCCTCGTACAGCGGACGGCCGACCAGCGAGATGGCCTTTTCCTCGAGGTTCTCGGCGGCGTCGGTCTGGAACTCGGACGCCTGCTTGGCGATGAGCTCGCGGGCCTCGTCCGGGGTGTGGGACTTGCCGAAGAACTGGTTGATCAGGCCCAGGTTCATCGGGAACGAGTAGACCTGGTCCTTGACCTTGGCGAACACCCGGTGCTGGTAGCCGGTGAACTCGGTGAAGCGGTTGACGTACTCCCACACGCGCTTGTTCGAGGTGTGGAACAGGTGCGCACCGTACTTGTGCACCTCGATGCCGGTCTCGGGCTCGGCCTCGGAGTAGGCGTTGCCGCCGAGGTGGCTCCGGCGCTCGAGCACCAGAACCTTCTTGCCGAGCTCGGCCGCGGCCCGCTCGGCGACGGTCAGCCCGAAGAAACCGGACCCGACGACGACGAGGTCGTAGCCGGCGAACTCGTGTTCAGTAATCTTGGCGGGGTTCGTGTGCTCGCTCACGGGCGCCCAGGGTACGCAGTCCTGACACCGTGGCCCGAACCGACCTCGGCATACCGCCGGCCGTACCGCACCGACACACGTGAGAAGCATGCCTGCACCGGACACCTTGGGAAGCTACTTGGTAGCGGTCGTCACCTACCTGACCGTGCTGGCGATACCCGGCGGCCTGGTGGGCTGGGCCGCCGGAGTGCGCGGCTGGGCACTGGCCGGCCTCGCGCCGCTGGTCAGCTACGCCGTGACGGGTCTGGCCGGCCCGTGGCTCGCCGACGCCGGGCTCCCGTACAACGTCGGATCCGCCGCCCTGTGCACCGTGGGTCTGGCGGCCCTCATGTACGGCGTCCGGCGGCTGCTGATGGCCCGCGGCTGGCTGAGGCCGGGTGCGGAGGAGCCGCCGATCGAGTGGAGCAAACGGGCGCACTGGGCCGTGGCCGGGTGCCTGGTCGTGGCCGTGGGCCTGTCGATCGCCGTGGTGCTCTCGGCGCGCGGCGGCACGACGGCCGTCTTCCAGCGCTGGGACACCGTGTTCCACGCGAACGGCATCCGCTACATCGCCGACACCGGCGACGGCTCACTCACCGGCATGGGCACCATCAACTGGTACCCCGACGGCTCGTTCTACCCGAACGCGTACCACCTGGTCGGCGCGCTGGTCTACCAGATCTCGGGCACGAGCGTCCCGGTCACGCTCAACGCCATCACCATGCCGGTCGCGGGCCTGTTCGCGCTGTCGATGGTGGCGCTGATCCGCCAGCTCGGCGGGCGCGCGGTGTACGCGGGCTGCACGGCGCTCGTCGCGGCGGCCGCCACGACGGGTGCGTACGAGTCGGTGTCGAGCGGGCTGCTGCCGTACGCGCTGGGCATCGTGCTCACGCCGCTGGCCGTGGTGGCGCTGCAGCGGTTCCTGGTGCGCCCGGGCGTCGACACGGGCCTGATCCTGGCACTGACCGCCGACGGGCTGCTCGCGGCGCACTCGAGCGCGCTGTTCGGCGCAGTGCTGTTCGCGATGCCGCTGGTGGTGCAGCGCTGGTACCGGTCGTTGCGGCGCAAGCGCGTGGACGGCGTGGCTCTCGAGACGCCGGCGTGGCGCGTGATCCTGGGCGACGTGCTGCGGATGCTGCCGGTGCTGGTGGTCAGCGGCGTGCTGGCGGCGCCGCAGATCCTGGGCGCGATCGGGTTCACCTCCGGCGCGTACCCGTATTACTCGTGGAACTCGAACCTGCCGATCCCGCTGGCGCTGAAGCTGCTCGTGACGTTCCAGCAGGTGCTCAGCCGGCCGCAGATCTGGCTGACGGTGCTGCTCGCGCTGGGCACGCTCATGTTTTTCACACTGCGGCGGATGCGCTGGGTGCTGCTCTCGACGATCGGGCTTTCGGGCTTCTTCGTGCTGGTCACCTGCTACGGCTACCTGCCGTGGGTGGTGTCGCTGTCACGGCCGTGGTGGAACGACCGGTACCGGCTGATGGCGCTGGCCGCGATCCCGCTGTGCCTGCTCGCGGGCCACGGCATGGCGGAGTTGCAGCGGTGGATCGCGCGCCTGGCCCGCAGCGGCTCGTGGGTGCGCTCGCGGCCGCAGGTGCTGGCGCGGCTCGGCCTGGTGACGGCCGTGGTCGTGGTGGCCGCGATGGCCGTGCTGACCGGCGGCTTCTACCGCAACGCGAACGCGACGGCCGTCTCGTACCTGTACTACAACGGGCCCGAGGGCGAGGTGACGCCACCGGTGAGCGCCGACGAGATCGCCGCCATGGAGCACCTCGGCACGATGGGGATCCCTGCGCAGGAGAAGGTGCTCAACGACCGCATGGACGGCACCGCGTGGATGTACGCGATCGCCGGTGTGCACCCGGTGGCCGGCCACTACGACGGTGGCGGCCGCGTCGATCCGGACGCCGTGTACCTGGCCCTGCACTTCCGCGACTACGACACGGACCCGCGCGTGCGCGACGCCGTGCGGCGGCTCGACGTGCGCCACGTGCTGGTGGGCAGCGGCACGATCCGCAAGGACACGCCGATCGCGCCCGGGCTGCAGAGGCTGGACGGGCTCGATTTCCTGCGGGTCGACTACCGGAATCCCGGTGCGGTGATCTACACGATCTTGAAGTGAGTTTTTCGGAGGTTTGGAGCCTCGTGGCCGCGGCTGCCCCGGCCGCGGCCACGAGGACCTCCCATTCCCCAGCACCCCCGGGGTGCTCACGGGTGAGAAGAGCGGCCCGGTGAAGGGCCGTCTCCCCCTCTTCTCACCTGCTTGACGCCCGGGTCGGGAAATCGGTTTCCCGGCGGGGGTGAAGTCACCTGAACGGACTAGCTGTCCTTGAGCGTGGGCAGGACGTTCTCCACGACCTGCTCCAGCACGGACTCGTGGCCCTCGTACGGGCCGCTCGAACGCGGCCAGTGCGCGATGACGTCGGTGAAGCCCAGCTCCCGCGAGCGTTCGACGGCTTCGCGGAACGCGTCGACACTGCTCAGCGAGAAGACGGGCGCCGCGTCGAGGCTCAGGTAGCGGTGCACGGAGTCGCGCTCGCGGCCGGCGGCGTCGAGGCGCTCGTCGAACACGCGGCTGAGCTCGGCGATGCCCTGCCACCACTCGTCGGTGGTCGCGCCGCCGCGGCCGGTGGTGGCCCAGCCGGCGCCGAAACGGGCGGCCAGCGTCATCGTGCGCGGTCCGTTGGCCGCGACGACGAACGGCAGCCGCGGGCGCTGCACGGTGCCGGGGAGGTTGCGGGCGCCGCGGGCCTGGTAGTACTCGCCCTCGAAGTCGAAGCGGTCGGTCATCAGCAGGCCGTCGAGCGATTCGACGAACTCCGTGAAGCGGTCGGCGCGCTGCTTCGGCGTGAGATCGGGCGCGCCGAGCACCTGCACGTCGTAATTCTTCGCGTCCACGCCCGCGCCGACGCCCAGCACGAAGCGGCCGTCGGACACGTCGTCGAGGGTGATCAGCTCGCGCGCGAACGGCACCGGGTGCCGCGCCACGGGCGACGCGACGAACGTGCCCAGCCGGATGGTGGACGTGACCATGGCGGCGGCCGTGAGGGTGGGCACCGCCGAGAACCACGGGCCGTCGACCAGGGATCTCCAGCCCAGGTGGTCGTAGGTCCACGCGTGGTCGAAGCCGTACTCCTCGGCGGCCCGCCACTTGGGCTCGGCCGCCCACCAACGATCTTCCGGAAGGATCACGATGCCTGCTCGCACGAGGGTGGACGGTATCGGCAACCACCGACATTCGCTCGAACGGGCGGTGCCCGTGCCCGGTTCGGGGACAATGAGCGAGTGGAGAAACCCCGCTTGATCGCGTCCGACGTCGACGGCACCCTGCTCGGCCCCACCGAGGTCCTTTCCGCTCGCACCATCGAGGTCGTGCGTCGGGTACGCGCCGACGGCGTGCCGTTCGTCCTGTGCACCGGCCGGCCGCCGCGGTGGATCCCGCCGATCGCCGGGCCATTGGGGCTGACGGGCTATGCGGTGTGTGCGAACGGTGCGGTGCTGCTGGACATCGCTTCTTCGGAGGTGGTGGCGGTACATGGGCTGCTTTCGCCTGTGCTGCTGAACGATCTGGCCTCGGCGCTGGACAAGGCACTTCCGGGATGCCGGCTGGCCGCGGAGCGGATCAGCACGGATGTCCGGAGTTTTGTGATCGAGCCGGAGTACCGGAACCCGTGGGGTGATGGCGAGGGCCGGACAGCTCCGCGCGCCGAGGTGCTGGGGCATTCGGCGATCAAGCTGCTGATCAGCCACCGGGGCCTGGGGTCGGAGGAAATGGCGACGGCGGCGCGGGCGGTGCTGGACGGGGCAGTGGACATCACGTACTCGTCTTCGGGCGGGCTGATCGAGCTGTCGGCGCACGGGGTCACGAAGGCGACGGGGTTGGCGGATGTGGCTGAGCGGTTTTCGGTGCCGGCTGAGCGGGTGATCGCTTTCGGTGACATGCCGAACGACGTGGAGATGCTGCAGTGGGCCGGGCACGGGGTGGCGATGGCGAACGGTCACCGCGCAGTGCTGGACGTGGCGGAGGAGGTGACGGGGCCGGCCGCGGAGGATGGCGTGGCGCAGGTTTTGGAGCGGTGGTTTTAGGCGGCCTTGCCACTCGGCGTGGGATCTTGCCGCTGGCTTCGGCACTTGCGTGTGGGGACGGCGACTTGCCACTTGGCGATCTGTCTTGCCAAGGGGCTGGACGACTTGCCGCTCACCGGCGCACTTGCCATGGCACGGAGCTCGCCACTCGGGGCCTGGCTTGCCACTTCACCGGCTAGTTGCCGCTTGCCGCTCCCACTTGCCAACCGACATGGCGACTTGCCAGCGGAAGTGGCAAGGGCGCCGGGCGCGAGCTGGGGTTGCGGCCTTGTCGCCTGGGCAGCTGCTTGCCCATCGACATGGCGACTTGCCATCAAGTGGCGAGCTTGCCGTTCGCGAGCAGGAGTTGCCGACCTTGCCGATGTGACGGTGACTTGCCATTCACGGATGTGCCTGCCACTCGGTGATCTGGCTTGCCGCAAGCTGGTCAGGCATGCCAGGTCAGACGGAGGCTTGCCGTTCATTGGGCAAACTTCCAGCTCGAGTGGCAACTTGCCGGGCGTCCGGATTGCCAAGCGAGTGGCGGATTGCCGTTGACGTGGCGTACTTGCCGATCGACGTGGCCGATTGCCGTCGACATGGAGTGGTTGCCAATCCACGTGGCGACTTGCCGGCCGCAGTGGCAAGTCAGTCGCGGGTGGCGGGGCGGGCGTCCAAAGCTGCGGCGTCCTCCGGGGTGGGCGCGGTGCCGCCGAGGTGGGCGGGGAGCCACCAGCGTTCGGAGGGCGTGGGGGATTCCGGGTAGTCCGCCTGGGCGCGGTCGAGGAGCTCCGACAGTCGGGAGCGCAGTTCGGCGGTTCCCGCCTCGCAGTCGTCCGCGAGCCCCGGGTGCATCGGGGCGCCGAGCAGGATCGAGATGGGCACGTGGCGGCGCGTGAGGTCCTTCGGGTGCCCCTTCGTCCACAGGCGCTGCGTGCCCCACAGTGCCATCGGCACGATGGGCACCCCGGCCTCCGCGGCCATCCGCACGGCGCCCGTCTTCAAGGCCTTCACCGTGAAAGACCGGCTGATCGTCGCTTCAGGAAACACGCCGACGACCTCCCCCGCACGCAGCCGCGCGACGGCCTCGTCGTACGAAGCCTGGCCGGCCGACCTGTCGACGGGGATGTGGTGCATCCCGCGCATCAACGGTCCCGCCACGCGGTTCGCGAAGATCTCGTGCTTGGCCATGAAGCGCACCAGCCGCTTGGCCGGCCGCGCGCCCAGGCCGCAATAAATGAAGTCCAGGTAGCTGACGTGCGTGCACGCGATCACCGCCCCGCCGTGCGCCGGCACGTGCTGCGCGCCTTCGATGCGGATGCGGTTGTCCAGCACCCGGAACATCGTCCGCGCGGCAACCAGCACGGGCGGGTACACGAAGTCAGCCATACCGCGAGGCTACGGGACCGTAAGTTTCTTGCGGCTACTCAAAGTGATCGTCGGCACGAAACCCGTCATTCGGGAACTTTCGCCACGGCCGGGCAACAGCCGAGCACCACCGCCACCAGCGTGCAGAACAACGCGACGACCTGGTGCTTCACGTTCTCGATCCCGTCGCCCAGAGCGGCCACGACGAACTGACCCACCGCAGTCGTCAGGAGGAGCGCGAGGGCGACGCCCAGCGCAGCCCGCCGATGTCGCCACGCGCGCCAGCCGACGAGGAGCCACACGGGCAGCAAGGCGAACAAGCCCAGGGGCGCCAGCAACCCCGTCAGCCCCGACCACAGTGGCACCCGGTACTCCTGTGCCGCCGGCGGCAAGCCGGCCGAAGCGTCGAAGGAGGCCAGGTACGGAGGGCGCGCTGTGAGCAGGTCGCCGGCCGCGCGGTTCAGAACGCCCAGGGTGCGGTCCGGGTGCGTGGCGAACCACTCCACGACGTTGCGCCGGCTCAAGCGGTCGCGGTACTGCGCGTACTGCGGATCCAACGTCACCGGATGCGGGTGCCACCAGCCGTTGCCCGCGTATTGCCCGAACGACGCCGGCAGGCCGAGAGCCGCCAGGTCCGCGGCGGTGTCGTGGTGGCCGTCGATGATGTTGAGGAACACCGTGTTCACCATGTTGATGTCGCGCGAGTCGTCGCCGGGTCGGGCAGACGCCGTGCCGTCGGGAGCGACCGCCGGGGTGACGGCCGTCTGAGCCCACCAGGTCCCGCCGGCCAGAGCGAGAATCACGAGAACCCCCGGCACCCAACGAGAACGCGTCACCAGCAGCACCGCGATGACCAGAAACGGCAAGACCATCAACGTCTGCACCTTGGCGTTCACCGCCATCAACCCGCCGACGACGGTCACCGCGCCGCCGATCCAAAGCCACCGTCGCCCCATCAGCAGCAGGCCGCCGACGGCCAGCAAAATGCCGAGAAAAGCCGTCCCCTCGCCCAAAGTCGACGAGAAATAGCCGAAGAACGCCGAATCCGCCACCACCAGTAGCAAACCGACGGCCACGGGCAAGCGCACCCGCGGCCCGTAGGGCAATCCGACCACCACCACGGCCACCGCTGCCGCGGCGACAACCGAAGAAATCACGCCGAGCACGACCAGGCTCAGCTCCGACCGCGACCCGAACGCCACCGCCAGCCGGGCGAGCCAGCTCTGGCTCAGCTGGTACGTCGGGTCGCAGCCGCCGGGTGTGGCCTCGTACACCAGGTGGACGTACTGCTCCGGCTTGCTGGTCCAGGTGATCCCGGCGCCGCACAGCACGCGGAAGCCGTCGCCGTTGTCGGACATGGACACCGGGCGCGGCACGAGAAAGCGCACCAGCAACACGGCCAGGGACACGCCGAAGACCCCGAACCCGAGGGCCGTGGACCTGCGCGCCACCGTCATCCCGGGCACGATACGTACTGGAAGTCCGGTGCTCGATCGAGGTACTCGATGAGCAGGCCGGCCTCGTCGGCGCGCGGGTACACGGAGATCCAGAACGGCGTGCCGGTGCGGCGGAACGTCGCGACGCGGTACCAGGCCCGGGTGTCGTCGGCGCAGTGCTGGCGTTTGGCGTAGCCGGTTTCCTCGGGGACGGCCACTGTTGCGCGCATCAGGTTGGTGCCCACCAGCAGCCGCGAGCCCGCGCGGCTGGCGATGGCGCCCGGCGCGGCGGCGCTCACCACGGAGCCCGGCGGCAGGTACGAAGCCAGCCAGTCGCCGACTTCCGCGAGCTGCGCACTGTCGGTGTGCCACGCCCGCACGCTCGTGAGCACGTCCGGGCTCACCACCGACACGAGCACCGCGAACCCGGTCAGCACGGCCGCGACCACTGGCACCAGATGCGACACCGTGCGCGGCTTCGGTGACGGGTTCGCGGCCGTCAGCACGCCGTACGCGCCCACCGATGCCACGGCCAGCAGTGGCGGCACGGGCACGAGCAGCCGCCAAGACGGGCCGGTGTCACCGTCGAGCACAACCACGAAAACCGTGAAGCACAAGGCCAACGTGAACAGCAGCCACAGCGCCGCGCGCGGTTCGGCCGCGCGTTCGGGCGTGCGCAGCGCGAGCAACCCCACCACAGCGGCAACGGCAAGCACCAGGAACCCCAGGTGCGCCAAGGAAAAGCCCGCGAGGTAGCGCCAGTCGGGGCCGAGCACGCGCACGGCGGAGTCGGGCAGGAAGTGGTGGTAGTAGGTGGCGCGCCAGGCCGTCCACGGCACGAGGAACACCAGCGCGCCCAGCACGTAGCCCGCCGGTGTCCACCAGTTGTGCCGGCCGCGCGCGGCGCCGAGCGCCAGCCACAGCCCCGCCACGACGGCGAGCACCAGACCTTCCGGCCGGGTCATCACCGCGCCGGCCACGAGAACCCCCGCCACCACGGACCGGCGGGCGACCAGCGCGTTGGCCACGGCCAGCACCAGCAGCACGAACATCGGCAGCTCGGTGCCCGACGGCCCGTACACGGCGAGGCCGCTCGCGCCGGCCGTCAGCACGGCCGCCGCGACACCGATCGCGGGCTGCGGTTCCGCGCCTTCCGGCAGCGCGAGACGCACGATGCGATTGGTGAGGAAGTACGCGAGAAGAACGCACCCCAACACCGCGACAACACCCAGTACAACGGCCGACGTCGGGATATCCGCGCCGAATGCCGCGCGCGGCAACGCGATCACCACGAGCCACAGGAAATTCGCGTAACCCTCGTTCCGGTCGCCGGGATTGAACACGGGCCCGTTGCCGTCGGCGATGTTCTGCGCATAACGGAAGGTGACGAGCGCGTCTTCGGTCACGGTGGCGAACAACAGCTGGTGCACCAGCGAAAACGCGAGCACGAGCACCACCACGAACGCCCGCCACCCTGCGTCGGTGGCGATCCGGCGCCAGGTCGCGACGACGAGCGCGCCCAGCACCAGCCAGCCCCCCACGACCGCGTAGACCACGCGGACCCCCTGCCTCCAGCCCCCGGCCGGTCCCCACCGGCCGCCACCCCGACGCCACCTGCCGTCACCCGTTGTCACGGTGAATCCCCGCGACGAAACCTCGCTTTCGGGTGAGCGATTGGCCGGAATGCGCAGCGTTGTCGGGCGGTTCCGGCCGTCACTTCACGCAGTCCAGTCAATCGCTTCACTATGCTTCCCGGACATAAGCCGTTCGGGTGTATATCGGGCCCGCTAATCTGTGACTCCGATTCCGATCCGCCACCCGGGGGTACCGAGCGGATCCGTCACAGCCGAGGAAGTCTGTTGCCGAGCGAACCCACACTGCTGTCCGATGTGGCGAGTCTCGCCGTCCTCGTGCTCGTACTCGGCCTGCCGGGGGTGCTCACCGGCCTCGCCGCCGGCCTGCGCGGCTGGGTGCTGGCCGGCCTGACGCCGCTCCTGAGCTACGCGATCGGCGGCCTGGCGGGGCCGTGGACCGCGGCGATGGGGCTGCCGTTCAACACGGTCACGTTCTGCGTGACCACTGTGGTCTTCGTGGCTGTCGCGTTCGGACTGAGGCGGCTGACGGTGCGGCGGTGGCCGCCGGTGGCCGAACCGCGGGTGTGGTCGGCGCGCGGGCAGTGGGGCGTGGTCGGGTGCCTGCTGCTGGCCACCGGGTTCGGGTTCTACGCCGCCGTGCGCGGCATGGGCCACCTCGGCGCGATCGCGCAGGGCGGCGACGCGCCATACGCGGCCAACGGCGTGCGCTACATCGCCACCACGGGCGACGGCAGCCTGTTCGGCATGGGCACGCTCAACTGGTACGGCGACGCCCACCCGCCCTTCTACCCCAACGCCTACCACCTGCTCGCCGCCATCCAGTACTCGCTGACCGGTTCGACGTCGATCCCGCTGACGCTCGACGTGAACACCGTGGTGCTGCCCGGTCTGCTGGCGCTGTCGCTGGTCGTGCTGGTGCGCGAGTTCCGCGGCCGCGCGGTGCTGGCCGGCGCGGTGGCGCTCGCGTCGGCGGCGCCGGTGATGAGCACGTACGAGTCGATGAGCCGCGGGCCGCTGTTCCCGTTCCTGCTGGGGCTGGCCCTGACACCGTTGGCGGCCGTGGTGCTGAAGCGCTACCTGGAACGCGTGGCGCCCGATACCGGGTTTCTGCTGGTCGTGGCCGCGGTCGGGCTGCTGTGCATCCACTCGTCGACGCTGTTCGGCGGGATCCTGTTCGCCGGGCCGCTGCTGCTGCAACGCTGGTTCTCCCCGGGCCGGCGCTGGCGCCGCTTCGGCCACGACCTGCTCGCGCTGCTGCCGATCGCCGTGGTGTCGGTGCTGGTGGCGTGGCTGCAGCTGTTCGGCGCGCTCGGCCTGGCCAACGGCACCCTGCCCTACCTCGGCTGGCCGATCGAGTGGCGCGCGACCAGCGCGATCGGTGCGCTGCTGGGCTTCCAGCACTGGGAACCGCACCCGCAGCTGTGGCTTTCCGCCGCGCTGCTGCTGGGCTTCATCTTCTTCCGCCGGCTCGGCGACCTGCGGTGGATCGGCGTCACAGCGCTGATCACCGGCATCGCGTACGCGGCCGTGTCGTCGTCGAACTCGCCGCTGGTGATGGCGTTCTCCCGGCCCTGGTGGGACGACCCGTACCGGTTCATCTCGATGGCCATCGTGCCGCTGTCGTTCATCGCGGGCCACGGCCTGGCGTCGCTGCAGCAGTGGCTCGGAGAGCACCTGCCGCCGCGGGTGCCGGCGGTGATCCTGGCGGTGCTGGTGCTGGTCGGCTTCGCGGGTGCCACGAGGGGCCTGTACGCGGTGTCCAACGGCGACCGCCTCGCCCCCGGCTACCGCTCCGCCAACCCGCACGACCAGACCATCACGCCCGGCGAGGAAGCCGCGATGGTCCAGCTCGGCCACCTCGCGGCCCCCGGCGAATGGGCCATGAACGACCGCCTCGACGGCACGGTCTGGACGTATGCCCTCACGGGCGTCCGCACCGTCGCCGCGCACGACGACGGCACCGCACCCCCCACGGACGCCCTGTACCTGGCCTGGCAGTTCCGCGACTACGAGACGGACCCGGTGGTGCGCGACGCGGTCAAGCGGCTGAACATCCACTGGGTGATCCTGGGCCGGCCGATGGCGCCGCCCAGCCCGCCGTACGCCTCGCCGGGGCTGGTAGGGCTGGACGGGTTGCCGTTCTTGCAGCAGGTGTACCGGAACTCGGACGCCGTGATTTACCGGCTGAAGAGCTGAGGCGGCGGGTTTTTCAAAGCGGCTGAGGTCCGGACCGCGAACCTCTGGCGCGTCAGGCAGCGGCGACCGTGCGGCGATTCGTGGCCCAGGCGGCGCCCGCCGCGAAGCCCGCCGTGAGCAGGTCCGCGACGGTGAACATCACGCGGGACGCCACGGCGAACGCGGTGGCCTGGCCGACGGTGAGGCCACTGGCCGTGAGCACGGCGACCTGGGCTACTTCGCGCACGCCGATGCCGCTGGGCAGGATGAAGGCGAAGGTGCCCACGGTCATCGCGACGGCCATGGCGCCGACGCAGAGCACGAGCCCGTTGAAGCCCGGGGCGCCGACGGAGTTGGCGAGCAGCCACAGGTGCACGCCCTGCAGGACCCAGGCCAGCGTCGACGCGCCGAAGGTCTTGAGCACGACACCCCAGGTCAAAGGGCGTTCCAGCGGCGGGCGGCGAAGCAGGCGAAGCACGAGCGAGGTGCCCCAGGTCAGCACGCGCGGGTGCAGCAGCGCGAGGCCGACCGGGATCAGCACGAACAGCCACATCGCACGCGGGCTGTGGCTGAACACGGCCGGCGCGGCGAGCAGCGACACGACGAGCGCCGAGACCACGCCGACGCCGAGCTGGATCAGCGAGCCGGTGAAAATCCGGGCGCGCGCGAGGCCGGCTTTGCGGCCGAGCTCCATCTGCAGCAGGTACGCCCACACCGAACCCGGCACGTACTTGCCGAGCGAGCCGACCAGGCAGATCTGCGCGCCGCGGATGTAGCCGATGGGTTTGCCGAGGTCGTCGACCAGCACCTGCCAGCCCCAGGTCGACACCATGATCGCCAGCACGAGCGCGACGAGGCTCAGCACTGAGGACTGCCAGGCCACATCGGACAGCGTGCGCCAGAACTCGGTCCAGTTGTCGGTGAGCGCCTTGGCCGCGAAGGCCACCACGAGCACGATCGCGAGCCAGCGCACCGCGTCGAGGATCTTGGCCTTGGTGGACTTCCCCGTCTTCGGCTTCGAAGGAGCCGGGGAGTCCTCCTCAGGCGTTCGAACGGTCGTCACTGACCAGTCTCCTCACAACGCAACACAGACTCGTCACCGCGAGTCAGGCCTGCACCGTGACCAGGCGGCTGAACTCGGCAAGCAGATCGTAACCGTCCCAGACGCCCGCGAACGTCAACGCCGACCCGAACGGCACCACCCGATCGACGCCGCGCCCGGCGAGCTCCGTCACGAATTCCACCAGCTCGTCGCGGGTAAACCCGAACTGCGCCACGGTCTGGTCCTTGCGCAGAACCAGCGGCACAAGTTCACCCAACGAGGCGAGGTGCGCGTTGGCGAAAGTGCCCGCGCCGAGCCACTCGCGCGGCATCACGGTGGCGTCGGTGAGCTCGAGTGTGGCCAGGGAATTTCCGTCGAAAGAGATCGCCGACACGAGCCCGTCGACGGCCGCGCCGTAGGCCGACACGCGCTTCTGCACGGCCATCGCGGGCTCGGTCACGTGCTGCTTGGCCTCGAGCACCGACGCGAGCAGCGCCCGGAATTCTTCGCCCGCCGCGCGCGCACCGTCGGCGTCGCCGACCCAGAACACCGCCCGCGGCGACGAGCACGCGGCCTGGTCGAACCAGTACGAGTCGTTGTAGAAGCCCTCGGCCGCGGCCCGCCGCTGCTCCGGCGTGGCCTCCTGCCAGCCGCGCACCGACGCGACGGCGAACGACGAGCGGTCCGGGAACGTGAGGTCACGCGCGTGTGGCGCCAGCGGGTATTTGCGCAGCGCGGCGACGGAACCGTCGCCGCCCCAGATCACGCGCAGGTCGGCGGCCAGCGACAGGGCGCCGCTGATCTCGTCGCTGCGGTCGTAGGTGACCATGCGCTGGGTCGCGCGGATGGTCACCGCGGTCTCCGGCGACACGTCGTCCAGCGCCGCGTTCAACGCCTCCAGCACGGCCTCCGCCGCCCCCGCCGAACGCGACGACACGCGCACGACGTTCGGGTTGCCCGCCAGCGCCGAAAGGGCCCACGAGTACACGAAGATCGTGTCGACGTTGGCCGGCGGCACGTGGAACACAAGACCGCGCGGGAAGCGCAGCGCGTCGCCAGAGGTTTCCAAAGTGGACAGTGCCTTCGCGAGCTCTCCCTTGCGCAGAAAGAAACCCAGCGAGGCCAGCTCCGGGTAACGCCGCGCGAGGGCGGGCGCGAGGAGCTTGCGCGCGAACTTCGTGACGAACTCGACCACGCGCGGGTCGCCGACGGTCAACCGGCCACCGGGCGGTTCGGCGCGCACCTCGGCCAGCAGCGAACCAACCTCAACCGGCTCCGCAACAGGGAACCGCTGCTCCAGAGACGTCATCTCCGCCTTCCTCCCCTCCACCGCCCTCAACGGAGTGGCCCCGCCACGCTGCTGTTTTCCGCCGAGAACGTGTCCGAACAACCCCGCGCCTCGGCCTTCGGCAGCCGCCCCAGCACGGAGAAGTGCTTGCCGGGCCAGTCACCGTCGTCGATGCCGTTGTACACACCGAGGTCCTCGGTCAGCAGCACATGTCCCGGGTACGAGCGCGGCAGCGTCGAGACGACCTCGATCACGCCCGGCTTGCCCACCGGCTGCTCGCGCCACGTCTCCGGGTCCCGGATCACGACGTCGGCGAAATCCGGGCAGTACAGGGAGTTCCCCGACGGTCCTTCGAGGAACACGGTGCCGATCTGCTCGATCATCCCGTAGTAGTTGTGGATCCGCGTGAGGCCGGTGTCCTCTTTGAACCGACGGCGGAACTCGGTGTTGTCCACGGCGCGGTCGATCAGCTTCTTCCAGCCACCGGAGTGGATCAGGATGCCGTTGGAGAGATCAAGCCCGTGGTCGCGCGCCACCTCGTACAGGTAGAGCCACACCATGAACGTGAACCCGAAGATCAGGAACGGCTTGTCCCCGTACTCGGCGAGGAACTTCTTCACGGCCTCGACGTCGGGCTGGTCGTTCTCGTCGAGCACGTACGTGTGCTTGCGGCCGAAGTTGGCCATGCCCAGCACGCCGGCGCCGCGCGCGGAGAACGAGCGGCGGTTCTTGATGATGCCGATGGTGTCGACCATCAGCATCGGGAGCCGCTCGCCGCCGAGGACTTCCTGCAGCGTCGCGCCGAGCTGCTTGGTCTGCGCGCCCGCCGCGTCCTTGTCCAGGTAGATGCGCGACGCGCCGGCGCCGGTGGTGCCCGAAGACGTGAGCGTCTTGAACACCTCGGCGTCGGGAATCGACTTGAGGTCGTGCGTCTTGAACATGCGCACCGGCAGCCACGGCAGGTCCGCGATCGTGGCGAACGGCGCGTTCGGCGCGATTCCGAGCGACGTCAGGATCCGGTCGTAGCCTTCGGAGCCCGCGCGGTGGTGCGCGGTCAGCTCCGCGAGCTCGGGAAGCAGCTGCGCCTCCCGCTCGGCCTGCGAGCGCGTGAAAACACTCATACCCGTCCTTCCAACGACCGGTAGTCGATCTTCCCGCTGGCCAGCAGCGGCACCGTGTCGATCGGCCGCACGTCGAACCCGCTGGTGTGCAGGTGCAGCCGCTCCGACAACGCGCGCGACGCGTCCTTGCAGATCGCCTTGGCGCCGTCGCCCTCGGGCAGCTCGGCCCACAGCACGACCTTGTCGCCCGCAGGCACGGCCGCCACCACGTCGATGCCCACCGCGGCCTGGCGCACGGCGTGCTCCAGGTCATCGAGGCTCACGCGGTTGCCGAACACCTTGCCGATGCGCTTGAGCCGCCCGGTGATGAACAGGTACCCCTCTTCGTCGAGGTACCCGAGGTCACCGGTGGCGAGCAGCCCGCCGCATTCGTCGCCCGCGGCCAGGGCGGCCTCGTCGTCGGCGTAGCCCATCATCACGTTGGGTCCCCGGTAGACGACCTCGCCGACGATCTTGGGGTGCTTGGTCTCGATCCCGTCGTCGCGGCGGACGGAGAACACACCGCCGGGCAGCGCGGGGCCGGCGGAGCCGATCTTGTCGGCGAGGCGCTCGGCGGGCACGGTGGTCATGCGCGGTGAGGCCTCGGTCTGGCCGTACATCACGTACATCCGGCCGCCGACCGCGCGCATCTTGTCGTTGAACTCGACCACGAGCTCGTCGCGCAGCTTGCCGCCGGCCTGTGTGAGCGTGCGTAGCGTCGGGTACTTCGCCGGGTCGAACTTGAGGCGCCGCAACATTTCGTAGTGGTACGGCACGCCCGACAGCGACGTGATGCCGTATTCGTTCACCGCGTCCCAGAACCTGCGGCCGAGCACGCCCGACGCTTCGATCACCACGGTCGCGCCACGCACGAGGTGCGAATTCAGCACCGAAAGGCCGTAGCTGTAGTGCAACGGCAGGCAGGTGGGGGCGATCTCGTCGGCGTCGACACTCAGCACTTCGGCGATCGCCTCGGCGTTGGCGAGCAGACCGGTGCGCGAGAGGCGAACGAGCTTGGGGTTGCCGGTGGAACCACTCGTCGGCAGCAGCACGGCGAGGTCGGGGTGCGGCTTCACGCCGTCGGCCGACTCGCGTACCCAGTTCTCGCCGGACGCCGTGTAGCCCTCGGGCGCCGGGGCGTCCGGCGCGGCCAGCACGGCGGCGGGCCGGAACCGCGTGATCAGGCCCGCAAGCACGTCGGCGTCGAGCGCCGGGTCGATCAGCGCCACCGCGCGGTGGGCCTCGACGGCGCCGAGGTACCGCAGCACGCTCGCCAGGTCGACGGACATCCGCGCGAACAGCACACCCGCCGGCAGCTCACCGAGCGCGGCCGCGACGCGCGCGACCTCCGCGTCCAGCTCGTCGCCCGCCAGCGTGCGGCCCCCGGCCGCGTCGACCAGCCGGGCACCCGCACCCCACAGCGTCACAGCACCAAGCCTCCGTCGATCCCCAGCACCTGTCCGGTGATGAACGCGGCGTCGTCGCTCACCAGGAACCGGATCGCCTTCGCCACGTCCTCGGCGGTCCCGAGCCGGCCCAGCGGTGTCTTCGCGACGTTGTCCGCCTTCGCGTCCTCGGACAGCGCCGAGGTGAGGTCCGTCTCGATCACGCCGGGCGCCACCGCGTTCACCCGGATACCCGAGCGGCCAAGCTCCTTCGCGGCCGAGCGCGCGATGTTGGCCACCGCCGCCTTCGACGCCGCGTACACGGTCTGACCTGCGCTTCCGTACTGGCCCACCACGGAGGCGAGCACCACGATCGCACCGGTTTTCTTGCGCATCATCGCCCGCGCCGCGGCCTGCACGGTGTGCAGCGTGCCGGCGACGTTGGTGGCCAGCGTGGTGTCGACGAGCTCCTCGCGGATCATGCCGAGGAGCGCGTCCTCCATGATCCCGGCGTTGGCGACCACGACGTCGAGCCTGCCGTGCTCCTTCGCAACCCCGCGGACGACCGTCGACACGGCCTTGGCGTCGGTGACGTCGAGCGCGAGACCGGCGGCGGCACCCGCGGCTTCCGCGGCTTCCTTCGCGCGGCCCTCGTCGCGGCTGGTCAGGACCACCGTCGCGCCGGCCTCGACCAGGGCGCGCGCGGTGGCCAAGCCGATCCCGCGCGTACCGCCGGTCACCAGCGCGACGCGTCCGGTGAGATCAGTCATTCTTCGACTTCAGCTCGGTCACCATGTCCACGGCGACCTTGAAGCTCGACATGTCGATGACCTGGTCGGTGTCGAACTCGACGTCGAACTCGTCCTCGATGGCCGCGACCAGCGCCATGTGGCCGACCGAGTCCCACGCCTCGATGTCGCGGTACTTCAGGTTCTCGACGTCCACATCACCGTCGAGGTCAAGCGCCTCGACGAAGACCTCGCGCAGCTTGGGGGCGACACTCATTTCACAGCTCCTAGTGCTCGTCACGCGGGCGGGCGTCCCACGCCTTGACCAAGGTAGAGAGGTCGCCGGGCAGGCGGTCGGCCAGCCCATCCTCCGGGAGGCCCTCCTTGCCCTTCAGCCACGGACCCAGTGCCTCGATCGTGGCCTCGTCCAGACCTCGGCGGGACAGGCCCACGACGTTCACGCCGGTGACGCGCGCCGGGTTGCCCACGGCGATCGTGAACGCGCCCACCTCGCGCCGCACGGCCGAGGCCATGCCGACCATCGCGCCGGGGCCGACCACCACCTTCTGGTGCAGGATCGCGCCCATGCCGAGGTTGGCGCCGTCCCAGATGTGGCAGTGGCCGCCGGTGAGCACGTTGGACGCGATGGTGACGCCGGAGCCGACCAGGCAGTCGTGGGCGATGTGGGAGCCGCGCAGGTAGTAACCGTCGCTGCCGAGCGTGGTGGTGCGCCAGGTGCCCTGGTGGACGGTCGCGTACTCGCGGATGCGGTTGCGGCTGCCGATCACCACGCCGTGGCCGTCGGCGTCCGCGTCGCCGGTCGGGGCGGTGTCCCACGCAGCGGGGTGCTCACGGCCACGGTCCTCGCCCGGCGTGCCGATGGTCACGTGCGGGCCGATCCAGTTGCCGTCGCCGATCCTGGTCGGGCCGACGATCACCGTGTACGGTCCGATCACGTTGTCGTCGCCGAGCTCGACGCCTTCGCCGATGATCGCGGTGGGGTGGATTCGGTTGGCCACGCTGGTGATCCGTTCCGTTTCGTTTTACCGCTGTCGGGTCCGAGCGGCCTGGGGTCTGGGGCAGGCGGCGGCGCCCGGTAACGTGTGGCCCGCGTTCACGCAAGGCGCGGCCGGGCGCAGAACCGGCGGCTCGCCGGCCTCGCGGCCTGAGCGCACTGCACTGTACCGGACGCATCGAAATCGCCTGCCGAGAGAGACTGCCGATGATCCCCATTACCGTGGTCGACGTCCGTGACGCGGAAGACCTCGTCGTCGAGGTGCTGCGATCCGGCGCCATCGCACAGGGGCCGATGGTCAAGCGCTTCGAGGACGCCTTCGCGCACGTCGCGGGCACGAAGCACGCCATCGCCGTGAACAACGGCACCACCGCGTTGGTCGCCTCGCTGCAGGCGCTGGACCTGGCACCGGGTGACGAGGTGATCACCACGCCGTTCACGTTCGTCGCGACGCTGAACGCCATCCTCGAGGCCGGCGCCACCGTCCGGTTCGCCGACATCCGGCGCGACGACTTCGCGATCGACCCCGACGCCGTGGGCGCCGCCGTCACCGACCGCACCAAGGTCCTGATGCCGGTGCACTTGTACGGCCAGACGGCGGACATGGGCAAGCTCGCCCCGCTCGCCGCCGAGCACGGGCTGCAGGTCATCGAGGACTCGGCGCAGGCGGTCGGCGCGTCGTTCGAGGGCCGCGCCGCCGGCTCGTACGGCATCGGCTGCTTCTCGCTGTACGCGACCAAGAACGTGACGACCGCCGAGGGCGGCGTGATCACCACCGACGACGACGTACTGGCCGACAAGCTGCGCGTACTGCGCAACCAGGGCATGCGCGCCCGCTACCAGTACGAGATGGCCGGCCACAACTACCGCATGACGGACCTGCACGCGGCCGTCGGCATCCCGCAGCTGGAGAAGCTCGACCAGCTCACCGCGGCCCGCCAGGCCAACGCGAAGCGGCTGTCGGAGGGGCTGGCGGGCACGCCGGGCCTCGACATCCCGCAGGTGCTGCCGGGCCGGGAGCACGTGTGGCACCAGTACACCGTGCTCGTGGGTCCGCACGCGATGCTCTCGCGCGACGAGCTGGCCGCCTCGCTCACCGAGCGCGGCATCGGCAACGGGATCTACTACCCCAAGATCGTGTTCGACTACGACTGCTACCGCGGCCACCCGCTGATCCCGGGCGCCGACGTGAACGACTTCCCGGTGGCCACGGCCGTCGCGGCGCAGGCGCTTTCGCTGCCGGTGCACCCGCACCTGACCGACGCACAGCTCGACAAGATCATCGAAACGGTTCGCGAGGTGCTCGGCGCATGACCCACCGCATCGCCCTGATCGGCACGGGCAACATGGGCTCGCTGCACGCGCGCGTGCTGACGGCCAACGAGCGCGTGGACCTCGTCCGCGTGATCGACCCGCGCGAGGAAGCCGGCCGCGCTGTCGCCGAGCGCTACGAGACGCAGTGGACGCCGGAGCTCGGCTCACTGTCCGATGTGGACGCCGTGGTGCTCGCGTCGGCCACCGAGGTGCACTACGACCTGGCGCAGGAGATCCTGGGCCAGGGCAAGCCGATGCTCGTCGAGAAGCCGGTGTGCAACAGCTTCGAGAAGTCGCAGGAGATCGTGGCGCTCTCGGAGCAGAAGGACGTGCCGCTGATGTGCGGCCTGCTCGAGCGCTACAACCCCGCCGTGATGACGGCGCGGGCGCTGGTCAACGAGCCGGTGCACTTCATGGCACGGCGCCACGGCCCGTACGCGCCGCGCATCAAGACCGGCGTCGCGTGGGACCTGCTGGTGCACGACGTCGACCTGGCGATCCAGTTCTTCGGTGGCGCCACGCCGGCCCGCGTCACCTCGGGTGCCGGCTACTTCCACCCGAACTCGGTCGAGGGCGCTGAGGACACCATCGAGACGGTGCTGTCGTTCCCGACCGGCCTGGCCACGGTGTCGGCTTCGCGGCTGGGGCAGAAGAAGGTGCGTTCGCTGGTCGTGTCCGAACTGGACCGGCTGATCGAGATCGACCTGCTGCGCCGCGACGTGACGATCTACCGCCACGTGTCGCACGACTCCGTGACGCCCGACGGCCTCGGCTACCGGCAGCAGACCGTGATCGAGATCCCGGAGCTGGTCACCGCGCGCGAGCCGCTGGCCACTCAGCTGGACCGGTTCCTGGACCTGCTCGAGGGCAAGATCGACGCCGCCGTGGAGCGCGACCTGATCCTGCCGTCGCACCACGTGGTGGCGCAGGTGCTCACGCAGGCCGCCGCTTAGGTTTTCGGCGAGGCGGAGTCATTTGGTGAGGCGGGTGCCGTCCTTGCCGTACGCGACCAACGGGGTCAGTACGGCGGGGTCGGGCACTTCGCGCTGGTCGAACCAGAACACGACCACGCGGGGGTCCACGCTCCACGACGCCGTCCGCGCCTGCACCGGCTTGCCGTGCACGGTGCTGACGATCTTCACGGCGGGTCCGGAGAAGTAGCCGTACACAGGCACCCAGGTGCCGCCGGCTGCCATGCCGCCCGCGGTGGCATGGAAGCCGAACGACCGGTCGGCGCCGCGGATCTCGTTGCTGGCGTAGAGCGACAGGTGACCGGTTTTGGTCTGGACCGCGGCCATGATGCCGAAGTGGACGTCGGGCAGGGCCGCGTTGTCGTCGATCTTGGTCGCGTAGAAGACGAGCTCGCCGCCGGCGGCGGTCTTGATGCCGGTGTGGATGACATCGCCGTAGGGCTGGGTCACCGACTCCGGCAGCTGGTCGATCGCCGACGTCGGCGGTGGCGAGGTGGTCGGCACGGCGCCGTCCGACGCGACCGGGCCACTGGTCGCCGGGGCCGGCGGCGCGGCGGCAGGCACCTGCGTCGGCTCCGCCGGCGTACGCAGAGCGACGGCGCCGAACACGATCCCGACGACGGCGGCCACCGCGGCGGCCGCTCCCGCGCCCGTGGCGATCCTGCGCCGTCGACGGATGCGCCGGCCCTCGGTGATGATCCGGCCCAGGTCGGGCGCGGCGAACGGCTGGTCGGGCTCTTCGCGCAACGCGGAGCGCAGCTTGTCGAGGTCGGTCACCGCCCGCTCCCTCCGATCAGCACGTCTTCCGGCCCGGCATCCACCCGCAGCTTCGCGAGCGCCCGCGAGTTCGTGCTCTTGACGGTACCCACCGACACGCCCAATTCATCGGCGACCGCCTGTTCCGGCAGGTCGAAGAAGTGCCTGAGCACCACCACGGCCCGTTCGCGGCCCGTCAGCCGCGCCAGCGCGGACGTCAGCCACTCGCGCTGCGTCACGGCCTGCGCGACGTCCTGGCTCGTCGGCCGCTCGGGCACTTCCTCGGAGGCGTACTCGCGCAACGGGCGCCGCCAGCCGTCGATCACGTGGTTGACCAGCACCGTCCGGGCGTACGCGTAGGCGTCCTTGCGGCGCACGCGCGACCAGGCGGCGTAGGTGCGGGTGAAGGCGGTCTGGGCAGCGTCCTCGGCCTGGTGGCGGTCGCCGGTCAGCAGGTACGCCGCGTGCGTGAGCCGGTTCGACGAGGCCTGCACGAAATCGACGAACTCGTCGTCACTGCGCGCCACCCGCGTACCCCCGATCTCCACCTCTACGGGACGGCTGGGCGCAGCGGAGGTTGTCCCGACGTCGGCTCGCCCGGATTCACGCTACAGACGCGACGGCCGCGGGGCGATGAGCTTGTCGAGGTCGAGCACGATGGGATGACCCGAGACGCCGAGCTTCACCTTGCCGGAATACTCGCCGGCGGTTTCGTAGCGACCGTCGAGGAGACGATAGGTGATCATGCTGACCGGTGCTTCGACGTCGATGATCCAGTACTGCCTGATCCCGGCAGCGGCGTACTCGGAATGCTTGGTGATCTGGTCTGTGCGCTTCGTGCCCTCGGACAGGACCTCGACGACCAAAAGAACATCCTCGGCCTGCACCCGCTGAGGGTTCGTTTCGAGAATTTCCCAGGGAACGACCACCACATCGGGCACCCGGACCGTCAGCGGCCGATGTTCCAGCAACATCTCGCCTCGTGCGAACGCACCGTGCCCGCCGAACTGTTCATCGATGAGATGAGCGGCTCGATAAGCCACCCGCTGGCGCCAGAACGGTGGCGGTGGCGTTGTCAGCAACGCCCCCTCGACCACCTCGATGTGCCACTCCGAAGTCTCCGGCAGGGCTTCCCAGTATTCGAGTGTGACCAGCTCGCGAGGCAGGTCGGCGTACTCATTCGCGGAAATCGCCCGCCGGGGAACCCCAGCCGGAGGCATCGTCCGACAGGCCGCGGCGGCGGGCGTTCTCCGCGCGCACCCGTTCCACTTCGGACTGGATGTACTCCTCGTCGTAGCGCTGGAACACGCGCGCGGGGTTGCCGGCGACCAGGGTGCGCGGCGGGACGTCCTTGGCCACCACCGAGTTGGGCTGCACGGTGGCGAAGTCGCCGATCGTCACGCCGGCCATGATGACGACCAGGCCGCCGATGAAGCAGCCCTTGCCGATCTTCACGGGTTTGCGTTCGATGAGGTCGCTGCCGGAGTGGTTCTGCAGCGTCATGTTCGCGAGCCAGCTCGAGTGCGTGAAGATGAGCGTGTTGAGGCCGATGCTGGTGTGCTCGCCGATCTCCAGGCCGCCGCTCGCGTCGAGCGCCGCGCCTTCGCCGATCCAGCAGTGCTCGCCCATGGTCAGGTTCTCCGGGCTGATGATCTTCACGCGCTCGCGCACGCGGCACGTCGAAGGCAGCCCGTAGAACGCCGCCCGCTCGGCGTCGTTCAGATACTGCGAAACGAGGTCGTTCAGGATCATCGGCCGCAGGCGGTTGCTGCGGTCGTCATCGAAGAACATCGTCGTCCGCCACCATCTTCGTGAACACGCGCAGGTGTTCCTCGGCCACCACGTCGAGGCCGAAATTGGCCCGGACCATGGCGCTTTCCCGCTGTGCGATCCGCTCCCTCAGCGAGGGGTCGTCGAGCAGCGACAGCACGGTCGTCTCCACGGCCTCGGCGTCGTCCGGGCGCACCAGCAGGATGTTCTCGCCGTTGCGCAGCTCGATGCCGGGGTAGTTGTCCTCCGTGACCGACGCGATGGTGGCCGTGCCGGACAGCATCGCCTCCAGCGACGCGGTGCCGCAGCCGCCGTTGAGGTCGTGGGTCACGATGTCGGCCGCGGCGAAGTACGCCGGCACGTCTTCCTTCGGCACCGCGCCCGTCACGACCAGGGCTTCGGCCACGCCGAGCTCTTCGGCGCGCTTGAGGAACGCGTCGTGGTACACGCGCCCGACGATCACCACGCGCACGCCCGGGTGCCGGTCGAGGATCGCGGGCAGCGACTCGATCAGCGGCAGCCGGTTGCGCAGCGGGATCACGTGGCCGAGCGAGACGATCAGCGGCGCGTCGCCCAGCTCCAGCTCCGCGCGCACGTCCTTGGTCACCGGCTTTTCGAAGTGCCCCGTGTCCACGGCGATCGGGAAGTACTCGGAGTTCGCGTCGCTCGTGCCGTACCGCTCGACGCAGTAGTCCACGCCGAGCTTGTCGAGGAGGACGTAGCGCGGCCGGATGTAGGAAAGCACCGGCTTGACCAGCACCGCGTCGAGCATCCGGAACACGCGCGAGTACAGCTTGTTCTCGCTGATCAGGAGCGTGTGAATGGTCAGCAGCACGGGCAGCTTGTGGCGCCGCGCGTAGAACCCGGCCAGCCACGACAGATCGAAGAACTGGCCGTGCAGGTGCACCGCGTCGGGCCTGAACTCGTCCAGCAGCTTCCACAGCCGCCGCCAGTTGCCCGGCTTGAGCGACGCGAAGCTCATGTCGAAGTCGATCGACAGGCCGAGCTGCGGCATCTTCACCGCCGGCAGCCGCACGACGCGGTAGCCGTCGCGCTGTTCGTCGGCCGGCGCGTCGCCGTAGGCCGCCGTGATCGCCAGGACCTCGTGGCCGGCCGCCGCGTACTCACCCGCGAGCGACGCCGACATGTGGGCGCTGCCGCCCACCCGGGGCGGGAAGAAGTTGTTCACCACCGCGATGCGCATGGCGCGTCCTTGAGCCGGGCCCGCGGTGGCATTCACTCGGAATCCTGCACGAGAGCCCGCATGCCCTCTTCAACCGAGATGGTCGGCTCCCAGCCGAGCATCTCCCGCGCCCGCGTGATGTCCGCGGCCCGGCGCGACACGAGCACGTCACGCTCGTTGAACTGCGGCTGCACGTCGACCCCCACGGCCTCGATGAGGATCTTCGCCAGCGTGGCGATGGACGTGTCGACGCCGGTGCCGATGTTGATCGGCAGGTTCGACTGCTCCGACTCCAGCGCGGCGACGACCGAACGGGCCAGGTCCGACACGTGCACGAAGTCCATCGACTGGTCGCCGCGGCCGTCGATGATCGGCGGCTGGCCGGCGCGCAGGCGCTGGATGAAGTGGTTGATCACCGACGTGTAGTAGGCCTCGATCTTCTGGCCCGGCCCGTACACGTTGAAGAAGCGCAGCGCGTTCCACGACAGGCCCTTGGTGCGCTCGTAGAAGCCCAGCAGGTCCTCGCCGGCACGCTTGGAGATGCAGTACGGCGTGAGCGGGCGCAGCTCGTCGTCCTCGTGCATCGGGAGACGCTTGGGCTCGCCGTACACCGACGCCGTGGACGCGTACACCAGGCGCTCGACACCCTCGTCGGCGGCCGCGGCGAAAACGTTGTGGTTGCCGGTCATGTTGATGTCGATCGACTCGTGCGGGTCGGCGATCGACTTGTTGATCGAGACCGTGGCGAAGTGGATCACGTGCGAGCAGCCGCGGATGGCCTCGCGCACCGCACCGCCGTAGCGCACGTCCTTCTCGACCAGCTCGACCTTGCCGGTGGCCACGAATTCGTTCACGCGAGCACGGTCGCCGCGGGTCATGTTGTCGAAGATGCGGACGGTGTAGCCACCATCGAGCAGCAGCGGGATGACGTGGGCGGCGATGAACCCACCACCGCCGGTGAAGAACACCTTCTTCTCGGACATGGTCGCTGCTTCTCCTCGGTCGACGATCTTGTTCTTCAGCTGAGCGCGTGGACTGCTTCGCGCACCGTGGTCACCACGCGGTCCACTTCGGCTTCGGTCAGCTCCGCGTGCATCGGGATCGCCAGCTGCCGGCGGAACGCGTCGGCCGAGATGGGCAGCGGCTGCTGCTCGCCGTACACCGGCTGCAGGTGCGAAGCGTACGTCCCGAAGTTGCACTGCACGCCCTGTTCACGGATGCGCAGCGCCAGCGTGTCGCGGCTGAGGCCGGACGCGACGGTGAGGAGGTAGGCCTGCCACGGGTGCTCGCGGTCGGGCAGCTCGACGGGCGCGGTGAGCTGTTCGACGTCGGCGAAGGCCTCGTGGTAGCGCTTCGCCACGGAACGGCGAGCGGCGAGCAGGTCGGGCAGCCGGTCGAGCTGCACGCCCATGATCGCGGCCTGGATGTCCGACAGGCGGAAGTTCCAGCCCAGCTCGTGGAACTCCGGGATCGGCAGCGTGCCCGAGCCCTCGCGGCTGATGGCGGGCTCGATGCCGTAGGTGTGCACCTTGCGCGCGTGGGCGATGAGGTCTTCGCGGTTCGACACGAGCGCGCCGCCCTCACCCGCGGTGATGCCCTTGCGGCCGTGGAAGGAGAACGCCGCGAGGTCGGCGAGGCTGCCGGCCGGGCGCGTCTTGTACGTGGCGCCGGCCGAGCAGGCGGCGTCCTCGAACAGCCACAGGCCATGTTTGTCGGCAATGGCGCGGTACTCGTCGAAGTCACCCGGTAGACCCGCGACATCGACGGCGAGGATCCCGACCGTGCGCGGCGTGATCAGGGCTTCGATCGCGGCCGGGTCGGCGCTGAAGATGTCGGGCCGGATGTCGGCGAACACGGGCTTCGCGCCGGCCTGCAGCACGGCGTGGCCGGTGGCGGGGAAGGTGTAGTCGCCGACGATGACCTCATCGCCCGGCTTCACGCCCAGCACCTTGAGGCCGAGGAACAGCGCGGCGCCGCAGCTGCTCGTGGTCAGGGCGTGCGCGGTGCCCGTGGCCTGCGCGAACCGCTCCTCGAAGCGGCGGCACGCGGGTCCGGCGCCGGCGAGCCAGCCCGAGCGGAACACCTCGGCGACGGCCGCCAGCTCCTCCTCGCCGACCGTCGGCCGTCCGAGCAGCACCTGGCCCTCGGCCGGTTGTCCAGACATCCCCACTCCAGTTTGTTCCTCGAACAACGTTGCGCTAGCTCGCCCCGAAGTGTATATACGCGCTCCGCCGAGCCGGGCGTGGGGACGAAACGTGCCGGTGACGGGCGGGCGGTGCGCCTAGTCTTGCCGCATGCGGATCGGGGTTCTGGGGGCGGTCACGGCGTGGGGCGCGGCGGGGGAGCCGGTCGTCGTCGGGGGTCCCCGGGTGCGGGCGCTGCTGGCGCAGCTCGCGCTGGAGGCGGGCCGGTTCGTGCCGGCGGAGCGGCTGATCGACGGCTTGTACGGCGAGGAACCGCCGGACGGCGCGGCCAACGCGCTGCAGTCACAGGTGTCACGGCTGCGCAGCGCGTTGAAAACTGTCGCGCCGGTGGAGTTCACGGGCGCGGGCTACCGGCTCGTCGTGGAGCCCGACGAGGTCGACGTGCACCGGTTCGAGCGGCTGGCGGGCGACGGGCGGCGCGAGCTCGCGGCCGCCGACGCCACGCGTGCCAGCGACCTGCTCGGTGAAGCTTTGGCGTTGTGGCGAGGACCGGCGTTCGCCGACGTGACCGAAGCGCCCTTCGCGGCGACGCAGGCAACCCGTCTCGAAGAACTGCGCGCCGACGTGGCCGGAGATCGCATCGACGCCGAGATCACGCTGGGCCGCGCGGCGGAGGTGCTCGACGAGCTGCGGGCCGCAGTCATCGGGACACCCCTGCGCGAACGGTCGCGCACCCAGCTCGTGCGCGCGCTGCACGCGGCGGGCCGCTCGGCCGAGGCATTGGCGGCGTTCGAGGACGCGCGCCGCACGCTGGCCGACGAGCTCGGCGCCGACCCCGGGCCCGAGCTGGCCGAGGCGCATCTGGCCGCGTTGCGCAGTGAGCCGGCGGCCGCGTCGTCGCCGTTGCCCGCGCAGCTGACCAGCTTCGTCGGCCGAGACGGCGAGCTGCGGCAAGTCGGTGAGCTGCTGCGGCACGCGCGTCTGGTGACGTTGCTGGGTCCCGGCGGCACCGGGAAGACCCGGCTGGCCGTGGAAGTCGCGACGGCTCATACCGGGTCTGCGGCATTCGTGGAGCTGGCGCCGCACGTCGCCGACGATGTCGGGCAGGCCGTGCTGAGCGCGCTGGGCCTGCGCGAAGGCGCGTCGCCGTTGCGGGGTTCGGGTGTGCAGGACCCCGTCGAACGGCTGGTGTCGGCGTTGCGCGACCAATCGACGTTGTTGGTGCTGGACAACTGCGAGCACGTGGTCGACGCGGCCGCGCAGCTGCTCGCGCGCCTGCTTCCCGCGTGTCCCGGCCTGCGCGTGCTCGCGACGAGCCGGGAGTCGCTCGGCATCACCGGTGAGCAGCTGGCGCCGGTGCCGCGGCTCGCGGTGCCGCCGCCGGGCACGCCCGCGGCCGAGGCGCTGGGGTTCTCGGCCGTTCGGCTGTTCGCGGACCGCGCCGCCGCGAGCGACCCGGCGTTCCGCGTGGACGAGGACACGATCGGCGACGTCCAGCACATCTGCGCCGCGCTCGACGGACTGCCGCTCGCGCTGGAGCTCGCGGCGGCGCGCGTGCGGACGCTGCCCGTCGGCGAGATCGCCGCCCGCCTGGACAACCGCTTCCACCTGCTCGCGCGTGGCAGCCGCACGGCGGAGACGCGGCACCGTTCGCTGCGCGGCGTCGTCGAATGGAGCTGGGAGCTGCTGGACGACGACGAACGCCGGCTCGCGCGGCGGCTCACCGTGTTTTCCGGCGGGGCGACGCTGGGTCTTGCCGAGCAGGTGTGCGAGGTGCCGGACACCGTCGACCTGTTGCCGGGCCTGGCGGACAAATCGCTGGTCGAGACCACGGGCGAGCGCTACCGCATGCTGGAGACGATCCGCGCGTTCTGCGCGGAGAAGCTTTCGGGCGCGGGTGAAACGGCGCGGTTCGAGGCGGCGCACGCTTCGGCTTTCCTGCAGCTGGCCGAAAAAGCCGACCCGTTGCTGCGCACCGCCGACCAGCTGCGCTGGCTCGACCGGCTCGACGCGGAGTACGACAACCTCGTCGCCGCGCTGCGCTGGTCGACGGACGCGGACCTGCCCACGGCGTTGCGGCTGACGGCCGCGCTGGCCACGTACTGGTGGATGCGCGGCCGACGCTACGAGGGCGCGATGCTGTCGCTGGAAGTCGTGAAACGCTGTGGTCCGGTCGCTCCCGAGGGGTACGAGGAGCAGTTCCTGATGTGCGTGCTCAACGCGATGTCCGGCGCCCCGGGCCACGACGCGACGCTGCCGTACCAGTCCACAGTGGAGCATTACGCGCGAGACATGTCCTGGGCGCCAAGGCATCCGACGTTGAGCCTGCTGCTGGGCGTGGTGATCGGCCCGCCCGCCGACGAGGAGACGCTCTTCACCCGCAGCAGCATCATGGCCGGCGGCGACCCGTGGAGCAGCGCGCTCGTCCCCATGGGCACGGGTCTGCGCGCGATGCTCACCGGCGACCTCGACGAGGCCGAGACGAAGCTGCGCGAGGGCGAGTCCCGCTACCGGGCCCTCGGCGAACGCTGGGGCCTGTCGATGTCGCTCGACCACCTGTCGCAACTGCTCACCTGGCGCGGCCGCTGGGACGAGGCCATGGCCGCCATGACCGAGTCCATGGACCTCATGCAGCAACTCGGCGCGGCCGACGACTACGCCGACCTGCTCTGCCGCCGCGCCGACAGCCGCACCCTCCGCGGCGACGTCGCGGGCGCACGCGAGGACTACTCGAAGGTGATCGCGCTGGCGCGCCGCTCCGGAATGCCGGAGACGCGCGCTTCGGGTTACGTCGGCTTGGCGGCTCTGGCACGCCGGGACGGCGACTTGGCGGGGGCTCGTTCACTGGCGGAGCGCGCGTTGGCGGAGTGCACCAGCGGCTCCTTCTCGGTCGCCGCGGTCCGCGGAGCGGCGACGATCGCGCTGGGCTGGGTTGCCGTCGCGGCGGGCCACGCCTCGGAAGCCCGCGCGCTCATGCGCGAAGCCGTGGAGGCGGCGCACCGGTGGCAGGACAGCACCGTGCTGGCCTCGGCCCTGGAGTGCGTCGCGGGCGCCGCTCTGCTGGAGGGCCACGCGGAGGAGGCCGCCATGCTCCTCGGCGCCGCCGTCGCCGCGCGCGGCACGGACGTCGCGGGCCAACCGGACGTCGCCGAGGTGGCCGACCGCGCCCGCGCTCAGCTGGGTCCGGGTTACGACCGGTACTACGCCGGCGGACGGGAGCTGACGGTGCAGAAGGCATTGACGGCGGCGGGGATCGCTCCGTAACTCACGCTCGGGATACGCCCACGCGAGTTCGCACCGGAGAACTTGATCGACTTCAGAAGCTCTGTGCGTCAACCCTTCTCGGTCCGCGCACGCCCAATCTGGCTTTGCGGGATGCGTGAAGAATTCGAAATCTTCGACCCCCGTTACCAGACCGCGCCTCCGTCGGACACCTTCGAGCCGGCAGGTCACCGGGTGCGCGTTGAGTGGGCGACCACGGACATGGTCGGCGATTCGAGGACCCACACCCCGCTGACCTGCACTGTCAGCCATCGTGCGTCGTTCGTGCGTGGGTCGTCAGCGGGGCCCGGCAGCGTGAGGGCCCGGAGCGAACCACGGAGGCCCACCATGACCATCACCGCAGCGTCCACCAGTCCGGGCAGAACGCTGACGCCGGCGCGCAAAGCCGCCATCATCGGCGTCTGCGTGCTCGTGCAGATCCTCACGGCCGTCGACATGACGGTGCTCCACCTGGCGATCCCGGCGTTGTCCGAGTCGCTGCGGCCGACCACCACGCAGGCGCTCTGGATCGCCGACGGGTACGGGTTCGCGCTGGCCGGACTGCTCATCACGGCAGGCAACATCGGCGACCGCATCGGGCGCAAGAAGCTGCTGCTCGTCGGGGCGGCGGTATTCGGGATGGTCTCGGTGGCCACGGCGTACGCGCCCAGTGCCGAGCTGCTCATCGTGCTGCGAATCCTGCTCGGGGCCAGCGCGGCAACGCTCATGCCGTCGACGCTGTCGATCCTGCGCAACACTTTCACCGGCAAGGAGCGCACCGCGGCGATCGGCGTGTCGAGCGGGCTGACGATCCTCGGGTTCGGCCTCGGCCCGCTCATCGGCGGCGCGCTGCTGTCCCACTTCTGGTGGGGTTCGGTGTTCCTGATCAATGTGCCCGTGGTCGTCGTGCTGATCGCCGTCGGCATCTTCGTGCTGCCGGAGTCGCGCAACCCTGCGCCCGGGCGGCTGGACGGAGTCAGTGTCGCGCTGTCGCTCGTGGGCATCCTCGGGATGGTCTACACCATTAAGGAGATCGCGTACGAGGGTCTGAACCACTGGGACGTCTACGCGGCGGCGATCCTCGGCGTCGGCAGCCTGCTCGCGTTCGTGCTGCGCCAACCGCGCCTGGCCGAGCCACTGATGGACCTGCGGCTGTTCCGCAACCGCGCCTTCTCGGCGACGGTCGTGACCACCGTGCTCGCGATGTTCGCGCAACTGGCCGTAAGCGTGATCTCCACGCAGTACTTCCAGCTCGTCAACGGGTGGTCGCCGCTGAAGTCGGGGCTGGCGGGCCTGCCGGGCATGGGCGGCGCGCTGATCGGCGGCACCCTCGGCGCCGTGCTGATCAAGTCGCTCGGCCGCGCCGGCACGGTCACGCTCGGCTGCCTGTCCTCGGCGATCGGGTTCGCCCTCTACAGCCGAACGGACGTCGGCACCGCGTATGGGTACCTCGTGGTGACGATGGTGGTCTTCGGCATCGGTCTCGCGCTGATCCTCACCGTCGCGACGGACACCGTGCTCGGCGTCGTCCCGAAGCACCGCGCGGGCGCCGCGTCGGCCATCTCCGAGACGGCCACGGAGCTCGGCGGCGCGCTGGGCATCGCGGTGCTCGGCAGCGTGCTCGGCTCGCTCTACCGCCACGGCCTGCCCGCGGACGTCCCGGAGCCGGCTCGGGAGACGCTGGCCGGCGCCGCGCAGGTGTCCGCGCAGCTCCCGGCCGGTCCCGGGGCGCAGCTGCTGCACACCGCGCAGCACGCGTTCATCGGCGGCCTGCAGGTGACGATGCTCGGCGCCGCGGGCCTGATGGTGCTGGTAGCGGGCGTGGCGTGGGTCGCGCTGCGCGGGGTGCCGAAGGTGCTGGAAGACCCGGCCGAGTGAGCGCGCTCCGGTCCGAGGTGGGCGGAGGTCCACATCGGACCGGGGTTCGCCAATGGGTCACCTGATGCGTGAAGAACCGCATTTCAGACCACTTGGGCTACTCACACGACCGCGAGGTCGCGTAGCCTGTCTGTCCGTGCGTAACGTGGTGGTGATCGGTGGCGGAATCGTCGGCCTGGCCGTGGCCTGGGAGCTGTCGCAGCGGGGGCAGGACGTCACGGTGCTCGAGAAGGAGAGCCGCTGGGCGGCACACCAGACGGGACACAACTCCAACGTGGTCCACGCCGGCCTCTACTACAAACCGGGCTCGTTCAAGGCACGGATGTCCGTGGCCGGTAATCGGTCCATTGTGGACTTCGCGCGGCAGTACGGCGTGCCCGTGGAGGTGTGCGGGAAGCTCGTGGTGGCCACGAGCGAGTCGGAGCTGCCGGCCCTGAACACCCTCGCCGAGCGCGCCGAGGCCAACGGCGTGCCGGCCAAGAAGGTCACCGCCGCCGAGGCGCGCGAGTACGAGCCCGAGGTGGCGTGCGTCGGCGCGCTGCGCGTGGAATCGACGGGCATCATCGACTTCCCGGCCGTCTGCGCCGCGCTCGTGCGACTGCTCGACGAGGCCGACGCGGACCTGCGGCTCGACACCGAGGTCGTCGGCATCCGCCCCGGCGCCCACGGTGGCGTGGAGGTCGCCACCGGCACGGAGGTCATCCACGCCGACGCGCTCGTGAACTGCGCCGGCCTGCAGTCCGACCGCGTGGCCGAGCTGGCCGGCGTCACACCGAGCGCGCGCATCGTGCCCTTCCGCGGCGAGTACTACGAGCTCAAGCCCGAGCGCCGCCACCTCGTGCGCGGCCTGATCTACCCCGTGCCCGACCCGACGCTGCCGTTCCTCGGCGTGCACCTCACCCGCATGCTCGACGGCAGCGTGCACGCCGGCCCCAACGCCGTGCTCGCGCTGCGCCGCGAGGGCTACCGCTGGGCCGACGTGTCCGTGAAAGACCTCGCCGACGTCGCCCGCTTCCCCGGCGCGTGGCGGCTCGCACGCAAGTACGCGTTCCCGACCGGGCTGGAAGAGGTGCTGCGCTCGTTCTCGAAGAAGCGCTTCGCCGCCAGCCTTGCCCGGCTCGTGCCCGCCGTGACGGAGGACGACATCGTCCGTCACGGCTCCGGCGTGCGGGCCCAGGCACTGCGCCCGGACGGCTCACTCGTGGACGACTTCCTCATCGAGACCGCCCGCGACCAGGTCCACGTGCTCAACGCCCCGAGCCCCGCGGCGACGAGCGCGCTGGAGATCGCGAAGCACATCGCCGACCGGGTAGCGGCGTAACCAGCGCAAACGCGTCCGCGGAAAGTTTTTGAAATTTCCGTGAACCGTCCGGCCCTCTCGTTCCGTGTGTTGGCCGCACGCGGAAGATCACGCTGGAGGTCTCGGAAGCCATGAACCACAACGCCTCGCACTTCGGTGAGCCGGCCACGACGTTCCTGAAGCCGAACAGCGGCCAGGACCCGGCGAACCTGGGCCGGGTGGTTCAGGCGGTTGCTCGCCCCGGTGCGCCCCGGCCGCTGCGGGTCGACGTGGCCGGCGGTGGCCCGGTCGGGCTGATCTTCGCGTGCACGCTGCGTTCGATGCTGGGCGACAAGGTCAAGATCCGCGTGTTCGACCGCCGCTGGATGCGGCGCGACGGCCGGATCGCCTGGCAGGGCACGGCGGAGGGCAACAACCGGCGCGAGCAGGTCGTCACGCTGCAGAGCAACGTCTGGGGCCAGCTGCCGATGCTCGTGCGGCGCCGCCTGTTCACCGCCGGCAACTACTCGGAGATGTGGCCGCTCGGCCCCGACTCCCCCACGCACCGCGGGCGCCCGCGCAACATCAAGGTCCGCTGGATCGAAGACTGCCTGCTGGAGATGGCGCAGGACTTCTACGGCATCGAGCTCATCCCCGAGCCGTACGCGCAGCCGAAGTCCTGGGACGGCCTCGACGTGCTCGCCATCTGCGACGGCGCCCGATCGAAGACGCGGGAGGACCTCAAGGAGGCGTTCGGCTCGTCGAGCCGCGACCTGTACTCCGTGGGCGGCACGCCGCTCGACGAGACCGTGCTCGGCATCCGCATCAAGGGCAAGGTGCCCGACGAGCACACCGTGCCGCTCACCGTGTGCCAGAACCGCTTCCTGTTCAACTCCCTCGGCGGCGGCTTCATCAACATGCGCCTCACCGCCGAGGAGGCCTCGGAAGTCCTGGCCTACGGCGAAAACGGCCCGGTTCCGTGCATCGGCAAGTTCGGCTGCACCATGCGCCCGGACGGCGACAAGTTCGTGTGCGACCGCCACCGCTCGGTGTTCAAGCCCTCGGTGGACAAGCTGTCGTTCCTGTGGCCGCGCATCGCCGACGGCGTCAAGTTCTTCGGTGCGACGATGGCCGACATCGTGGGCATCACGTCGTTCAAGCTGGGCATGCAGCAGAACCCGAAGTTCACCGCGCAGCTCGCGCCGTCCACGTACGCGTTCCTGCTCGGCGACGCCGCCAACTCACTGCACTTCTGGCCGGGCCGTGGCCTCAACACCGGCGTGAAGAGCGTGCAGTCGCTCGCCGCGAACCTCGCCTCTCGCTGGGCCGGGCGGGCGTTCCGCGCCGCCGACTTCGCGCCCCACGAGGGCCTGATGCAGCAGCTGCAGTACCGCGAGAAGTCGCGCGCCTGGACGACGATGCTGATTCCCGACGAGAACGGCCTGCCGCGCGGCATCGAGGACCGCATCCGCGCCGGCCTCACCAGCAAGGAAGACCGCCAGGCGCTGGCCGACACGCTGTACAAGCGGCTCCTCGCCGTGAAGTCCCGGCTCGAAGGCCGCATGGGCACGCTGGCCGACGACGCTTGGTACCGCTCGCGCATCAACTCGCTCGACGTGAAGACCCTGGGCGTGATGGTCGAGTCCGGCGCCTGGATCACCCGCGAGATCGGCGGCGACGAGGTGGCGGTGAACATCGAGGTGGCACCCGCCGACACCAGCGCCTCGGAGCCGACGCGCCGCGCCCCGTCGCCCCAGCGGCCGGCCCGCCCCGCGTCGCGCAACATCCCGGTGGCGCGCAACATCCCGGCGGCGCGCACCGCCCCGGCCGGGCCGCGCCGTCCCGCTGGCGTGTCCTGACGCGACAGTCCACTCAGGACTTTCAGGCCGGGAGGTTCCCCGAAACCAGGGGAACTCCCGCCTTGACGGCGTCGCACGCCTTCGAGGGGTCGTCGAGATAACCGGACACGATCTGGATGGACGACGTCGGCGTGACGGCGAGGCCGGCGCCGCAGTTGACGCCGCCGGAGTCGTTGAAGTTGGCGAAGATCGACCAGTGGTGACCGTTGGCGTCGATGGTCGAGACCGGCGGCACGTCCATGCCGGGCCACTGCGTCATCGGCAGGTCGGGACCGAGCCAGACCTCGAAGGCCTTCTGGCCGCGGTCGCCGTCGGTGTCGTCCCACAGGCAGAACACCGCGTTGGGCACGACGCTCGAGTTCTGCTTCTCGCCCTGCGGCGCCACGTGCAGCGACGCAGCCTGCTCGGGCTTCAACAGCGTGCACGGGTCCAGGCCCACGAGCGGCCCACTCGGCGGCGCCGCACTGCTCGGCGCCGTCGGCGTGATCTGCGGCGCGGGCTGCCCACCCGGCAGGTGCGCGGCGACCTGCGGCACCGCCTGCTTCGCCGCCTCGCAAGCTTTGGTCTCGTCCGGGTTGGACACGCTCACGAACGCGTAGGACTTCGGGCCGAGCGTGGTGTAGAGGTCGCAGCTGCCGGGGATGAACGAGCCGTAGCGCGTCCACTGGAACCCGCCATCGGAGAAGGGCGGCGCCTTGACGACGGCGCCCTGCAGGTAGTCGTCGAGCGACTGGTCCACCGACCAGCCGACGGTGAGGATGGTCAGCGCCGCGCTGTCGTCCTTGCTGTTCCACAGGCACATCGCGGGCGTGCGCAGCTTCTCGCTCGCCGCCTGCCCCTTGCCGGGCGCGCGATAGCCGAGCGCGTCGGCCTGCTGCTGGTCGACCAGCGAACACGCGTCCACGACCTGCTGCACGGGCCCCTGCCCCGGCACCGGCGCCGCGACGCCCCCGACGCGCACCGTGCACCCGGCCACCACCACGGCCACCCCGGCCAAGGCCACGGCCGCGCGCACTCCCCTGAACCCCATCGGCGTCTCCTCCTCGCGCCCGAACCCTAGCGGGCGCACCGGGCTCGCACCGGCTATCCGCGGAAACGACGACGGCCGGGACCCCGCAGGGCTCCGGCCGCGCAAAACCGCCGATCAGCGCTTCTTTTCGGCTCATGGTGCGCGACGCGGTTGCGCACCATGAGCGGCAGTCCTCACGTGCTGCCCGGACCGCCGAACCCGGCCCGTCGAGCCGGGCTTTCCGGCTCGACGCGCGATCGCAGGCGCTGCGTGAGCTTCGAGGCGGGCAAGATCGCAGTGGCGTGCCGATGAGCTCGGGCGGCGGCGATGAGTGGTCCGTTCGCCGCCCCGGCCGGGCGCACCGCTCGCACCGGCTATCCGCGGAAACGACGACGGCCGGGACCCCACAGGCCCCGGCCGCGCAAAACCGCCGATCAGCGCTTCTTCTTCGGCTCCAGCACCTCGCGCCCGCCGACGAAGGGGCGCAGGGCTTCCGGCACGCGCACCGAGCCGTCGGCCTGCTGGTGGTTCTCCATGATCGCGACAATCCAGCGCGTGGTGGCCAGCGTGCCGTTGAGGGTGGCGGCGATCTGGGGCTTGCCGTTGGGGTCGCGGTAGCGCACGGACAGGCGGCGGGCCTGGAAGGTGGTGCAGTTGGACGTGGACGTCAGCTCGCGGTAGGTCTCCTGCGTGGGCACCCAGGCCTCGCAGTCGAACTTGCGGTGGGCGGACGTGCCGAGGTCGCCGGTGGCCGTGTCGATGACGCGGTAGGGCACCTCGATCTTGGCGAGCATCTGCTCTTCCCAGCCGAGCAGGCGCTGGTGTTCGGCCTCGGCCTCGGCGGGCGTCGTGTAGACGAACATCTCGACCTTGTCGAACTGGTGCACGCGGATGATGCCGCGGGTGTCCTTGCCGTACGACCCGGCCTCGCGGCGGTAGCACGACGACCAGCCGGCGTAGCGGCGCGCGCCGTCGCCGAGTTCGAGGATCTCGTCGGCGTGGAAGCCGGCGAGGGGGACCTCGGAGGTGCCGACGAGGTACAGGTCGTCGTCGGCCAGCCGGTAGATCTCCGACGCGTGGGCGCCGAGGAAACCGGTACCGGCCATGATCTCCGGGCGCACGAGCGAGGGCGTGATCATCGGCGTGAAGCCGTTTTCCAGCGCCTGCGCGATGGCCATGTTGAGCAGCCCGAGCTGCAGCTGCGCGCCGACGCCGCTCAGGAAGTAGAACCGCGAGCCCGACACCTTCGCGCCGCGCTCCATGTCGACGGCGCCGAGGCCCTCCATGAGGTCCAGGTGGTCACGCGGCTCGAAGTCGAACTTCGTCGGCTCGCCGACGGTCTTGAGCACGGTGAAGTCGTCTTCGCCGCCGACGGGCGCGTCGGGGTGCACCAGGTTGGGCACGGTGCGGAAGAGCGTGTCGAACTCCTCCGACGCCTCCGTCTGCTCGACCTCGGCGGCCTTGACCTGGGCGGACAGCTCTTTGGCGCGCGTGAGCAACGAAGCCTTCTCTTCGGGAGCGGCCTTCGGGACGAGCTTGCTCACGGACTTCTGCTCGGCCCGCAGCTTGTCGGCGTTGGCGATCGCGGAGCGGCGGCGGGAGTCGAAGCCGAGCAGCTTGTCGACCACTCCTTCGTCCTCACCACGGGCACGCTGCGACGCGCGCACGGCTTCCGGGTCTTCGCGCAGAGTCCTGGGGTCAATCACGGAAGAAAGGGTAGTCGCAGGCCAGCAGGTCCCTCGAAGCGGTTTGGGGATTGCGCGGCCTGCCGGCCGTCCACGGACAAACTGTGCGGCCCTCGTCCGAGGACGGAGCAGTCTGATCGTTGTCGCCCGTTTCCGGCGCTGCCCATACTCCGATGAGGCCGAGACGGATGGAGAACGACATGACCGACGAGCTGCTCGCCCGGCACCGAGCGGTGTTGCCGTCCTGGATGGCGCTGTTCTACGACGAGCCGATCGAGATCGTCCACGCGCAGGACCGGCGCGTCACCGACTCCAGCGGCCGCACCTACCTAGACTTCTTCGCCGGCGTGCTCACCAACTCGATGGGCTACGACGTCGCCGAGATCAGTGACGCCGTGCGCAAGCAGCTCGACACCGGCGTGCTGCACACCTCCACGCTGTACCTGATCCGTTCGCAGGTGGAGCTCGCCGAGCGGATCGCCGCGCTGTCGGGCATCCCGGACGCGAAGGTCTTCTTCACCAACTCCGGCAGCGAAGCCAACGACACCGCGCTGATGCTCGCCACGCAGTACCGCGGCAGCAACCAGGTCCTGGCGATGCGCAACTCGTACCACGGCCGTTCCTTCGGCACGATCGCCATCACGGGCAACCGCGGGTGGTCCGCTTCATCGCTTTCGCCGGTGAAGGTCAACTACGTGCACGGCGGGTACCGCTACCGCAGCCCGTTCCGCGACCTGTCCGATGCGGCCTACATCGACGCCTGCGTGGCCGACCTCGTCGACATCCTCGAAACCGCCACCTCCGGCGACGTCGCCTGCCTGGTCGCCGAGCCGATCCAGGGCGTCGGCGGCTTCTCGCTCCCGCCGGACGGCCTGTTCAAGGCCATGAAGGAGGTCCTCGACGCGTACGGGATCCTGTTCGTCTCCGACGAGGTCCAGACCGGCTGGGGCCGCACGGGCTCGCACTTCTGGGGCATCCAGTCCCACGACGTCGTGCCCGACCTCATGACCTTCGCGAAGGGCCTCGGCAACGGCTTGGCCATCGGTGGCGTCGTCGGCCGCGGCGACATCGTGGACGCCATCAACGCCCAGTCCATCTCCACCTTCGGCGGCAACCCTGTCGCCATGGCCGGCGCGACCGCGGTGCTGGACTACATCAAGGACCACGACCTGCAGGCCAATTGCGCCGCTCGGGGTTCGCAGCTCTTGTCCGGCCTGCGCGCCGCCGAGAATCCCTTGATCGGCGAGGTCCGTGGCAAGGGCCTGATGGTCGGCATCGAACTCGTCCAGCCGGGCACCACGACGCCGCATCCGGCGGCCGCCAAGCAGATGCTGGAGGAAACCCGCGCCCGCGGCCTCCTCATCGGCAAGGGCGGGCTGCACAACAACGTCCTCCGCCTGGGTCCGCCGATGACCCTGACGGAAGCCGAGGCGCAAGAAGGCCTGGCCATCCTGGTGGACGCGCTGGCGGCCACCCACGCCGCACTTTCCTGACACAAGGGCTGTGGACAAGCGGGCAGGCTGTGGACAACCTGCCCGCTTTCCCGATGCTCACACCCGAACCCGTCGTCCCTCGCCGGTAGCGTGAAAAACGGGGGCTGCTCAGATCCCGGCTCGGCCGCGCACGAACCGAGCCACCTGCTCCGCCAGCTCCTCACCCGCGTCTTCCTGCAGAAAATGCCCCGCCCCCGCGATCACCGGATGCGTCCGACCAACAGCCCCCGGCATTGTCCGCTGCAGGATCGGCCCCATCGCCCCCGTGATGGGGTCGCCGTCGGAGAACGCGACCAGGAAGGGCAAGTCCAGCGCCGTCAACGTCTTCCAGGCCGCCCGGTTCGCGTCCGAAGCCGGGTTGTCCGGCCGATACGGCACCAAACCCGGCATGGCCCGCGGCCCGGCCTTGTACATCTCGTTCGGGAACGGCGCGTCGTACGCCGCGCGGACCGAATCCGACAACACAGACCGGCACCCCGACTGGATGAACCGCGCGATGTCCAGCACCTGCGCGTTCTCCACCGCCGACCGGAACTGGTGCCACACCTCAGGCATGTCCTGATCACCCGTCGGCAGCCCGGTGTTCGCCGCGACAACCCCGGCGAACCGCGAAGGGTTCTCCGCCACCAGCCGCAGCCCGATCAGCCCGCCCCAGTCCTGGCCGACCAGGGTCACGTCACGCAAGTCGAGCGCGTCGAAGGCGAACCCGCGCATCCACGACACGTGCCGCGCATACGTGTGGTCCACGATGTCGCCCGGTTTGTCCGAGCGGCCGAATCCGACGAGGTCCGGCGCGATCGCACGCAGGCCCGCGGAAGCGAGAACCGGCAGCATCTTGCGGTACAGATACGACCAGCTGGGCTCGCCGTGCAGGAGCAGCACGGGCGGTCCATCGGCCGGGCCGGCCTCGACGTACCCGACTCTGATCAGGCCACCGTCGGGATCGGCGAGCTCCGCGTACTGCGGCTCGTAGGGGAACTCGGGCAGGTCCGCGAACCGGTCTTCCGGCGTCCTGAGCAGTCGCACGGTTCCACGCTAGTGGGAACCGGACCGCAAAGCAGTACTCAGGAAATACCGACCGCCACCACGAGGCCCAGAGCGAGGTGCGCGGCGGCGACGACGATGCTCGCCGGCGCGAACTTCTCGCTCTCGATCGTGGAGCCGACGTCGATGCGGGTGGCCCACTCCAGCAGCCGCACGGCGATCACCTGGACAACGATGCCGAGCAGGCCGTAGACCAGCGACGTGATCAGGCCCTCGGTGAGGTCGCTCGCCGAATTGAAGATCGCCACGACCACGATGAACGCCATCGACAGCAGCCCGGACGCGGTCACGATCACCGCGTTCGGCAGGCCGCGGTGCACGAGCTGCGAGAGCTTGCCCGGGGTCGTCCAGTCGATCGCGTAGAACCCGGCGAACATCAGCAGCAGGCCGACCACGCCGTACAAGAGGATCGCCCCGATCCCCCGCAGGAGGTCGGAGCCGAACGTGTCGGACAGCGCAAGGGTCGAGGTCACAGGGGTCTCCCAGAACGATCAGAGCGAACCGTGCAGATCAGGCGGGGAGGTTGTATCACGACTCGGGGATGCGGTGCGGGACGAACGCCGCACCGTCGTCGGTGACCAGCCCGCTCGTCTCGCGGATCCCCAGCCCCGCGGACGAGTCCCCGACGATCCACGCGCCGAGCGCCGGCCGGTAGCCGTCGAACTCGGGCAACGGGTCGAACGCCTGGTAGACGTAGCCCTCGGCGCCGTAGACGCCGTCGGTCTGCGTCTCGTAGCCAGTGGCGACGATCTGCACGTTGGCGCCCTCACGACCCAGCTTCGGCTTGCGCACGTACTCCGTGAGCAGGCCCGGGTCGTCGGTGAACGCGGGCAGCAGGTTCGGGTGCCCGGGGTAGTTCTCCCACAGCACGGCCAGCAGCGCCTTGTTCGAGAGCAGCATCTTCCACAGCGGCTCGACCCACAGCGTGCGCGGCATCGTCTCCACGGCGAAGCGGCCGAACTCCTCGTCGACCACCCACTCCCACGGATAGAGCTTCACGACCGTGGACATCTGGGATTCTTCGAGGTCCACGAACCGCTTGAGCACCGGGTCCCAGCCGATCTCCTCGATCGAGAGCCCCACGGTGTCGAGCCCGGCCTCCGCGGCCGTCTCCTGCAGATACGCGGTGGTCACGTGGTCTTCGCCGGAAGGATCGGCCGAGGACCAGGTGAAGTGCAGCTCGTTCGACGGCAGCTTGTCGCCGATCTCGCGCCAGCGCTCGACGAGCTTCTCGTGGATGGAGTTCCACTGGTCGTCGTTCTCGAAGACGGTCGTCTTCCAGTACCACTGCAGCACCGACGCCTCGAGCAGCGTGGTGGGTGTGTCCGCGTTGTACTCCAGCAGCTTGGCCGGCGACTTGCCGTCGTAGCGCAGGTCGAAGCGGCCGTAGACGTGCGGGTCCTGCCGCTTCCACGATTCGGCGATGTGCGGCCACACCCACTCCGGGATGCCGAACCGCCGGTAGCCCTCGGTGGTCACGACGTTGTCCACGGCCTCGAGGCACATCGAGTGCAGCAGCTCGACGTCGGCTTCGAGCGAGAGGACCTCGTCCATGTCGAAGACGTAGTGCACCGACTCGTCCCAGTACGGGCGGGCCTTGCCGGCGCCGTCGCGCGCCGGCGTGCCGTAGGCGAGACCCTGCTCCTCCACGATCCGCTGCCAGTCGCGCCGCGGCTCGCTCCGGTCCCGGTACACCTACGAGCCCCCGCTCTTGCCGGTGCCGCCCGTGCCGCCGGACGTGCCCGTCTTGCCGCTGATGCCGAAGCCACCGCGTTGCACCGATTTGCCCGACTTCGTCGAGACGTTCGTGTTCCCCGAAGGCGCGGTGAACGTGCCACCGGACACGCGCTGGCCGATCGTGCCGGTGCCGCCGTAGTTGTAGCGGTACTGCTGGAAGCCACCGCCGACGATCGGGATGAACCAGAAGCCGCCGCTTTGGTAGCCGCCGTGCGAGGTGGCGTAGCTCTCGTCGCAGAACTGGTCGTTCTGGATCACGCCGCTGGCGTCCGTGCAGACGGCGGTCTCGTTGGTCGGCTTGGCGACCGTGTAGAACGTCGCGACCAGGCCGGCCAGGCCGACGGTCACACCGCTGCCGATGAGGATCTTGCGCTTGGTCGCGGCCTTCTGGTCGGCCTTGCGCGCGGCCTCGGCGGCCTCGGCCTCCTGGCGTTCCTGGTCGGCGATCGCCTGCCGGCGGGCGCGCTGCTCGGCGAGCGAGGGCTCCCTCGGCGTCGTGCTCTCGTCCTGGAACCGCATCGATCCGCGCGGAGTCGGCTCCGTTGGCGGCTCTTGGGGTGGCTGGGCCCCGTTGTTGTCGTCCTGCGTCATCTGCGCTCCGTAATCCCCCGGCACCGCGAAGTCTCTTCCCACACTAACGACCCGGGACGCGCACGGCTCGTGCGGCGCGGGCATCATGGGTATCGATGTCTCCCGACGCCGAGCGGTTCCGCTCGCCCCTGCAGACCCTGACCACCCGCGCGGTGATGGCCGGGGTGTTCCTGGGCGCCGTGATCGCGCTGGGGCTGTCCGTCGCGTTCTCGTGGACGGCCTCCTTCGCGGGAGGGGCCGGCGGTGGTGAGGGCAAGCTGTCGGCCGCGGCCCAGGAGGCGTTCCAGTCACCCCCGGGCAGCTGCCTGACCTGGAGCGCACCGGACGCGTCCGACGTGCGCAAGGTCTCCTGCGCCCAGTCGCACCTGTTCGAGGTGACGAGCCTGGCCGACATCGGCGCGCAGTACAACGCCGAGGCGCCCTTCCCGAACCTCGACCAGTGGCAGCAGATCGCGCAGACGAAGTGCAACGGCGATGTCACGCCGTACCTGGGCCACCCGCTCGACCCGTACGGCAAGCTCACCACCAACCTGCTGCGCCCGAGCGCTGACCAGTGGGCCGACGGCGACCGCCAGCTCCGCTGCGGCCTCCAGTGGGCCGGCCCCGGCGGCGGCCTGCAGCCCACCACCGGCCCGGCGAAGACGCAGGACCAGTCGGCCGTGTGGGCGCCCGGCACCTGCCTGGCGCTGGCGGGCAAGGGCGTGGGCGACCCGATCGACTGCAGCCGCCCCCACTCGTACGAGATCATCGCGACGCTCGACCTGGCCACGCAGTTCAAGGACGGCTACCCGGACCAGGACAAGCAGGACAAGTGGCTCGACACCGAGTGCAACAAGGCCGCTGACGACTACACCGGCAAGGCCGACCTCAGCGCCAAGAAACTCGTCCTCGGCTGGGACCTGCGCGAACAGGAAAGCTGGGACGCCGGCTCCACCAAGGTCAACTGCAAGGTCGCCGCCCCCCTCAGCGACAACAGCGGCTTCGTGGCCGTCACCGGCAGCGTCAAGGACAACGCCGGCCAGCCCGACGCGGCGGGCCCACCCTCCGACAACGGCGGCGGCCAGAGCAGCTCCCCGCCCAGCACCACCGGGTCCCGCTGACATGCCGGTGGAGATGACCCGCGCGCGCTTCGAGGAGCTCGTGTCCGAGGCTTTGGACCAGGTCCCGCCCAAGTTCGCCGAGGCGATGGACAACGTGGTCGTCCTGGTCGAGGAGTTCAACGACGAGGCCCCCACCATCCTGGGCCTCTACCACGGCGTCGCCCTCACCCGCCGCACCACGAACTACGGCGGCGTCCTGCCCGACCGCATCTCCATCTACCGCCGCCCCATCCTCTGGATGTGCTCCACGGAGGCCGAGGTCGTCGAACAGGTCCTCATCACCGTCATGCACGAACTGGGCCACCACTTCGGCCTCGACGACGACCGCCTCCACGAACTCGGCTGGGGCTGAGCGCTCGCTTCCCGGCGGCGCCAGATGACGAATCGGCGTCAACACCCGAAGTACTCCATCGAGAGCAGTGCCCACCGGCGGTTTTGGTGCTGAAATAGCACATCACCCGGCCGCCGGGAGGACGTGAATGACCGCGCTCGACACCCCGCCCCTACCGGACGACGACCGGCAAAACCCAGCCGCCGACACGACCGACACCGCCGACACCCCGAACGACTCGGCCCCGGGCGGAAAATCCCGAAGACCCCAGGTCCTGGCCGCGACCGCGGGATTCGCCATCGGAATCCTGATCACCGGTCTCCTCTGGGGCCTCTCCGGCCAACGCGGCGGCGCGAACGTCGACGCGGCAGCCGCCTGCGACGCCTTCAACCGCGCCGGCCACCTCCCTGACACGACGAGCGGCTACGACCCCACCGCCTTCACGCGCCTGGCCGACGACGCCGCCCACCGCATCACCGCGGCCTACGAGCTGGCCCAGGCCGCAGCCGCCTTCGACGGCCAGTACCAACCCCTGGCCCAAAGCCTCGCCGGCGTCAACGGAATGGTCCTGTCCGGCCGCTTCGACAACCAATCCGGACAGGACGACATCATCCGCGTCCAGCAACTCTGCGCCAGGGGCTAGGAACTCAAGCCCGCCGGACCGTCTTCACCGCGAGCTGAAAGCCCGGCAGCTTGTCCCCGGCGCACCCGGTCCCCGGGTCCGGCAGGAACTTCGACGCCGTCTCCTGCGGCAGGTACACGCGCAGGCCCTTCACCGCGGTCGGCTTGCACACCGCCGGGTCGAAGTTCGCGGCCTGCGCGAACTGCACGTCCGCGGCGGCCGACTGGCCCGGCTGCAGCTTGATCGCGTCGCCCTTGGTGCCCTCGCGGAAGGCGGCCGGGCCGACCTGGTGCCCGTCGTCGCCGGTCACGTACGAGACGCCGGGGAACCCCTGGATCGTGCAGGCCTTGCCGCTGGAGTTCTTGATCAGGATCGGCCGGTACACCGAACCCGCGCCCGCGTCGCCTTGGCCGAGCGACAGCGTGACGTCGCCGGCCTTGCACAGCCCGTTGTTCACCGGCTGGCCGGACGCCGGCGTGCTGTCCGAAGAGGACTCGGACGAGCTGGCCGTGGGCGCCGGTGACGTGTCGGACGTGCTGGCCGAAGTGTCGGAACTTGGCGTGTTGCTTGCGGTCGGCGTGGTTCCGCCACCACAAGCCGACAACAGCAGGGCGCCGGACGCGCCCAGCGCAGCAAGAAAGACCAAGGGAATTCGTGATTTTGTCGTGCTTACCATCTCAGTTGCCTCCCCGTGCTGGGTAACCACCGTTCAGTGGACGTGCGACCTCCGCACCGGGTTGCGCCGGCATCGTGAACTCTTCACCAGACGGAAGGCGATCATGACGGGCTTTTCTCACCAGGCATGGCAACACACGGTGAAACTACAACACGCCATGTCGGTCCACCCGTTCAACGAAGAGCTCGCGACCGGCACTTTGTCGCGCGAGCGGTTCCAGTTCTACCTGGTCCAGGACGCGCGGTACCTCGTCGGCTTCGGCCGCGCGCTGGCCGCCGCGGCGGCCAAGGCGCCGGAGGTCGACGACGTCGCCTTCCTGGCCGGAGCGGCGCGCGACGCCATCGTGATCGAGCGCGAGATGCACGAGAGCTACTTCAAGTGGTTCCGGCTCTCGGAGACCGATCTGGCCGACATCGAGACATCGCCGACGTGCGTCGCGTACTCGTCATTCCTGCTGGCCACGGCCCACACCGGCAGCTACGGCGAGCTCCTCGCGGCGCTGCTGCCGTGCTTCTGGGTGTACCAGAGCGTGGGCGCCGGAATCCTCACGCGGCAGTCGCCGGAAAACGACAATCCGTACCGGCCGTGGATCGACACGTACGCGGGCGACGAGTTCGAAGCGACCGTCCGCAAGGGCCGCGACGCCCTCGACCGCGCCGCCGACGCCGCGGGTGAGGCGACGCGCGAAAAAATGCTCGCCGCTTTCACCCGGGCGTGTGAGTACGAGTGGATGTTCTGGGACAGCGCCTACCGCCAGGAGGGCTGGCCTGTGTTTTCTGCCTAGGCTCCGCCTAGGCGGAGAGATCGCCTCAAGCGATCTCGCGGTGTGGTTGCTCATAGGGCCGTATCGACCCAGGTGAGGCAGGTCCAGGTGCCGTCCGGTTCCGCGAGGAGCTCCACAACGCCGGTGTTGGGGATGAGCGCGCTGCTCGCCAGGTCGGCGGGCACGTTCGACGCCAGGAACTCCGCGCCGAGCCGGATGGCGCCGCCGTGGCTGACCAGCACGACGATGCCGTCCGGGTCGGTCTGCTCGTGCTTCGCCCGCAGGTCGTCAGCGGCACCGACCATGCGGGCCCGCACCTGGGCGCCCGACTCGCCGCCGGGGATGACGGCGTCGAGGTCGCCTTCCGTCCAGCGCTTGGCCGTCTCGAGGTAGGTCCGGATCGACTCGGCGTCGGTGGCGCCCTCCAGGTCGCCCGCGTCGACCTCCTTCACGCCCTCGATCACCTGCACCTCGAGGCCGAGCACCTCGGCCAGCGGCGCGGCCGTCTGCTGCGCGCGCGTGGCCTGCGACGCGTACACGGCCACGATCGGCTCCGCGGCGAGCCGGTCCGCGAGCGCCTTCGCCTGCTCCTGCCCCAGCTCGGTGAGCGGCGGACCGGGCAGCGCCGTGTCGAGCGCGCCCCGCACGTTGCCGTCGGTCTGGCCGTGGCGGACGAGGAACAGTCTCACGCGCCTTCTCCCTTCAACACGGCGTCGACCCAGGCCTGGGCGTCGACGAAGTCCTGGTTGCCCGCGCCGGCCTCGACGGTGGCGGCGACGTCGTCGGCCCGCGGGTGCGAGCCGAGGAAGCGCAGGTGGCAGCGGCGGCGCAGCGCGGCCATCGCGTCGACGATCCGCGGCTCGGCCACGTGCCCCTCGAAGTCGATGAAAAAGCGGTACTCGCCGAAGTTGTTGCGGGTCGGGCGCGCGTCGAGGCGCGTGAGGTTGATGCCGCGGCTCGCGAGCTCGGCGAGCAGCTCGGCCAGCGTGCCGGTGCGGTTCACGGCCGCCGCGACGATCGACGTGCGGTCGGCGCCCGTGGGCTCGGGTAGCTCGCCGGGGCGGCGGACCAGCAGGAAGCGCGTCTGCGCATCGTGGACGTCGGCGACGCCCGTGGCCAGCTCCTTCAGCGCGTAGTGCTCGATGGCGACCGGCGCGGACACGGCCGCGTCGTAGGTGCCCTCGACCACGCCGACGGCGGCCGACGCCGTGGACGAGGAGGCCACCACGGTCGCACCGGGCAGGTTCGCCTCGAGCCACTCCCGCACCTGCGCGAGGGCGTGCGGGTGGCTCGCGACGGTGCGGATCTCGCCACCACCAGGACGCGCCAGAACGCTGAAGTGGATGGGCAGGATGGTCTCCGCGACGGCGACCAGCGGGGCTCCGTCGCTGAGACCGTCGAGCGTCGTCGGCACGACGCCCTCGACGGAGTTCTCGATCGGCACGCACGCCGCGTCGGCAGCGCCTTCGCGAACGGCAGTGAGCGCCAGCCGGACGGTCTCGTAGGGGGTCAGGTCCTCACCCGGCGCGAGCGCACGGGCGGCCTGTTCGGTGAACGTGCCCTGAGGGCCGAAATACGCGATCCGCAACACGACCGCCAGGCTACTTCGGACGGACGTGGCGGTTTTCACTCGGACAGCCACAACTCAAACCGGTTACGCCACGTGGCTTTTTTTGCCATGCTGGAACCGTGACCGCCGAATCGGGCACACACACCGGGCACGAGGACGTCGACCCGCCGGTTTCGTCCGCGACGCCGGAACTGGTGCTGTGTGCCGTCGACGAACCGCTCGCCGCCGCGTGGACCGGCGCCGTCTCCACCCTCAGGACCGAGGTCGAGATGGTTCGGGTGCACCGTGGTTCGGTGCTGGACGTCGTCGCCCAGGCGGTCGTGAGTCCCGCCAACTCCTACGGCTGGATGCGCGGCGGGATCGACGCCGTGTATGCGCGGGCGTTCCCGGACGTCGAGCAGAACGTGCGCAGCGCCATCTTGGCTTCGTACGGCGGAGAACTGCCGCTCGGCGAGTCGGTGATCGTGCCGACGGGCGAGGCCGAGCCGGCGTGGTTGATCAGCGCGCCGACCATGCGCGAGCCCGGCGAGCGGCTGCCCGCCGACACCGTGCACCCGTACCTCGCGGCGCGCGCGGTGTTCCTGCAGTGGCGGCACGGGATGCTCGACGAAGGGCCCGTGCGCGAACTCGTGGAGACCATCGCGATGCCCGGCTTGGGCACCGGCGTCGGCGGCGTCGATCCGGCCACGTGCGCACGCCAGGTGGCCGCCGCGTGGGAGGAAGTTTTCGGCCGCCGCCGTAACCCTCGGTGATCGCGTCAGGCAACGGTTCGGACCGCGTGCACCACATCACAGCGCGTTCACGCGCGGTAGGCCCTACCGTTGATGGAGCGTTACTCGCAAGGTAGTGCCCAGTACGGAGCCAGCGCAGGCGACGGCCGAGGAGTGTGCGATGCCACGGGTCCGTGAACTCAGTCCCTACGTCGAGCTTCACCGGGAACAGTGGCGGGAGCTGCGCAGCTCGACCCCACTGCCCCTGACCGCCGATGAGCTGGTTCGGCTGCGGGGTCTCGGCGAGCAGATCGACCTCGCCGAGGTGGCCGACGTCTACCTGCCGCTGTCGAGACTGATCAACCTGCAGGTCAAAGCCCGTCAACAGCTGTACGAGGCCACCACGACGTTCCTCGGCGAAGAGTGCGTCAGCACGAAGGTGCCGTACGTAATCGGCGTCGCCGGCAGCGTCGCGGTCGGCAAGTCGACCACGGCCCGCATCCTGCGCACGCTGCTCGCCCGCTGGCCGGACCACCCGCGCGTGGACCTCGTGACCACCGACGGGTTCCTGTACTCCCGCGACGAACTGACCCGCCGCGGCATCATGCACCGCAAGGGCTTCCCGGAGAGCTACGACCGGCGCGCCCTGCTGCGCTTCGTCACCGAGGTGAAGTCCGGCGCCGAACGCGTGTCGGCGCCTGTGTACTCGCACCTCGCGTACGACATCCTGCCCGGCGAGGAACAGGTCGTGGAGCGCCCGGACATCCTCATCATCGAGGGCCTGAACGTCCTGCAGCCCGGCCCGCGCCTGACCGTCTCGGACCTGTTCGACTTCTCCATCTACGTCGACGCGCACACCGACGACATCGAACGCTGGTACGTCGAGCGCTTCCTCAAGCTCCGCCACACCGCGTTCTCCGACCCGGCTTCGCACTTCCACCACTTCGCCGGCCTCGACGACGACGAGGCCCGTGAGGAAGCCCGCCACCTCTGGCGCACGATCAACGAACCGAACCTCATGGAGAACATCAAGCCGACGCGCCCACGGGCCACGCTGGTGCTCCGCAAGGACGCCGACCACTCCATCAACCGCGTGCGCCTGCGCAAGCTCTGACCGCTTCCTGGCCGGCCCTGCGGTGGCCTGTCCTCCGGCGCGGCGATGGCTTGTTCGGCGGCTCTGTCGTCAGCTTCGTCGGCGGCCTTGTTGGCGGCTTTGTCACCCACATAGCCCTCGCCTGCCCCGCATCCTCACCCTCCGCCCCCCGACCTCGGCCGATCGGCCAGTTCGGGGGGCGGCTTCGTAACCAGTTGGCCGATACCGGGCGAGCCTCGTGAAAGCGACCCTGAACAGAAGGGAAATTCGCATCTGACCTGGGAAGGAGGCCCCCGGTGTTCTCCATCGTCCTCACCTGGATCGGCGCAGTACTCGGACTGGCCCTCTTCGTCGCCATGGCCGCCAGCACCTTCCTGGTCGACCTGGACGAAGCCATCCGCGAACGCCGCCGCAAGGCCGCCACCGCAGCCGCCACCATCCCCGTAGTCCCCAGCCAAACCCCAACGGCATAACCAACAAAAGCCCCAGCCACACCCGGCCGGGGCTTTCTTTTATGCTTTTCGCTTTCCCCCACCACACAACCGCACCAGTTCCACAAACTCACCAGCGCACCCAGACCCGGCCCTGCACCTCGATCCCCGCCTTCCACGCGGCCTGGACTATTTGTCAAGGTACTCTTTCCCGCCTTGACAAATAGTCCAGACCGTAGGGACACTAAAAAATCGGGGTGCCAACATGCGCTAATCCAAGCGCAATGATCCGCGCCAGCGGATCGAGCCGTGACAACGGCTATTCAACCGCAGTCAACGCCTCCCGATACCCTTCCAAATCATAATCCAACCGATCCTCATCCTCAGCCTCTTCCAACTGCCCCTCCAGCACAGAGACCAACTCCCCCAAAACCTCTTCCCTCGTCAACCCCTTCTCGATCAACTTCTGGGCCGCCACCCAAACCTCTTCAGGCGAGTCCTCCCAAAGCTGATCCACCACCGACGTCTCCAACGCCAGCCTCAGCCCATCAGCACCATCGAACTCGTCATTCGCCAACGACTCGTGATACTCCGGATGCCCCCCGATGACCAGCATCCGCCGCTGCTCCGGATCCGACGGATCCAGATCCGTCAGCTCCTCATCCCCGATCACCGTGGACAACTCCGGCACGGCAAACCGTCGCCGCTCCACGACCCCCAAAACCTCTTCGGCAGACTCCGTCCCATCCAGATAATCCGAAACCTCATCCTCTTCGGACTCATCTTCGTCGGACAGGTATTCCGCCAAATACTCCTTCACGTCTTCGACAAGAGCAGCCGAAGCAACCTCCGACAACCCGCCCCGAGCCGCGGCCCAAGAAGCCCATGCCAGCACCACCGGCGGCACGAGATCCTCGTCCTCGACCTCGTACTCCCCACCCAGCAACGACTCCAGGAATCGCGCCAGCTTCTCCGGCCCGACGCGCAGCGGATCCGCCGGCTCGGTCCGGCACCCGTGGTCCACCAGCAGCCGCGCCACCGACCGCGCCGCCTCGACGTCGGCGAACGAAACCTTCCCGAGGAACTCCTCCACGATCGCGTCGCGCCGCGCGTCCGGCCACTCCTCGACACCCCGGCCGGCTGACGGCTCCGGCAACGCCCGCAGCCACGCCATCGCCACGGCGTGGAAGCGCGTGTAGTCCTCGCCGACGTCGGGCTCGTCCATGCCGTCGGTCGCGGCGATGCCGTCGAGCAGCAGGCGGTGCGCGTCGGCCGGCGCGACCTTCTCGAGGACCACGAGCTCGCCGTCGTCGGCGATCTGCGTGCGCATCTCGGCCAGAACCTCGTGCGGCTCGTCGATCACCACGAGGTCGCGCACTCGGCCGAGCTCGGTGAAGTCGAGCAGCGCCAGCAGGCCGAGCGTCGCGTCGCCGCGGGAGAATGTGCACAGCAGCGAGGACTCGTCGCCGTAGACGTCGCCGGTCCGCCAGATCTCACCGACCGTCACGCGGCCGACCTCACCGGCCCACTCGGGCTCGGGGATGCCGCGCGAGAGCACCACGGCGAGCGCCTCGGCGGCCGCCGTGCGCTCCTCCTCGGTCTCGGCCAGCACCTTCAGCGCGGCGAGCAGCGCCGCCGCGCCGGGCGTGATCTTGCGCTGCGCGAACGCGATGAGCTCCAAGCCCAGCTGCTCGCCGCCGTCGGGCTCGCCCTCGATCGCGAGGTCCCACCACTGTCCGAGCACCTCGGAGGCGAGGAGCTCGACGTCGAACGGGCCGGGCTCCGCCGCGACGGCGGAGAAGTCCCGGAGGACGTCCTTGAACAGGCCGTTCACGCTGGGCGTGGCGGGCTGGGGGCTCTTCTTGCGGGCGCGGCTCACCGGACTCATGCGGAACATCGTTGCATCGCTGGTGCGGGCGCGGATCCGCGGGACGCGCGGCCGCGGTGGCCCCGGGCGCGGTATCCGCGACCGGCCAGGGAGCCGGCTGCGAAGAGGGACCACCGCGACGACGCGGAAAAGAGCTACGTGCGAGGTGTTTCAGCTGGTCAACGAGTCAGAAGCCGGAAGGTTACGCGGTTTCGGCAACGCGATCCGAGCCGCGCGCACTTCCGCGATCAGCCGTGTCTTGCGCCGGTGAACGCTCACCAAGTCGGCCAGGTACCCCGTGAACTCCTCCGCCGTGCCGGCGCGTTTGTGCAGCGTGCGCAGCTTCTTCAGGTGCTTCGCCGCTTCGCGGTAGGCCTGCGGGTCCTTCTGCTCGATGAGCTGCTCGACCTGGCTGCGGTAGACCGGGATCGTCTCGGCCGGGTGCGCAACCTCGCGCGACGCGGCCAGCTCCACGCGCAACGCCAGCGACCCACCGAAGCGCACGCACGCGCGCCACGCCTCGTCGGGCCGATCCTCGGCGACCAGCGCCCGGGCGAGCTCTTCGGCGCCTTCTTCACTGTCGGCCGCGCGCTCCCTCAGCCGCGCGAGGGCCGCGACGCGCTGCACGGACCACACGCCCGCTTCGACAGCCGCCTCGCGCAACGCCGTGTACGTGACGCTGTCAGGCGCCTCGTCGAACTCCTTGCGCCGCAAGGTGACTGTCTCGTCTTCCGGCTCGGGCAGGGTTTGGTGCGGGTTTTGGTGCGTCTTGTGCGGCGTGAGCGCGCGGGCCGCGTGCGCGATGGCCTCGCTGTGCCGCCCGGCCGCCCGCAGCACCCGCACGATCTTCAGGCTCACATCCACGCGCGGCGGCTTGGCCGACAGGATCGCGACCAGCGCGTCCACGTCCCCGCGCACCTCGGCGAGCTCCTCCAGCATGCGCTCCGCGACGTCCCGGCGGTACCCCGTCGGCCCGCCTGTCAGTATTTCGTCCACAGTAGACTTGATCCGCTCAAGTCCCTTTTCCCCCAACGCCTCAGCGAAATCCGCCAGCGCGATCGTCGGCCTTCCGGGCCCGTCGAACTCCACCTCCAGCAGCCACTCGGCCAACTGCTCGGGATCCGGCGGCCGCGCAACACACGCCCGCGCGTACAGCTCGACTGCGAAGTCCAGCTTGTCCCCGAGGTCACCGGACGGATCCCCGGACTGCTCCAGCACCTCACCGATGTCATCCACAGTCCGCCGCGCGAGCGGCGCCAGGTCCGCCGGACTGCCCGCATCGAGCAACCGCCCCAAGGTGTCCAGCACGGCGCCCACCTTGGCCGTGTACTCGACATTGCCGTCCTGCACCGCCGTGTCCAACAGCCGATGCGCCTCCGCAACCTCACCCGATTGAGTGGCGCACCGCAGTTCCAGCGAATGCCGTAACTCAGGGTCACGCCGCACCTGGGCGTACAGCAGGTCCACCAGCGTTTCCACGTCCAACGTACGCAGGTAGGACCGCAGATCCGGGGGAGCACTCACGCGCACCAGTCTGCCGCATGCCGTTCGCCGCGCGTGTGGGCCAACGGCGTGCTCTTTCCGGCCCAACCGCGCACCGGGGGTGACCTGTGGTTCTCGTCGGGCGGGGCTCTGGCGGGCCATCGCTCGGGGGCTCGGTGAGGTGATGTCTCGTGGGTTGGCTGGGCACCATCGCGACCAGTCCCCCGGGTTGGTTGAGCACCATCGCGACCGGCCCCCCGGGTCGATTGAGCACCATCGCGACCGACCCCCGCGTTGGCTGGGCGCCATCGCGACCGGCCCCCCGGGTCGATTGAGCACCATCGCGACCGACCCCCGCGTTGGCTGAGCGCCATCGCGACCGGCCCCCCGGGTCGATTGAGCACCATCGCGACCGACCCCCGCGTTGGTTGAGCGCCATCGCGACCGATCTCCCGGGTTGGTTGAGCGCCATCGCGAGGGATCTCCCGGGTTGGCTGAGCGCCATCGCGACCGGTCCCGCCACCCGCCGCGGATCTGACCGACACCATCGCGACTGGTGTCGCGGCCCGTTCCATGCGCACCGCGGATCGGATCGATTCCATCGCAGCCCGGCACCGCCGCCGCCCGATTGGCGTCACCCCGCACATCAGTTCAGTGCCGTCTCGACCCGATGCCCCAGCCCGCTCCTGCCTCTCACCGCGGGTCGGACCATCGCGGCCGCGACCCGTCCCGTGGTGCCATTCCCACGCCACACTGCAGATCGGATCGCCGCCATCGCGACTCATCCCGTGGCCCCTCTCCCACACTCCCACCACAAGTCGGATCGGCGCCGCCTCGATCCGATGTCGCGGCCGGGGCCTGCGCCACCGCGCGGATCGGTTCGGCGCCGTGCCGGGCCGGCTATTGCTCTGCCGCGGCCGTGCTGTGCCACGGCCCGGGCCTGCACCACCCGTGAATCGCTTCGGCGCCGTCCCTTGCCAGCGCTCTTGCCATTGCCGTGGCATCGGCGTGTGCCCTGTCACCACAGGACAGATGCCACGCTGCGACCCAGGACTATTCCTCGCCTGGCCTCAGCGGGACGCCGCGCCGCTGCGTGCTGCCGCGGCCCTGTGCCGCAGCGCTGAGCGTTGCCGCAGCTCCGCGCGTCGCTCGGGCTCCGGGGATCGCTGCGCCACCGTGCTCCGCCGCGGCTCCGAGCGTTGCCGCGACTCCGTCTCCTGCCCGGTTCCCCACTCGACTTCGGCCCGCCGCAGCTCCGCGGCGTTCCGCGCCACTGCCGCCCGCCCCAGCGCGAGCCGCCGCGGGTCCGTGAGCTGGTCGGCGAGCCGAATCGCCACCGCCATCACCACGCCGGCGAACACCACGATCGCCACCCCGCCGGCGAGCGCCCCGCCCAAAGTGCGGTGAGCGTGATCAACCGTCATCTGCACCGCGAAGTTGTTCTGCTGCGCGAAGAGTTCCCCCAACCCACGCCCTGCGACCGCCGTCGCCGCGCGCCACGTCGGCATCGCGACCGGCAGCGGCGCCGCGTCGGCGTAGGCGTTCTCGACCGCCGTCAGCGTGCTCCAGTCCTCACCCCGCACAAGCGCTTCGTACCGCTCCCGACCACTCTGCGTGAGCCTGCCCGCCGCGCTCGCGAGCGTCGTCCGGTACCCGCCCACCGCGTCCGTGAAGAGCCGCCGCGTGGTCCCATCGAGCGCCGCCAGCGCGAGAGAATCCGCTCGGTACAAACCTTCCGTCGCCACCAGCAGATCCACCGCCGTGTTCTGCTGATACGCCGTCTCCGCATCCGGCGCCGCCCGGGTGAGCTCTCGCAGGCCGGCGATCGCGTCGTCGATACGCTGCGTAAAACCCGTGTACTCAGCCAGCCGGTCGCCCGCGAGCAGCGCTTTGCCCCGCCGCTCCTGCAACCCCACCACGGTCCGCGTCACGTCGTTCGACGCCCGCGCTGTCTCATCCGCCAGCCCTCGCACGTGATTCGCTTGCTGCACCAGGAAAATCCCGATCACCAACGCCACCAGCACCAGCGCCGCACCGGGCACGAACGCGATCAGGACCACGCGCCTGCGCAGGTACTCCACGGCCTTTCCTTCCGCTTTTCCCCAACCCGGCCAACCACGCTAGGGAAACCGCGGCGCGAGGGTCAACGAAAGTCCGCCATACGGCCGTTAGCCCACCGTGACCGCCGTGGTACGCAATCTCCCGTGACTCTCGACGCGCTCACCCAACGCCTCCGCGACTTCGCCTCCGCCCGCGACTGGGAACCGTTCCACCACCCGAAGAACCTCGTCATGGCCCTCTCCGGCGAAGTCGGCGAGCTCATCTCCCTCTTCCAATGGCTCACGCCCGAAGAGGCCCGCGAATACCGCTCCGACCCCACCCTGACCGCCAACGTCCGCGACGAAATCGCCGACGTCCTCCTCTACCTGGTCCAACTGGCCGACGCCCTGGACATCGACCTCCTCGAAGTGGGCAACGCGAAGGTCGACCGCAACGAGACCCGTTTCCCGCCCGTGCCGCGCTGATCAGCCGGCGCGGCTCGTCGACGGCTTGCTCGTCGTCACCACCTGCTGCGCCGGCAGTGTCTCGGGCGGGCGCAGGAACGCGACCAGCAGCAGAGCCGCGACGGCCACCACCAGGGCCGTGACCACGACGATCCGCATCAGGCCGGCCGGCGGCGCAGGTAGAGGACCAGCCCGGCGGACGCGGCGGCCGCGATCAACGCACCCGCGGCGACCAGGAACGGATAGCCACCGAATGGGGATATCGACGTTTCCGGAATTGCGCCCACCGGATTTCCCGGTTCCGCCTGCGCCGCGGCAGAGCCGACCACGATGAGCCCCGCAATCAGGGCGAACGTACCAATGACACGGCGAAAGAGAGCCAACAGGAAAACCTTCCGAAGAGTCCGGCGAAGCGATGCCGGGCATATCGCCGTGCCGCCGAAACCGTTACGGATCAATTCCGAACGATTTCCCGCGGCAACCTGATCGGGTGCATCCGGTGATTTTCCGCCGCGCCGCCGTCGCGCCGACATCGTGTCGACATCGCGCCCCAACGTGTCCTCGGGCACCAGCACCGGCAACGACCGCCCCGAAGCCGTAACCTCGGGGTATGCCGATCCAGGTGCTGCTCGTCGACGACCACGAACTGGTCCGCCGCGGCCTGCGCGACCTGCTGGGCGACGAGGCGGACATCGAGGTGGTCGCCGAGGCCGGGGGCGTCGAGGAGGCGCTGGCCGTCGCGATGCACGTGGAGCCGGACGTCGCGGTGGTCGACGTCCGGCTCGGCGACGGGGACGGCATCACGCTGTGCCGCGAGCTGCGCTCAAAGCCCAACCCGCCGGCCTGCCTCATGCTCACCGCTTTCGACGACGAGGAGGCCATGGTCGGCGCGATCATGGCGGGCGCTTCGGGCTATCTGCTCAAGCAGGTGCGTGGCCAGGACGTGGTCAACGCCGTCCGCGAGGTCGCCGCCGGCCACTCGCTGCTCGACCCCGTCTCCACGGCCCGCGTGCTCGACAAACTGCGCCACCCGCCCACCGACGACCTCGCCGCCCTCACCGACCGCGAGCGCGACGTCCTGGAGCTCATCGGCCAGGGCATGTCCAACCGCGAAATCGCGGAACGCCTCTTCCTGGCCGAAAAAACGGTCAAGAACTACGTCACCTCGGTCCTCGCCAAGCTCGGCATGCAACGCCGCACCCAAGCCGCCGCCTGGATCGCCCGCCGCGGCAAGTGATGCCCGAAAACGCATACCCCCCGTCGTTTTGGCCGAAGGTCCCGGCTGATCCGGCGTATGACCACTGGCTGACCACGGAGTTCGAACGCAAGGTGCTCGTCGTCGTGCGCACCCTGACCACGCTCACGCGCCTGCTCGACGTCGTCTCGTTGTTCGGCAGCGACCGGCGGATCCAGCTCGTCTTCACGCACGACGAGCCACGGCCCGGCATCCTCTCCACCGGCGTGCCGGAAGCGCTGCGCCGGCTCGGACCGCCCGTGATCGGCTGGGACCAGGCCACGGCGACCCGGTTCGACCTCGCGCTCGCGGCCAGCGAAAACGACGTGCTGACGGAGCTCGACGCCCCGATTTTGCTGGTGCCCCACGGAATCGGCTACCAGAAGTACTATCCGGGCAGCCGTGTCACGTCGGGCCTCGACCCGGAAAAGCTCGTCCACAACGGTGAAGTGGTGCCGGCGGCCATCGCGCTCTCGCACGAAAGCCAGCGTGCGCAGCTGACCCGGTCGTGTCCGCCCGCCGCCGAGCGGGCCGTGGTCATCGGCGACCCCTGCCTCGACCGCATGGTGATGAGCCGGCACCGCGTTTCCCGCTACCGCAAGGCGCTCGACGCGGGCGGCCGCACGGTCGTGACGCTCGCGTCGACCTGGGGCAAGCACTCCCTGTTCGGCCGACGCCCCGAGCTGCCTGTCGAGCTGCTGGGATGCCTGCCGTTCGACGATTACCGCGTCGTGCTGACGTTGCACCCGGGCGTCTGGGCGGCGCACGGACCGTGGCAGGTGCGGTCGTGGCTGCGGCCGGCCATCGCCGCCGGGCTCGCGCTCGTCCCGCCTGACCACGGCTGGCAGGCGGCCGTGCTCGCCGCGGATTGCGTGTTGTCGGACGAAGGATCCGCCGCGCTGTACGCGGCCGCCGTCGACAAACCGGTGCTGCTCACGACGCCGGGATCACCGACGACGGTCGCGGACTCGCCGCTCGCCGCCCTCGCCCGGAGCGTGCCGAAACTCGTGACGGAGTTCGGCCTGCGCGACCAGATCGACGGCGCGATCGCTCGGCACCGGCCTGGCTCGCACGCGCCGATCATCCAAGAGGCCGTGGAAGATCCGGGCGCACCGCTGCTCGCCGGCCTGCTCTATGCACTGCTCGGCCTGAACGCGCCCGACGACCCGGTTTTTCCGCCCGTCGCAGATCCCGAGCCGCTGACCTCGCCTGCGGCCGCGTTCGTGGCCGGCGTCGACGCGTCGGGTGAGCTCGTGCGGTTCCCGCTCGTCGCGGAGAAGGCGCCGGACCTCGAGTACCGGCATGTACTCGCCCACGCCGACAACGCCGAGCTGCGCGAACTCGACGCTGCCACCGTCGTCTACGCGGACGAGCCCGGACGACTCGACGACCTGCTCGCCCACTGGCCCGCCGCTCGGCTCGCGGCCGCGCCGACCGACGGCGGCTGTCTCGTGCGCGACTCGACCGGCGAGACGCACGCGCTGACGGCCGACGTGGATCCCGTGCTGCTGGCCGCTTTTGCTTATGTGCGGCTTGCGACGAGCCGGCCGTTGACCGGTGATCTCAATGGCGCCGCCGTATCCGCTCTTCGACGGCGCTGAACTTCACCGCGAACTCCGCCTGCCGCGGGTGCCCGGCAGCGAAATAGACCTGCCACGCCCGTCGCCACGCCTCAAGTGCGGCCGGCAGGTCGCCGCGGGCCTCGGCGAGCGTCGCGAAGGCGGCGTCGAACTCGGCCGCGTACTGCGAGGCTCCTGAGGTGTTCGCGAGCTGCCAGGCCTGGCCCAGGGTGCTGGCGGCGGCGTCGAAAGAGCCCAGGGCCGTCTCGGCCTTTCCCTTGACCAGCAGGATCCGGGAGCGGTTGCGGTCCTCGGTGGTGTGCTGCTCCGACTCGCCGAGCAGCGCGAACACCTGGTCCCATCGTGCGAGCCCGACGAGGACGTTGGCCAGCATCCGCGTGTGAATGCCCAGGCTTCGTGCGGCTTCCGGCCCCGCGGCGCGGTCGATGCGAATCGCTTCGTCCAGCAACGTCACTGCCTCGGCCGTCAGCCCTGATGCCTGTTGCGGGTACTGCCGGGCTTCTTCCTCGCGGAAACGGCCGCAGAACTCCAGCACCGACGACAGCAGGCCCGGCGACGCAAGCTCACGCGCCAACGTGAGCGACTCGTCCAGGAACGGCTTCGCCGTGGTGAACTCGTGCATCAGCAAGTGAGTGCGGCCCTGTTGGCTCAGCACGCGCGTGAGCAGCGGCCGGTCGCCGAGCCGGCGCGCACCGCGGATGCCCCAGTTGTTGATCTCGGCGAACAGCCGGTGGTACCCGCGGTTGAGCATGAGCACTTCGAGCGCCCCGCAGATCTGGCCCAGCTCGACGTCGCGCTCGCGCAGGTAGGCCTCCCGAGCGAGTGCACCGTACGTCTCGCGGGCGTCTTCGACCCAGTCGAGTGGCTTGCGGCCTTCGAAGTTCGCGTTCGCTTCGGCCTCCGGGCGCGGCGCGTACAGCCGGAGGCGATCCTTGCCGTTGTGGAGATCCGCGGCCACGGCTTGGTCACAGTGGAACTCGAGCGCGCGTTCGACAGCCACCTCGGCCCAGCCGCCGCGGCGGGCTCCCTCGCGGATCAGGTTGTACAGCCGCTGCCGGGAAGTGCCTGTGCGGGTGAGGAAACCGGCGTCGGCCAACTCGTCGAGGGCGTCTTCGGGTGAGCGGCCGAAGACCGCAGCCGCGCCGGCGGCGGTGAAGTCGGGTCCGGGGTGCGCGGCGAGGAGGCGGCACAGCTCTGCCGCTTCGGGAGTCAACTCCGAAAAGGACTCCTCGAATGCGGCGGCGATCACGTCCTCGCCGCCGAGTTTGCCCGTGGCCCGGAAGCCTTCCAACACGGACGTGACAGCGCCGGGGCCGCGCTGCATCCTCCGCGCGACGCGGACGGCGGCGAGCCGGACCGCGAAGGGCATGTGGTCGCACAGGTCCACGAGTTCCTCGGCCGCGGCGGGCTCGGCGGCGATCACGCTCGGGTGGGAGAGGCGGCTCAGCAGGGCGAGCGCGTCCGGCAGCGCGAGCCGACCGACCTCGATCGGCGGGGCGGGAAACTCCTTGCGCAGGTCGTCACCGGCCTTGATCGCGGTCACGAGAACGACGCTGTGCGGCGACGGCGGGATGAGGCCGTGCAGGTCGGTGGCCGCTTCGGCGTTGTCGAGTGCGAGCAGGAAACGGTGGCGTGCGGTGACGGAGCGGTACTGCTCCCAGAGCTGGGGTGTTTCTGTGGCGGTCAGGTCACTGCCGACGTCAAGCGCTCGCACCACGCGCGCGGCCACCTCGGTGCGGCGCACCAGCGAACCGGACCGGTAGTCGGCGAGGTCGACGTAGATCTGTTTCGGGAGGTGCGGGCGCAGGTCGGTGGCAAGCCGGCTCAGCAGCGCCGTTTTGCCCGCGCCGCGCGGCCCGGTGACGAGGCGGGCGCCGGGGCCGGCGACGAGCGCGCGTTCACTTTCGCGGTCGACAAAGGGTTCGGCCGACGCGGGAAAGTCGCTGCTGCTGCCAGTTCCCTTCGATCGTGGCAGCAGTGATTCGATCTGTTCGACGAACTCCTGATCGGTCGCGAGCAGCTCGGCGATCACCGTTGCGGTGCGGGCTTTGTCGTTGAGGATCGCCTCGACGTCGGCGGCGGTCCGGCGCTGTTCGAGCTTGCGCGACACCAGCTGTTTCACCCCGCCGAGCGCGGCCACAGCCATTGCTTTGACGACTTCCGCCGCCACGGTTTCCCACATGAAGCGACCCCCTCGTGACTGATCATGGCGACCCTAACAGCCACCGCCGACAGAACTGGTGACCTCGATTTTCGAGTGACCATCCGGTACCGCCGCTCGGAAATCGACTAGGCCGTTCGGAGGTTTCGCGCGCGCGTGAGATCACGGTCGGCCACGGCGGATTCGGTAAGGATCTTTCGGATTCACCCCATCGTGAGTCGAATGGGTGTTCGATCGCCGGTAGACTCGTCACCAGGTGAAAGCGAGCGGCGACTCGCGGTTCTGGGGTGTTGGTCGATGTCGAACGGGGAGCCGAACGTGCCCGTCGGAGAGGAAGGAGCGGCTCACATGACGCGTGAAGGCTGAAGCCGGATCAGCGCGCTGTGGGTGGCGGTCGCGCACGTGCGACTAGTCCAGAGGGAGATCGAAGGCGACGAGTGTGCCGAGGCTCGGTGAGGAGTTGATGAAGAACTTCCCGCCGGCGGTGTCGGCGCGTTCGGCGAGGTGACGCAGGCCCCGGGTGGCGACGCCTTGGGGTACGCCGGATCCGTTGTCGCGCACGCGGAGTTTCACGCCGTCGCGGTCGCGGGTCAGGGACACGCGCGTCTCGCTCGCGCCGGAATGGCGGACCACATTGGACAGTGCTTCGCGCAGTGCCGCGCGGATGTGGTCGGCGCTTTCGGCGGGGATGTCGGCGAACTCGCCGGAGAGCTCGAGGGTCGGCGGGTAGCCGAGGAGCTCGCCGGCGATGCGGACTTCACCGCGGGCGGACTCGGCGAGGTCGGTCGGTGTGCCGATGTCGTGGCGCGGCTCGGGTGAGCGCAGGGCTCGCACGGTGCCGCGGATTTCCTCGATGGTCTGGTCGAGCTGGTCGATGGCGTCGGACAGGCGCGCGCCGTCGGCTTGGGCGAAGCGCTTGCGCATGTTGCGGCGCACGCGGTCCAGTTGCATGCCGGCGCCGTAGAGGCGTTGCACAATCACGTCGTGCAGCTCGCGGGCGATGCGTTCGCGCTCTTGGTAGAGCGTCACGCGGTGTCGTGCGTTGGCTCCTTCGGCGAGTGCGAGCACCACGCCAGCCTGTGCGGCGAACGCCACGAGCATCTCGACGGTCCCCGCGGAGAACGGCTCGCGGCCCTGCAGGCGGTAGACCGTGAGCGCGCCCAGCACCCGGCCGCCGGAGCCGAACGGCGCGGCGGCGAAGGGGCCGAAGCCACGGAGCTCGTCGGGCACGAAGGGTGCGGTGCGCGGGTCGACGACGAAGTTGTCGCTGACCACCGGCTCGCCCCCGCGAGCGACGCGGCCGGCGGCGGAGTCGGCGGGCAAGGTCAGGCCCTGCAGCGCGCGGCCGGCGCCGCTGGGGTCGACGGCGGCCTCGACCACGACGTGCCCGTCCTCGGCGCTGACCATGGCCAGGCCGAGGTCGGCGTCGGCCAGCTCGGCGGCGCGGATCACGACGGTGTCCAGCACGGCCTCCGGGTCGTCCCCGGACAACGCGGTGCTGGTGATCTCGGTGGCAGCGGACAACGCCCGCGCGGCAAGTGTCGGGTCCATGAGCAACACCGACCCTAGCGCGTGCTTGCGGCCCGGACCCGGAATCGTGACCGTCACCAATCACCCCTCGCGGCTGGTACCGCTTGCGACTCGAGCACCTGGCCGCCGCGGACCTCCAGGACGACGTCGGCGTCGAGCTGCTCGTCGAGGTTGTGGGTGACGTGCACGACGGTGCGCCCGGCAAGCTCGGCACGCAGCGTGGCCCGCAAGGCGCGAGCGGTCCGTTCGTCGAGGTGCGCCGTGGGCTCGTCGAGCAGCACGAGGTCGGCGGTCGGCGCCGCCAGCAACGCCCGTGCCAGCGCGACGCGCTGAGCCTGGCCACCGGAAAGCCCGGTGCCGGCGCTGTCGAGGACGGTCGCCGCGTCGAGCTCCGGCAACTGCGCCAGGTCGAGCGCCCGCCGGACGTCCTCGTCGGTCGCCCGGGGATTCGCGAGGCGCAGGTTCTCCGCCACGCTCGTCGACACCAGCATCGCCTCCTGCGGCGCCCACGACACCCGCCCCGGCACCGCGACCTCCCCCGAGCGCGGCTCCAGGAACCCCAGCAAGGCCGCCACCAACGTCGACTTCCCCGCCCCGCTCGGCCCCACCACGGCGACGTAGGTTCCGGGCTCGATGTCGAGCGTGACGTCGGTGAGCACGGTGTCGCCGCCGGGCCAGCCGAGGTCGGCGCCACGAAGCCGCACGGCGCTCGGTCCGGGCTCCGGCGCCTCGCCGAGCTCAGGCCCCTTGCGAGGGCGCGCCGCACGGCCGAACGGCGCCGGCTTCGACGCGATCGTGGCATTGCCGCGCTGCCGTTCTTCGCCGGCTCGCACTGGCGCCAAACCAGCCGTGCCGACGGAGTCGGGCTGCGTCGAGGCGGACGCCAGGTGCAATCCAGCCGGCTGCACCGCTTCGCCCGGCAGCGCCGGCTCTGATCCGGCAGCTGTGTCGAGGTCACCCAGGCGGAAGCGGGCAGCGCGCAGCGTGTCCCAGTGGGTAGCGGCCGGCGGCAGCAGCGAGAGGACTTCGGCAAGGGCCAACGGGACCAGCGCCAGCAGCGGAGCCATGACCCCCGCCAAGTGGCCGGACGCGACGGCCGGCGCGGCGAGCAGCGTGCTGCCCACGGCGGCGGCCCCGGTGGCCAGGACGATCAGGGCATCGGCCGCGCCGGCACCGAAGGCCTGGCGGCGGGTGGTGGCGGTCAGCCGGGCGTCGGTCGCGAGCAGCGAACGGCGGCGCGCGGTCGCGGTGCCGTAAGCGATCAGCTCGGCCGCCGAGGTGAACAACACGAGGACCCGCGCAGCGATGTCGCGGCGTCCGGCGGCGAGGGCGGCCGTCGCGTGGCGCTCGGCCAGGAGGGCGAGCCGGGGCGCGACGAGACTGACCACCACCGCAGCAGCGAGGAGCAGGCCGGCGGAGGGAAGAACGACCGTCTGCACCGCGATCGCGCCCACGGCGACAAGTCCGACGACGACCGGCGGCGAGACCACGCGGGGCAGCAGGTCGCGGATGTTGTCGACGTCGGTGACAAGGCGGCGCTGGCCCTCGCCGGCCGCCAACGCGCGCGCCGGGCCGAGGCGGACGAGCGAGTCCCACAGCCGGACGCGCAGCCGCCCGGCGATGCGGAACGCGGCGTCGTGCGTGACAAGACGTTCGGCGTAGCGCAGGGCCGCACGCCCGAGCCCGAACGCGCGCACGCCGACGACCGCCACGGTCAGCGTCAAGATCGGCGGCTGCAACGACGCCTTCGCGATCAGCCACCCCGAAGTCGCCGTCAGCGCAACGCCCGCCAACAGCGCCAAGGCACCCAGCACCGCTCCGGAAAACAGCCGACGGTCGAGCAAAAGCCGCCACGGCAGCGGCCGACCGGACCCCGCAGTGCCGGCGGACGTGGTGCCGGACAACGGCTTCTCATCCGCCACCGCCACCGGCGCCGACCGCTCGTGCGCCGCGATGATCGCCGCCGCCCCGCCCGCCACGGCCCGCTCGACGGCGCCCATCACGCGCCGGGCGTTCACCTCGTCGAGGTGGGCCGTCGGCTCGTCGAGCAACAGCAGCCACGCGCCCGCCCGCACCCTCACCAACGCCCGCGCGACCGCCACGCGCTGCCGCTGCCCCAACGACAGCTGTCCGACGGGCCGGTCCCCCAACCCCGACAGCCCGAGCTCCGCCAGGACCTCATCGACAACATCAGCCGCGCCGACCGAGGCAGCACCGGCCGCGCCGGCTTCTTCAGAGCCACCCTGGGCGGCTTCGAAACCTCCAGCCGCACGCAGCGCAGACCCAACCGCGCCCGAGCCGACAACGGAGTCACCCGCGGGCGAATCGACGAAAACCGAGGCTGCGCCGAGCCCGGAGCCAACGCCGGCCACCTCCGCACGGACGGTCCCGCCGCTGAACACCGGCGACTGCGGCACCCACGCGACATCCGCGCGCCAGCGGTCCACATCCACCGAGGCCAGAGGGACGTCGCCGAGGGTGATGGTGCCGTCGTAGGTGGGGAGGAAGCCGAGGAGGGCGGCGAGGATGGTGGATTTGCCACCGCCGCTGGGGGCGCGGAGCCAGGTCGTTTGGCCTCGGCGCACGGAGAACGAGGCACCAGCAGGGGCGAAGCCGCCGCGACGGGCGATGCTCAGGTTGGCCACAGTGAGTTGTCCACGGGGCGGAACGCGCGTGCCGAAGTGCGGGGCCGGCTCGGCCAGGACGTCGGTGACGCGGCGAACCGCCTCGACGCCGTCTTCGCTGGAATGGAAAGCCGCGCCCACCGCGCGCAGAGGCTGGTAGCACTCGGGGACGAGGATCAGCACGCCGAGCCCGATGGCCAGGGGCAACGAACCCGACACCAGCCGCACGCCGATCACCACGGCGACCAGCGCCACGGACAAAGTGGCGACCAGTTCGAGCACGAAAGCCGACGAGAACGCGACCCGCAAAGTCTTCAAAGTCGCGCGGCGGTGGCGTTCCGAGACGCGGGCCACGGTCGCCGACTGCGCGTCGGCGCGGCGGAACGCCGTGAGCACCGGCAGAGCGCGCACCAATTCCAGCAGCAGCCCCGACATGCGGTGCACGGCGTCCGTCGCGCCTGCCACGCGGTCGGCCGTGAACTTGCCGACCAGCACAGCGAAAACCGGCAGCAAGGGCACCGTCACCAGCACGATCACCGCCGACGGCCAATCCATCCACAGGATCGCCGCGCCCGCCGCGAGGGGGACCACCGCGGCCGTCACCAAGGCCGGCAAGTACTCGCGGAAGTAGGCGTCGAGCGCGTCCAAGCCGCGGGTCACGAGCTCCGTCAGCGAGCCGTCGCCGCGGCGAGCCAGCCACTCCGGGCCGAGCCGCAGAGCGTGGGAGACGGCGCGGGCGCGCAGGTCCTGCTGCGCCGTCGCCGCGGCGCGCGCGGAGACCACCCGCACCGCCCAGCCGGTGAACGCCCGGCCCGCGACGAGCGCGAACAGAGCGGCCAGCTGAGCGGTGCGGCCCCTGATCCCTGTGGAGACGATGGACGCGAGCACGTCAGCCAGAAGAAAAGCTTGCGCCACCAGGAAAACAGCGTTGATGAACGAGAGCACCGCCACGAGGAGCAGCGCCCGGCGCGCGGCCGGCCCGAGAGCCGAGAGCGCGCCGAGCGGCCCCTTGCCCGGCCGCACCTGGTCCACTGTGGACCTCGGGGCGGAAAGGGTGGTGCGGCCGGGAAGCGTGATCACGGTGCGTGCACCGCCGGGATGTGCTGGACGCCGATGCGCCTGCGGAAAACCCAGTAGGTCCAGCCTTGGTAGATGAGCACAGCCGGCGCGCCGAACGCGGCGACCCACGTGATCACCTTCAGCGCGTACGGGCTCGCGGCGGCCTGCGCGATGGTCAGCGAGTGGGCCGGATCCCCCGTCGACGGCAGCACGTTCGGGTACAGCGCCCCGAACATCGTCACCGCGGCGGCCGCGATCACCACGCCGAGCGCGGCGAACGCCTGCCCGTCGCGGTCCGCGCGCAGCCGCAGCCACGCGACGATTGCGGCAACCACGCTGACCACAAGCGCGACCAACGTCCACGCCTGCCCCGCGCGCACCTGCACCACGATGAGGAACGCGACCAGCGGCAGCAACGCCACCGGCAGCAGCCGCAATGCCAGCACCCGTGCCCGTTCCCGCAACTGACCCGACGTCTTCAGCGCCAGGAACGCCGCCCCGTGCACCAGCGAGAACCCGACCACGGCGAGCGCGCCCAGCAGCGTGTCCCACCGCACGGCCTCGAACGGCGTGCCGATGCGGTTGCCGTCGGCGTCGAGCGGCAGGCCGAGCACCGTCGTCGCCAGCAGCAGCCCGACGCCCAGCGGCGGGATCCACGAGCCGACCATGATCACGCGGTCCCACGTGCGCCGCCAGCGCTCGGAGTCGACCTTGCCGCGGTACTCGAACGCGACCCCGCGCCCGATCAGTGCCAGCAGCACGAGCAGCAACGGCAGGTAGGCGCCTGAAAACAGCGTCGCGTACCAGTCGGGGAACGCCGCGAACGTAGCGCCGGCCGCGACGATCAGCCACACCTCGTTGCCGTCCCACACCGGCCCGATGGTGTTGACCATGACGCGCCGCTCGGTGTTGTCGCGCCCGAGCACGGGCAGCAGCATCCCGACGCCGAAGTCGAAGCCCTCGAGAAACAGGTACCCGAGCCAGAACAGCGCGATGATCCCGAACCACACCAGCTGCAGCGTTGTCATAACTCATCCCCAAGATCGCCCTGAGTTATCCACAACCCATCGAGTTGTCCACAGATCAGCTGTGGGTAACTCTCGTGGGTGATCGGGTGAACACTCTGGGTCCAACCCAACGAAGCAAGGCCCACCGAGTCAGTAAGCGAACGACAACGTGTCATCCGAACCCGCCTCCCCACCGTGAGCAGGCGGCGGCAGAACCCCTTCGACCCCACCGCGGACGTACTTGCGCATCAAGAACAGCTCCACCACGCCCAATCCCAGGTAGAGCACCGTGAGCGAGATCAGCGATGTCCACACCTCACCCACCGACAGCTTCGACACCGCCTGCGCCGTGAACATCCACATGCCCTCGACGCCCGTCGGGTTCGGCGCGACCACGAACGGCTGACGCCCCATCTCCGTGAAGATCCAGCCGGCACTGTTGCCGATGAACGGCGTCGCGATACCCGCGCCCAGCAGCAACGGGAACCAGCGCCCGCTCGGGATCCGTCCGCGGCGCGTGAGCCACAGGGCCAGCAGACCGATCCCCGCCCCGATCGCGCCGAAGCCGATCATGGCCCGGAATCCCCAGTAGGTCACCGGCAGGTTGGGCACGTAGTCGATCGGCTTGCCCGCCAGCGGCCCCAGGTCGGGGTCGTTCGGGTAGTTGGTGCCGTACTTCGCCTGGTACTGGCCGATCAGGTTTTCCACACCCGGCACCTCGGTGGAAAAGTCGTTGTGCGCGAGGAACGACAGCAGCGCCGGCACGGTGAACGTCTTCACGTCCTCGCAGTTGGCCCCCGCGACATCGCCGATCGCCAGGATCGAGAAGCTCGCCGGCTTCTCCGTGTGGCACAACGCTTCCGCCGACGCCATCTTCATCGGCTGCTGCTGGAACATCAGCTTGCCCTGCGTGTCGCCCGTGATGGCCAGGACCGCGAACGCGGCGATCCCGACCCAGCCACCGAGCCGCAGCGACGCGCGCCAGACGTCCCGGTGCACCCCGGCGTCCGAGTCCGAGTCCGAACGCCGCCGCCACAGGTGCCAGCCCGCCACCCCGACGAGGAACGCCGCCGCCACCGAGAACGCCCCGGCCAGCGTGTGCGGGATCGCCGCCAGCGCCGTGTTGTTGGCCAGCACCGCGAAGATCGAGTTCATCGTCGGCTTGCCGTTCACGAACTCCACACCCACCGGGTGCTGCATCCACGAGTTCGCGGACAGGATGAAGTAGGCCGACGCCATCGACGCCAGCGCGAAGGCCCAGGCACACGCCAGGTGCACGCGTTTCGGCAGCCGGTCCCAGCCGAAGATCCACAGGCCGAGGAAGGTCGACTCCACGAAGAACGCGACCAGCCCTTCCATCGCCAGCGGCGCGCCGAACACGTCGCCGACGAAGCGGGAGTAGGCGCTCCAGGTCATCCCGAACTGGAACTCCTGCACGATCCCGGTCACCACGCCCATGGCGAAGTTGACCAGGAGGAGCTTCCCCCAGAACTTGGTCATCTTGAAGTAGCGCTCGTTGCCGGTACGCACCCAGGCGGTCTGCATCCCCGCGACGAGCACCGAAAGTCCGATGGTCAGCGGGACCATCAGGAAGTGGTACACGGTGGTGATGCCGAACTGCCACCGCGCTAGCTCAAGGACATCCACGTACCCGAGCTAACTCCGCCCGCGCGGCACCGACCAGTTCAACACGTCCCGAAAGACGGGGGACCAACGTCCTGAACCCGGGAAACGCCCACGTCAGGCGTCCCGGGCACATCCGTCCACTGTGTACCCGAAAGGGATCTACCGGGTCTGCTCCACTACCCACGACAGGTACCGCGGGCTGCCGCCGACGAGCGGGGTCACCACGATCTCCGGCAGGGCGTAGGTGTGGCGCACATTCAGGAACTCCTCCAGCGCACCCGCGCGGTCGGCCGCCGTCTTGCACTCGACGCGCCACTCGGAGTCGGTGCGCACCTTGCCCTCCCAGCGGTACACGCTCGTGATCGGCCCCACAATCTGGGCGCAGGCGGCAAGCCGCGCCTCGACGGCGCTCGTGGCGATGTTCCGAGCGGTCGCTTCTTTGTCGACAGTGGTGGTCACGACCACGTGGTCAGCAGGCATGACCCGAACCGTACCGCATCCGCAAAACAGAATTCGGCACGCCGAAAACTATATTCAGGGACCACGGCGGAAGCTATTCAACAAACCTCACGGGGCAATTCGCAAACCCGATCAACTTGCGGCTTTCTGAAAAGCTCCTTTATCGTTGAAGTGAAAGGGGTGTCCACAAGCTCATGTCTCCCGCACTCATCGCTCTCATCAGCGCGTTCGGCCTGGTCCTGGCAGTGGAACTGCCGGACAAGACCCTGGTCGCGACGCTGGTGCTGACCACGCGTTTCCGGGCGATGCCGGTATTCGTCGGGGTGTGTGCGGCATTCGCCATCCAGTGTGTTATCGCCGCGGCCTTCGGCCACGTGCTCACCCTTCTTCCGGAAACCGTGGTTTCACTGCTGGTGGCCGCGATGTTCGGTATCGGCGCCTTCATGCTCCTGCGCGAAGGATTCAACGAAGCCGACGAAGCGGCCGACGACGCCGCACGCCTCGGCGCGGCGCCGAAGTCCTTCCTACGCTCCGCGCTGACGTCGTTCGGCGTGCTCTTCGCCGCCGAGTGGGGCGACGCGTCGCAGCTTGCGACGGCGGGACTCGTCGCGCGGCTCGGCAACCCGTTCGCGGTCGGGCTCGGCGCGTTCGTCGCGCTGGTCTCCGTGGCCGGGCTCGCGGTGTTCATCGGCGCGAAGATCCGCAGCCGCATCCGCCCGAAGCTCATCCAACGCGTCGCGGGGTTCGCGTTCGCCGGATTCGCCGCGTTCGCCCTGGTCCAGCTCGCCTTCCGCGCCGGCTGACCACAGAGACTTCACAGGAACACGAGGTAGCCTCTTCGGAACCAGTGGATGAGGGCAAGGTGAATCCGCGATGACGCGGGGAGCCTTGCCCTTCGCCATGACCACCGAGGAGTGCCCCCATGTCGAAGGCCGTGCCCGCCGCCGTGTCCCCCGTGCACGGCCGGCTCGCGTTGGCCGGCATGGCGCTCGCGGTGGCCATCGCGGCTGACCTGCACCTGCGACTGTCAGCGCAGGTCAGCCCGGTGTGGCAGACGCTGTCGGAGTACGTCTACGGCCACCTCGGCGGGCGCTCGGCCGCGCCGCTGTTCAGCGCGATGTGCCTGGCGCTGGCGCTCGGTTCCGTCGCGCTGCTGGCCGGGCTGGTGAAGGCCCGACGCTCGCCCGCGGTCGTCGTGCTGCTCGGCGTGTGGTGCGCGGGTCTCACGATCTGCGCGACCGTCCCCGTCGACCCCGACGGCCAGGCCCGCACCTTCGACGGCCAGCTGCACAACGGCGCCGCAATCACCGCGTTCCTGGCCCTGCCGGCCGCCGCGTGGCTGCTCACGCGCCGCGGCACGCCGAAGTGCCCGTGGGAACCGCGACGCAGCACGATCCGCGGCCTGGCCGTCGCGAGCCTGGCCAGCGTGCTGATCGTGCTCGGCGGGTTCGTCTTCGAGCTGATCACCGGCTCCGCGCAGCAGGAAGTGACGCTGGGGTTGTTCGAGCGGCTGCTGTTCTGCGTGGACCTGGCGCTGCTGCTCACGATGGTGCGACCGCTGCTGGCGGCCGCGCGCCGCTGAGCCACCAAGCTGTCAGGCGTCCGGGCCGACCAGGATCGGCTCGACGCCGTGGCCGGTCAGCCACCACGACTCGTACTGCCGGTCCGGCCCGACGCGCAGCTCGGCGCCGCCGTCGAAAAACCACCGCCAGCGTGCCTTCCTCGGGCACCGCCACCTCGGTCACGCGCTGGCCGAACAGCGCGAGCACCGGCGCCAGGGCCGCACCGCTGCCGGGCTCCAGCTCGTGGCTCACGCCCTCGACGTCACGCAGCACGAACGAAGTCTCGAGCACCAGCTCGGCGTCCACCCGCGGCTCGTCGGCCGGGTCCGGCTGGTCGACCAGCGAGAGGCGCACCTGGTAGTCGAACGACGTCCGGCGCACCTCGCAGCCGACGAGCTCACTCGGAACGTTCACCAGGGCGCGACGGCTCCTCGGCAAGCCGTCCCCTTTTGCCCCACGAGACCATATTCCAGCACGCCACGCCGCACTACGCGTCGGTTCGGAGCACCTCGGTCAGCTTTGCGGCCGCCGCGACGACCTGAGGCCCCACCGCGGCCGCGTCCAACGGCTCCAGCGACACCACCCCGACGCTCGCCCGCAGCCCCGGCATCCCGCGCACCGGCGCGGCCACGCCGGACGCGCCGGCCTCCAGCTCACCCGTGGACGCGACCCAGCCGTCGCCCCCGGGCCGCAGCGACATCGCCCGGCCGGCCGCGCCCGCGCTGAGCGGATGACGGCTGCCCACGCGGTATGCGACGTGGTAGCTCGTCCACGACGGCTCCACCACCGCCACGGCCTGCGCCTGGTCGCCCTGGGCCACGGTGAGGTGCGCCGTGGCCCCGACCTTCTCCGCCAGCTCCCGCAGCACCGGTCGCGCGGCTTCCCGCAGCTGCGGCAGCACCTGCCCGGCCAGCCGCAGCAGGCCGACGCCGAGGCGCACCTTCGTGCCGTCGCGCCAGATCAGGCCGCGTTCGGACAACGGCACCAGCAGCCGGTAGACGGCCGCGCGGCTCGCGCCGATCGTCACGGCCAGCTCGGAGATGGTCGCCGCCTCCTCGCCCGCGTCGGCCACCGCCTGAAGCAGGGCCAGGCCGCGGTCGAGGGTCAGCGACCCCTCCCTGCTCACAGCAGCTCGAGCTCACCCAGGTCGGCCACCGGCTCGGCGAACGACGCCGCCGCGTAAGACGCGAAGAGCTCCCGCACGGCCTTCGCGGCCGGCTCGGACAACGCGCGGGCCTCGTCGGCCAGCGCCTTGCCGTCGGTGGACTCCAGCGCCTCGCGCACGTCGCCGCCCGAAAGGCAGCGGGCCGACGCGACGATCAGGTTCAGAAAGCCGTGGTGCGTGAAGCCCGACTCCGGATCGGTGTGGCGGACGGCGCGGTGCAGGCTGTTCGTGGCCTTGAACGACGCGCCGGGTGCGCCGCTGACCACCGACATGAAGTCGGCCACCTCGTCGACGCTGGGGAAGTTCTCCCCCGCCGGGCCGCCGCAGCGGATCTTCGGCCAGCTGCCGTGCTCGATCACCTTGCGCACGCCGTCGAGCCAGCCGACACCGCGGCGCGGCTCGACCACGCGGATCACGTCCTCGGGCACGAACTCCGAGACGCGCTCCAGCCACACCTCGTCGACGTCCGACGGCGCCGGCATCTCGACCATCCGCAGCGACAGCAGCTCGCTGCGCGACTCGACGATCGAGATGGCCTTGGGCACGCCGCCGAGCCCGGTGTCGATGATCAGTGACAGGGGCAGCGGCTCCTTCGGCTTGATCTTGATCAACTCGGTGATCAGCTCCGGCAGCCGGGAGGCCTGGCAGAGGAAAACGCCCAGTACACCGGCGTGTTCACCCGCCCGCGACTCGTAGTGCGCTCGCAGGGCTTCGGGCATGGCCGCGTCCGAGGGCGGAAAGAGCGCCGAGTCGTCGACGAGCCGCGCGAACAGGGGAGGAATTCCACGGGGGCCGGGGGGCGTGAGTTCCACAGCGCTTGACACGAATGACACGCTAGTAGCGTACGACAACAGGACAAAATCGTTCGTTCTGCGGACACCTCCGGAGGAGTCAGCCATGCCCTTCTACCGGCGAGTAGGCGAGGTCCCCCACAAGCGGCACACGGCCTTCCGCAAGCCCGACGGCGGCCTGTACGCCGAAGAACTGATGGGCGTCGAGGGCTTCTCCGCCGACTCGGCGCTGCTGTACCACCGCGGCCTGCCGACGGCGATCGTCGACGCGGTGGCCGTGCCCGAAGACCGCGGCGGCCTCGTGCCCAACCACCCGCTGAAGCCGCGGCACTTCAAGACGCCGGAGCTGAAGTTCGGCGCGTCCGCCGACGCCGTGACCGATCGGCGGCGGCTGTTCGGCAACAACGACGTGACCATCGGCTTCGTCGTCGCCACCGCCCCTTCGCCCCTGTACCGCAACGCGGCGGGCGACGAGCTGTTCTACGTCCAGGGCGGGTCGGCTGTCTTCGAGACGATCTACGGGGCACTGGAGGCTGCGGACGGCGACTACGTGGTGATCCCGACGTCGTGCACCTACCGTGTGGTGCCGCGCGGCGAGGTCCGCCTGTACGTGCTGGAGGCGCGCGGGCACATCGGCCCGCCGAAGCGCTACCTGTCCGCGAGGGGGCAGTTCCTGGAGCACTCGCCGTACTGCGAGCGTGACGTCCGGGGACCGGTCGCGCTGCTCCTGGTGGACGGCTCCGACGTCGACGTGCTGGTCCGCCACCGCGCCGGCCTCACGCGCTACACGTACGCGACGCACCCCTTCGACGTCGTCGGCTGGGACGGCTGCCTGTACCCGTGGGCGTTCAACATCGACGACTTCGAGCCCATCACCGGCCGCGTGCACCAGCCGCCGCCCGTGCACCAGACGTTCGAGGGGCCGAACTTCGTGGTGTGCTCCTTCTGCCCCCGCAAGGTCGACTACCACGAGGACTCGATCCCCGTGCCGTACAACCACGCGAACGTCGACTCCGACGAGCTCATGTTCTACGTCCGCGGCAACTACGAAGCCCGCCGCGGCTCGGGCATCGGCATCGGCTCCCTGTCGCTCCACCCGTCGGGCTTCACGCACGGCCCCCAGCCGGGCGCCGCGGAGGCGTCGATCGGGGCGGAGTTCTTCGACGAGACGGCGGTGATGGTGGATACGTTCGCGCCGCTGGAGCTCGGGGAAGCGGCTTCGGCTTCCGAGGACGAGGCTTACGCGTGGTCGTGGTCGGGCAGGGGTCCCGGAGCGTGAAGGCGGATGGGGCCGGTCCAGAGGTGACCGGGTAGGCCGGCTCGCCGGCCCGTGATCCAGAGCTTCTTCGTGGCGACGATGTCAAGGGCGGCCAGGGAGTTCACATTGGGGATACGGAAGGCGGCTTGGGTGCCGTCGGGGTGGATCAGGTGCCCGTCGACGGTCAAGCGACGGTCGGCGTAGGTGATCGTGGGCTCGCTCGCCAGGTCGAACTTGGCCCACTCGACGACGGGCGACCGCAGACGTGCGAGGCGCCGGATCGCTCTCAGCGCGAAAAGCACCGCGACGGCGATCAAAAGCCCCACGACGGTGCCGAACAGCGAGCGGTCTCCCACCGGCAGGCTCAGGCGCGCCCACGTCAGCAGCACAGTGAGGCCGACGAGCCAGGCGAGGGCGAACCACGTTCGCCGCTTGCGCAAAGCGATGATCGGCCGGAGGTCGGGCGCTGTCGCTGCCGTGGTCAAGGGAAGCGGGTGCCGCAGAGGCAGATCGCGGATCCGTGCCGGCCGGAATCCCACGCCGGGCAGCACGACGACCGCCCGGTCGCCGATCCGGGCCAGCCAGAGTTGCCGGCTTTGCGTGAGCAGGCCGGTTGCGTAGCGGCGCAGCCGGAAATGCACCCAGCGGCCGTCGGGGAGCCGGACCGCGAACCGCCGGCCCTTGGTGGTTTGCTCGGTGGTTTTCTCGGTGGCGTCGACTGTTTCGAGCGGCTTGTTGAACAGCCGCGTCAGCAACCGGTTCAGCGCGATCCGCCGGCCGCTGAGCAGGAAGGCCGTGCCGAGGGCGTAACCGAGCAGCACGACGTCGGCGACGTCGACCCGGCCGTCCGCGAACACGAGCGCGATCGCGGCCACCGCGACCACGACGGCGGTCGCCAGGCGCCGCACGGCTTTGCGTCGGGCTCGGGCGAGGAGCTCACCGAGGAACGGCAGCTGCGCGGCCGGCGTGGTGGGGTCGGGTTGCCAGCCGGTCACGGTGTTCCTGCCTTCACTTTGACCACCTTCAGACGAGCTTCCCCGGACACCGGGTAGCCGGGCACGCCGACGCGCACCCGTCCGGGCTTGGCGGGGCCGAACGTCCAGAGCGTGCGGGATGCGTGCACGTTGAGCGCGAGCGAGGGCTGGGCTTTCGGCAGGCGGATGTGGATGGTCCGGCCGTCGGGCAGCTGCGCCAGGCTCTTGGCGACGGCCAGCTCGGTCCAGGTGTCGGCGCGGTACGACGTCGTCATGCGCACGGCGCCGACGGCGAAGCGGATCGCGCAGAGGACGCCGACCACTGCGCAGGAGGTGGCCACGATGAGGAGCAGCAGCTGGACGACGGCATCGGGCCCGCCGGCGCCGCGGTGCGCGAAGATCCAGTAAACGCTCCAGCCGGCGAGCCCGGCGAGGACCGCGTAGACCGCGACGACCAGCCAGCTGCTTCGGACCGCGGCCCGGCGGACCGCGGCGAGCACGGGGTCGAGCCGCGGCGGGACGAACTCCCGCGGCACGACCGGGAGCTCCCGGCCACCGGCCATGGGCTCGTCCCGAATGGTTCCCTGGTGCAGAGCCGCAGTTCCAGGCACGGCGACCAGCGCCTGGTCGCCGCTCCGGACGAGCCACAGCCGTCGCTCGCCGGCGAGCTGAACGCGCATTCCGGCGGACAGCCGGAAGTGCAGCCATCGGCCGTCGGGCAATCGCGCGGCGACTTTCTTGCGACGGGCGGCAAGGCCGTCCGGCGGGACGGTCATCTGCTCGTAGGCGAGGTCGGGGTGCCACTGGAACTTGGCTCCCCAGACGAGCCCGCTGACCGCGCCGCGCCCGAGCTGCACCACGATGACGCCGCCGAGGTAGATCACCAGCACCGGCGCGGCCAGGCCGATGTCGATCCAGAGGCAGACGATTCCCACGGCCACCAAAAGTGCGCCGAGCACCGTGAACAGCAGGGACATGCGCACGTTGCGGAAGAGCTTTCCGGGGTGCAGCTGCGCCGCGGAGGTTTTCGGATCGGGTTCCCAGACGCTGGTCATGTTCTCCCCAGATGGCGGTACTGATCACCGACTATTCGCCACTTGTGCGGGGTGCGTTACGGATCGGGTCTTCCCGTCTCGCCGGAATTCAGGTTAGGCTCACCTAAGTAGGAGGTGACCCGTGACCGAGGCCCCGACATCCGTCCGCCGCCCGCCCGCGCCGAACCCCGCCGAGCGGGCCAAGACGATCGCGACGCGCAACGGGCCGGCGACGATCATGCCGACCGTAGAGCGCGCCGATTGCGACGCCGAGCGCGTGGTGCCCGTGCTGCACCACGTGCACCACAGCGGCAGCGTCAGCATCCTTTTGCCCGACGAGCACCCGATGGTGCGCACGTCGCGGCAGACTCAGCGCGGCGAGCTCGCCGTCATGGTCGAGCTCGCCGACCACGCCCCGGTGGACCTGCGGGAACCCATCCGCGGCCTGCTGTGGATAACCGGGTGGCTCCGGCCACTCTCGGCGGTTTCGGCGCGCGCCCGCGCCGAGTCGATCGCCGAGCAGCGGCCGGACGAGCGGCTCCTGGACGTCGGCCACGGCCTGACGCTCCTGCGCCTCACCCCCGCCTCCCTGGTCCTGGCCGACGCGGAGGGCACGCACTCACTGCGGCCGCACATGTTCAGCGCGGCGCCGCCGGACCCGTTCCACAGCTACGAGGCCGAGTGGCTGCGCCACCTGGAGGGCGACCATTCGGACGTCGTGGAGCAGCTCGCGCAGCATCTGCCGCCGGGCCTGCAGCACGGGCGCATTCGTCCGCTCGGCCTCGACCGCTACGGCCTGCGCCTGCGCGTCGAGTCCGACACCGGCGACCACGACGTGCGCCTGGCGTTCTCGGAGCCGATCGACAGCCCGCCCAAGCTGGCCGCCGAGCTCCGCCGACTGGTCGGCTGCCCGTTTCTCCGCCAGCAACACCGCTCCGACTGAGGCCCACCTCGTGGGGATGGTTCGTCGGCCTTCCCCATGTGGACATGTCGAGTGATCCACCTGTGGACAACTCGCGTTCATCCCCATGGGGACAGCCCGGCACTTGTCCCCATGGGGAGGAGTTGGGTCTGGGGACAAGTCGTGGGGGTTCGTTGGGTCCGACCCGGCCAGCCGCGGCGAGCCCCATGGCCGACCGACGAAGGTCAGGTTCGACCGAGCGGACTACCGACAAGCCACCGCGCAGACCGGTTTCCGGCTGGGTCCGACCCAACCGGAAATGGATCGAGCCCGCCCCGGCGAAGCCAGATCCGAGCGAGGTCCGACCGGGAACCCGGAACCAGGGCGCGGTCTAACGAACCTCGCCGGGGTTCGACCCAAGGGCCCGGAGAGGCACCGCGAAGCCGGATGCAGTCCAATGAATTCAGGTCCGGCCCACCGAGCCGTGCCCAGCCCTAGAGCCAAGCGATGGGAGTTAGGTCCGACCCAACCGGCCATCTCAGGCGCAGAACCGAGCCGTGGAAGTTGGGTCCGACCTAACCCGGCCTTCCTCAGGCGCAGAACCGAGCGATGGGAATTGGGTCCGGCCCAGCGGACTATCCACAGCGCGGGATGCAAGGAGCTCCTGCCCGGCGGAAGCCGGCCCCACACACGACAAAGGCCGGCCCCACCTCAGTGGAGCCGGCCCGGTCGCGCCAAGCGCGAAACCTCAGTCGTCCGCCAGTTCCGGCGGGAAGCCGCCCGTGGCGATGGGGCCCCAGCGGTCGATGGTGACGCGGATGAGGCTCTTGCCCTGCTTGCGCATGGCTTCGCGGTACTCGTCCCAGTCGGGGTGTTCACCGGAGATGCTGCGGAAGTAGTCGACGAGCGGTTCGACGGAGTCGGGCAGGTCGATGACCTCGGCGGTGCCGTCGACCTGGACCCAGGGGCCGTTCCACTCGTCCGACAGGACACAGACCGAAACGGCAGCCGAACGCCGCAGGTTCGCGACCTTCGCCCGCTTCGGGTAGGTCGCGATCACGATCCGGCCCTCCGCGTCGACGCCGCACGTGTTCGGGGAGAGCTGGGGCCGCCCATCGGCGCGAGTGGTGACGAGGATCGCGTGGTGGCGGGGCTTCAGGAACTCGACCAGCGCGTCGCGGTCGACCTTCGTGTTGGTGGCGATAGTCCGAGGCATACCCCGAAGGTAGCGTGCGCTCATGAGCACGACAGAGCGATCGGGCATCAGGTCCTGGCTGCTGCCCCTTCCGCCCGATTCGCCCGCCCCGATCGTGGACGAGAAGGAGCGCCGGGCCGTCAAGTTCGAGCTGGTGCTCGTCTTCGGCATCACGCTCGGCCTCTCTGGCGCACGCAGCCTGCTGTCCCTTGTGGACTCCCTGCTGCGCCCGGTCCCGCTGGCGCAGCAACAGGTGCAGCTCAACGTCCCCCAGGCCGCCGCCAGCCTCCTGGACCTGCTGCAGCAGCTGCTCAACGCCCTGCAGCTCGTCAGCTGGGGCGTCCTCGGCCTGTACCTGCTGTGGCGCGCCGGCCTCAAGATCCGCGACATCGGCCTCGACCGCAGCTCCCCCAGCTCCGACGCACTGATCACCCTCGGCCTCGCCGCCGTGATCGGGATTCCCGGGCTGGGCCTGTACTTCCTCTCCTACCACCTCGGCTTCAGCCTCGCGGTGCAACCGTCCACATTGGGCGACACGTGGTGGCGCCCGATCGCGCTCACGCTCTCGGCGTTCGGCAACGCGTTCGCCGAAGAAGTGCTCGTGATCGGTTACCTGCTCACGCGGCTGCGCCAGCTCGGCGTCCGTGAGAACAATTCGCTCGTGGGCGCCGCGGTGCTGCGTGGCTCGTACCACCTGTACCAGGGGTTCGGCGGGTTCGTCGGCAACTTCGTCATGGGCCTGGTGTTCGGCCGCATCTGGCAACGCACCAACCGGCTGTGGCCGCTGGTCGCCGCGCACACCCTTTTCGACGTGGTGTCTTTCGTCGGTTATTCACTCCTCAAAGGCCATCTTTCCTGGCTCCCCTGACGCGCGCTCATTAGGCTCGACCTCGTGAACGACGTGACGGCACCGCCCAGGGTGGACAGCGAAGTCGGACCCCTTCGTGCGGTTCTCCTGCACCGGCCGGGAAACGAGCTCAAAAGGCTCACGCCCCGCAACAACGACCAGCTCCTCTTCGACTCCATCCCGTGGGTGGACCGGGCCCAGCAAGAGCACGACGCGTTCGCGGAAGTGCTCCGCGGCCGCGGCGTCGAAGTGCTCCTGCTGGCGGACACCTTGCGCACGGCGCTGGAGGACAGCCGCGCGCACACCGCGGGCGTCCACGCGGCTGTGGATGAACTGCGTCTCGGCGCCGATCTCGCCGATTCGCTGCGCTCGCACCTGAGCGGCGTCGACGCGAGCACGCTCGCCGAGGTCCTGATGGCGGGCATGACGTTCGAGGAGCTGCCGTCGTCGGAGGGCTCGTCGCTGGTGCGGATGATGCGCGACCCGCACGAGTTCGCCGTCGATCCGCTGCCGAACCTGCTGTTCACGCGCGACTCGTCGGCGTGGATCGGCGACCGCGTGGCGATCTCGTCGCTGACCATGCCCGCGCGGCGGCGCGAAACGGCTGTGCTCGACCTCGTCTACGCCTACCACCCACGCTTCCGCCACGCGGCGCGCGCGTACGGCGCCCACTCCGCGCCCATCGAAGGTGGCGACGTGATGTTGCTGGCCCCGGGCGTGCTGGCCATCGGCGTCGGCGAGCGCACCACGCCGGCGGGCGCGGAGTCGCTCGCGCGCTCGGTGTTCGCCGACGGCCTCGCGCACACCGTGCTCGCCGTGCCGATCGAGCAGTCCCGCGCGACGATGCACCTGGACACGGTGTGCACCATGGTCGCGGCCGACGCCGTCGTGATGTACCCGCTCGCGCGCGATTCACTCACCGCGTTCACCGTGCGTCCCACCGGTGACGGCGGGGTGAAAGTCGCGGGGCCGGCGCCATTCTTGAGCGCCGCCGCCGAGGCGATGGGCATCGACCGCCTGCGCGTGATCGACACGGGCCTCGATCCCGTGACCGCCGAACGCGAGCAATGGGACGACGGCAACAACACCCTCGCGCTGGCCCCCGGAGTCGTCGTCGGGTACGAGCGCAACTTCGAGACCAACGAACGCCTGGCCGACGCCGGGATCGAGGTCCTCGCCATCGCCGGATCCGAACTGGGATCAGGTCGCGGCGGCCCGCGTTGCATGTCGTGCCCGATCGTACGGGACACGATATAAAGCGAAGTTAGCCTTCCCTAAATGAACGAAATCAATTAAGGGAAGGCTAACCAAAATAAGGGAGTATTTCTTTAGGAATGGTAACCCTAATAGGGTGGAGATCACCAGGTAAAAGTGGAAATTAATCGAGAGTTGTCGTACCGTCATTGACATGGCCCTCACGAAGAAAGAACCGCGCTCGAAGTTCTACGAACTGCTGCAGGCGCAGATCCACAACGAGTTCCACGCGTCCCAGCAGTACATCGCGCTGGCGGTCTGGTTCGACAACGAGGACCTGCCGCAGCTCGCGAAGCACTTCTACAAGCAGTCGGTGGAAGAGCGGAACCACGCGATGGCGCTCGTGCAGTACATGCTCGACCGCGACCACCACGTGGAGGTGCCGGGCGTGAAGGACGTCCGCAACGAGTTCTCCGCCCCGCTTGAGCTCCTCGAGCTCGCGCTGGAGCAGGAGAAGGAGGTCGCCGCCGACGTCTCCGCGCTGGCGAAGGCCGCGCGGGCCGAAGAGGACTACATCAGCGAGCAGTTCACGCAGTGGTTCCTCAAGGAGCAGGTCGAGGAGATCTCCCAGATGTCCACGCTGGTCACCGTCGCGCGCCGCGCGGGTGACAACGTGTACGAGATCGAGAAGTTCCTCCACCGCGAGTCCGTCGGCGCGCCCACCGCGGACGCCGGCATGCCCCCCGTCGCGGGCGGCGCTCTGTAAGGCTGCCGTTCATCCGGCCAGTCAGCGGGCGCTGTCACCATCAGGCCAGCCATCGCGGAGCCCGGGTTGTCCCCTTGTGGACAACCCGGGCTCCGTCGTTTTGTCGGCACGCGAGACGTGCGGGGCACCGGCGGGTCATGTCGCCGACAGTCGGCTGGCCGGTTCAGGCGCTAGGTCAGACCCACCCGGCCGTCCACAACGCCAGGCCCATGCGAACACCAGCAGCACTGCGCGCGACCGGACCGGGGTTCAGTGCGTCCGACCCACCCAGCCATCCACAACGCCAGGTCCATCCGAACACCAGCAGCACTGCGCGCGACCGGACCGGGGTTCAGTGCGTCCGACCCACCCAGCTGCCCACAACCGCCAGGCCCATCCGAACAGCAGCAGCCCTGCACACAGCCGGACCGGGGTTCAGCGGGCCCGACCTGTCCAGCCATCCAGCCATCCACAAAGTCGCCCACACAGCGGCAGCCACGCCAACTCCACCAGCACCCCTCGAGGACTCACTAGGTCGGACCCGCGCAACTCATCCGCACCGCCCGCACCAAGAGCCCATGGCATCGGTCGGCGCGAGCGACCAGCGATTCGCTGGGTCGGGCGTAGCCAGTCATCAACAGCAGACCGGACCGCAGCACCTCTGCGTGTGGCGAGCCAAGGGTTGTCAGGTCAGGCCTACCCGGCTGTCCACAAGGACGGCGGCCCATTCCGAACGAATTGGGTTCGACCTACCCAGCTGCTCACGAAGGCGGAGGTCGGATGGCAGCTCGTTAGGTCGGGCCCATCGAGCCGTCGCCAGTTGTCCATAAGGGCCCGGACAGAGAGGAACCCGGGCTCTCCCCCTGTGGATAGCCCGGGTTCCTCGGTCGGCGCCAGGCTCAGCCGGCGCAGGTCTGGTTGACGGAGCGGACGTCGAGGCTCGAGACGGAGCCGTCGTCGGCGAGGGTGAAGTGGTAGGCGCCCTCGTCGCCTGTCGGTGCTACCAACTCGTCGGAGGCCTGGGATGTTCCCGGGTACGCGGCGGTCACGTCCTCCTTCGCCGAGCCCTCGCCGACGCCCTCGGGCGTGTGGGCGGCGCCGTCCGGTTTCACGACGACCACGCCGGCGTCCGGCGAAACCACGGCGGTCGCGGCGAGGACGCCCGCACCGGCGACGTCGTAGTAGGTGCAGCCGGCTGATTCCTTGACCTGCGTCAGCGTCAGGCCCGACTCGGCCAGCTGCTCCTCCGTCATCCCGAGCTTCAAGACCCCGAGACCGTCCGCCGTCAGCAACGGTCCCTTCGTGACCTTGTCCGGCGCGTCACCCCGCGTGACCGCCGGCGGTGGTGAATGCCGCTTCGGCGGAGCGGACGAGAGGTGCGACGGCGCGACCGGAGGGGCAACAGGCGGATCTTCCGCCGCCGGCGGCGAGGCCGAAATAACCGGCGCGACCGGCGGCGGACCGGACACGTTCGGCACCGTCAGCCGCGAAGCCGTGAAGTCGGCCGCGCCCGTCGTGGCCTGGAACTTGAACACCACCAGCCCACCCGACACCAGCGCGAGCGCGCACACCGCCCCGGATGCCGACATCAGCACCTTCCGCCGCTGTCGTCGACGTCGCGCACCGGCCATAATCGCCGGAGCCGCGTCGGCCGGCGGCGCGACGCCGAGCCGGTCGTCGGAAAAGAGCGTGCGCAGCCGCTGTTCGAGCTCGTCATCGGAGACGTTCAACCTGCTTCGCTCCCTTCTCCGTGCTTCAGCTTCGTCCGCAACGAAGCGATGGCCTTGCTGGCCTGGCTCTTCACCGTCCCCTGGCTGACGCCGAGCGCTTCCGCGATCTCAGCCTCGGACAGTCCTTCGTAGTAACGCAGCACCACCACCGCGCGTTGCCTCGGCGGCAGATTTCGCAGCGCCTGCCACAGCGGCTCGTGCTCGAACGGGTCGTCCGACGCGCACGGGCTCGTGTCCGGCAGGTCCGCGACGAGGTTCTCCCGACGCGTGCGTCTCCACCGGCTGACGTGCGCGTTGGCCATCGAGCGCCGCACGTACGCGAGCGGGTCGCCCGTCTTCTGCTGGACGTAGGACCAGCGCGAGCCGATCTTCTCGAGCACGGTCTGCACCAGGTCGGCGGCGTCGTGCGGGTTGCCGGTGAGTGCGTGGCCGTAGCGCAGCAAGCCGGGCAGGCTGGCCGCGACGAAGTCACCGAACTCGGCGAACACCCTGGGCTCGGCCGCCACACGTGCGTCCGCGGCCCACGTCGGTTCTCCCCCCGAGATGACAGGTGCCGCTGCCGTCACCAAATCGCCCCCTCCCCGGATGAGATCGCCGCGCACCGCGTCCTCGTCATCTCCCACACGCATGGCAGCCCCCGCAGGTTGTCCAGCTCTCGCAACTACTTTCCGTGAACGTCCACGCGATTCAGCGCACGGAGAGCGACTCGGGCAGCTTCAACGAACCGTCCGCGCCTGATGGGAAATCGTGTACCGCGACCACAGCGTTTCGCGGGATCGGCCCGTAGATGTGCGGGAAGAGGATTCCGTCGGGGTGCGGCGGGGCGCCGTCCTCCCAGACCACGCGCGCATCGACCCGCGTGGGGTCGATCTCGAGCAGCACGAGGTCGGTGCGGCCGCGGTAGAGCGCGTTCGCGGGCAGGCTGACGGTGCCGGGGTCGGAGCAGTGGATGAACCCGATGTCGGCGAGCGAAGGCGCGGCGTAGTCGCCGGCCTCGGGCACGGCGGCCCACTCGTCGCGGGAACAGATGTGCAGGATCACCCCGACGATCGTGCCACCGCGGGGACACGTCGAGGTACGGGTTTACCCGGTGAGCGGGTGTGACTTCAACGCTGCGATCAACGCTGTGGAAGTTCGGCGTCGAACTTCCACAGCGTTGTTCACTAGCGGATGGTGAGCTGGCGGCCGATGAGGCCGTCGCGGGCGCGGCGCTCGGTGGCGTTGAGCGGCTCGGCGTCGAGCGACTTCAGCGCCTCCTCGAGCCGGGCGCCGAGCTGGTCCTTGGCTTCCGCCCATTCGCGCGCGTGCGCTTCGGGGTCGAGGTCCCACACCGGGACGAGCAGGCCGTGGGCGCGGAACGAACCCGCGTACCGCGTGCCCTCGCCGAGGCCCAAAGTGCCGGCCGCGGACAGGCGCGCAAGCGCTTGCAGCAGCAGGTTCTCCGGCTCGGGACGGACCCAGCGCAGGTGCGCCTTCTCACCGGCGAGCACCCAGTACGCACCGGTGCCGAGGCGCTCGGTGGGCATGATGGCGGCATTGGCGCGCTCGAGGGACACCGCGACGTCGCCGCTCGCGTCCGCGTCCTCGGGCAGCCACCAGCCGAAGTCGCTGTGGAGCGTGAGCTCCAGCTCGGCGGCGGGCGCGAGCAGGTCCTGCAGGCGGTTGTGCTCGTCCGGGTCGGTCGGCGTGGTCGTGTCCGGCACGGACAGGACGTCGCCCGGCTTCGCGTCGAGCACCCATCGCAGCGACCGGCCGAGGTCGCGGCTGATGTCCGACGACCGCGTCTGCACCTGCAGCCCGAGGTAGCGCTGCCCATCGGAGCGGACGAACGCCGCGGCCGCCATGGGCAGCACGGTGCCGAGGGTGACGTCGCCGCCGTCGGCGAGCGTGAGCTTCGCCGTGGCCGACGGCACGAACTCGCGCAACGCGATCAGCTCCGGCTCCGCAGCCAGACCTTCGAAGGGCTGCCCGACGAAAACGTCGCGCACCTTTGGTTTGCGGTCCGGCTTGGGACCCTTCTTCCGTGCGCCTTTACCCACTTCAGCCTCCTCAAAGCTCGATGCCAGACGCTATCGAAGCGGGGGCCGACTGAAGCGTCCGGGTTACTAATCCGGCCAAAAGTAGGCCGGCCCCCGCGCGGCACGTATCCGTTGCTACAGAGCCATTCGGCCTGTGACTGTGGTCGGATTGGTAACGATCGGCACAGTAGAGTCGGCTCGTGTTCGACGCTTCCGATCCCGCCTTCCTCGCCGACCCGTATCCCGCGTTCGCCGCGCTGCGCGCCGAGGGCGAGGTGCACCACCACAATGGGCTCGACCTGGCGATCACGGTCTCGCACGCCGCGTCGGCCGCCGTGCTGCGCCACCGCGGGCTGGGCCGGATCTGGACGGACGCGCAGCCGCTCGAGCGATTCGCATCGTTCAACCTGCTGCACCGCAACTCCTTGCTGGAGAACGAACCGCCGGCCCACACGCGGCTGCGGCGCGTGATCGCGGGCGAGTTCGGGCGTGGCCACGTGCAACGGCTGCAGCCGATGGTCGCGGCGCTCGCTTCGTCCATGGTGGACACATTGGCGGGCAAGATCGAGGCCGACGGTAGCGCTGACCTGCTGGAACACCTAGCGCAGCCGTTGCCGGTGGCCGTGATCGCGGAGCTGCTCGGCATCCCGGTGGAGGACGGGCCGCGGCTGGTGGCGTGGAGCAACGCCATCGTGAAGATGTACGAGTTCGGCCTGCCCGAAGCCGGCCGCGACGCCGCCGAGCAGGCCGCGGCCGACTTCGTCTCGTACCTGCGCTCGGTGGTGAGCGGGACGCCGGGCGGGATCGTGGCTGACCTGGTGGCCAGCGAGCTCACGCCGGACGAGGTCGTGGCCACCGCCGTGCTGCTGCTGATGGCGGGGCACGAGGCGACGGTGAACGTGATCGGCAACGGGGTGCTGGCGCTGCTGACTTACCGGTCCGAGTGGGAGCGACTTGGGTCGGACCCAAGTTTGCTCGACTCGGCTGTGGAAGAACTGATCCGGTTCGACGCGCCGCTGCAGCTGTTCGAGCGCACGGCGACTGAGGATGTGGAGATCGCCGGGTACCGGGTGGCGCGCGGCGCGAAGATCGGCGCACTGCTGGGGGCGGCGGCGCGGGATCCTCGGGTGTTCGATTCGCCGGATGTGCTGGACATCGGACGCTCGCCGAACGCGCATCTCGGTTTCGGGATGGGGATCCACTACTGCGTGGGGGCCCCGTTGGCTCGGGTGGAGATCGCGGCGGCGTTGTCGGCGCTTTCCACGCGGCTGCCGGGGTTGCGGCTGGCGGCCGAGCCGGAGAGGCGGCCGGAGTTCGTGATCCGGGGGTTGAGGACGCTGCCGGTGACGGTTTGATCGGTTCTTGCTGATCAAGCTGGGTTCTTGCTGGTCGATCGGGTCAGCGGAGGCCGGCGAAGAGGTCGTCTTCGTGGGTGTACGGGGTGGTGCCGACGAGGTGGTACTCCTCCCAGGGCCACGCGGCGCGTTCGACGTCGCGCGAGTGGTGGAAGAACGGGTGGGCCGGGTCGGCCTGGGTGGCGTGGGCTTTGAGGGCGCGGTCGCGGGTGTCGAAGTACTGCTCGCAGCGGATTCTCGTGGTGGCGCGAAGGCGGTCGGGCGGGAGCTCGTCGAGGACCGGGCCCATCTGTGACTCGAGGCCGGCAGCGACTGTGGCGTCGTGCATGGCCTGGAACCACGCGCGGCTGAGGGTGGCCTGGTAGTAGAGCTTGCGCGGAGTGCCGTCGTCGGTCGCGGCGAAGGCGGCGCGGGTGACTTCGTGGGTCCGGATGTGGTCGGGGTGTGGATAACCGCCGGTCTCGTCGTAGGTGATCACGACCTGTGGACGGAATCCGCGGAGCAGGTCCGCGAGGGGCTTGGCGGCGTCATCAATGGACAGTTTCGCGAAGCAGCCTTCGGGTAACGGCTGGTCGAGACCGGGGTCGACGTGCCCCAGGAACCGTTGGCGCACACCCAGAATCTCCGCGGCGGCGGCCATCTCGCGTCTACGGATGGCGGGGAGGTCCCTGTGGATGGCCGGGGTGTTCAGCGCTGGGTTGAGCACATCGCCGCGTTCGCCGCCGGTGCAGGTGGCCACGAGGACGTCGACGCCTTCGGAGGCGTAGCGGGCGAGGGTGGCGGCGCCCTTGCTGGATTCGTCGTCGGGATGGGCGTGGACGGCGAGCAGGCGCAGGGTCATCGGTGTCCCTTCAAGATTGATTAGGTCGGACCTAAGATTAGGTCTCGTCAATTCGCTGGGTCAAGCACAAACTTAGGTCGGACCTAGTATGCTGAGCCGGGTGAGCCTCAGGGAACAGAAGAAGCTTGAGACCAGGCAGAACATCTCGCACGCGGCGACGCGGCTGTTCATCGCGCGGGGGTTCGAGGGGGTGACGATCGCCGAGGTCGCCGAGGCGGCGCGCGTCGCGAAGATGACCGTGACCAACCACTTCGGGCGCAAGGAGGACCTGGTCTTCGACATCCGCAACGACTTCGTCGACTGGCCGGCGAAGCTGGTGCAGCAGGCGCCGTCGAGCACGCCGTTCGCGGCGGTGCGCGACGGGTACTTCGCGGCGCTCGAGGAGCGGAGCGCGCTGCTGGGGTTCGCGGGGATCGAGTTCGTCGGGATGGTGCGGGCCAGTGTGACGCTCATGGCCGCGCTCACGCAGATGCACCTCGACCGGGAGCAGCAGCTCGTCGCCGCCCTGCTGGAACGCGAGGCCCCCGGCAGCGACATCCTCGCGCGCGCGGCGGCGGCGCACCTGACTTCGGTGCTGCGGCTGCTCTTCGACGAGGTCTGGGACCTCACCTACGCGGGCGACGAGGATCTGGTCGCCAAGGTGCGTGAGGCGGCGACGAAAGCGTTCGGGCAGCTCGAACCGGCGCTCGGCTAAGGCTCACCGAGCAGCGCCGACCGGCGCCGGTGCGGCCGGGATCAAGACCACCTGGTCAGCAAGGCCAAGGCCGCGACTAAAACCTTCGCGCAGCCCGGCTGGGACTCTTGGAGAACGGCGCCGGCCGGACCGTGGACAGCGCACCGGGGGCGCCGACGAAGTGCCGCATGGCTCGATGCGACGGCGGAGGCGGAGGCCTTCGCACAGCTCGAACCGGCGCTCGGCTGAGGTTCAGCGAGCAGCGGTGGCGGTCGGACAACACAGGCAGCAGCGAGCCCCGCGCCAGGGCTGAGGCTCAGGAGAGCTCAGCGAGCGGCCCCGACCGGGCGGGCGTTGTGCAGCTCCGGTTCCGGGGCGCCGTCGACCTTGAGCACGCGCAGCTTGCGCAGGCGGCCGGGGGCGATGGGCATCAGGAGGTCGGAGAAGCGGCGGATGACGAGGGCCGTGGCGATCGCGAGGGCGGCGGCCGTGAGGTCGGTGAGGGCGACGAGGACAACACTGTCCGCCATCGCCTGGACGCCCGGGCGCAGGCGCCAGATGATCGTGACCGCGAGGAGCACCCAGTTGGCCACCCAGGTGCCCCACCAGATGAGGACGAGGCGGGAGGGCTTGGGGCGTTCGTCGCGGGGGCGGCGGAGGACGGCGTGTTCCAGTTCGCCCACCACGGACAGCGCCATGGGCAAGTTCGCAACCGGCACCAGCACGCCGACGAGCACCTGCCACACGGGACGCGCGGGCTCGACGCCGGCCTCGTCGGCGGCGGCGTGGCGGGCGACGAGCAGCCACCACACGGCCAGGCCCGCCGGGAGCAGCGAAAGGATCGTGGTGAGCAGGCCGGCGGTGACCACCAACGCGTCGGAGAACCCGACCACCGAGGTGCTCAGCGCGGAGTCGCGGCTCTGCACCAGCAGGACGTAGCGCCAGATCTCCGACCCCGCCGCGGCGAGGGCGAGGAACACGAACGTCCACAGGATGGTGTTGAGGCTCTGCGCCAGGACCGGGATGCGGTCGATCGCGCGCACCGCGCCGGACGCCGTGCCGGGCACGGTCGTCGGGCGGCGCCAGACGAGGTTCGGGAAGCCCCAGCGCGGCGGGACCGGGTAGGACGGCGGGCCGGTGTACGGCGTGGTCGCCACGGCGCGCCGCCGGATCACCGAACCGGGCGGGGGCGAGGCGACCCACTTCAAGCGCGGACGTTGCCGCGGAGTGGCGGGGTACTCCGGCGCGGTTCGCTGCACCTGGCCCTGCGGGGCGGCGGTGAACGGTCGCGGCTGGTTGGCCGTTTGACCAGGACCGCCGGCCGGCCGCGCACCGAAACCCGGCACCCAGCCGTCGGGAGACGGCTCACCCTGCCAAGGCGGGTACTGCGCCAGGGCACCGCCTTGCTGGGCAGGTGCGGCGAATCCCGGCTGCTGACCGGCCTCGGCCGGGTAGGCGCCGGGGTGTGGGCCAGCCTGCGCCGGGTGGTTGCCCACCTGCGAGTACCCGCCGGGATGGGCCGGGCCGGCCGAGGGCGAAGAAGAGGGACCAGCGCCGCCTGGCGCGGAGTGCGGCACCCCGGCGTGCGAGGCGGTGTGCTGGTCCGAGGCGCCCGCGGGTGAATCAGGACTGCCGGCCGGCGGCGCACCGAAACCCGGCGCAGAGTGAGGCACCCCGGCGTGCTGACCCGAGGGGCCCGCAGGTGAATCAGGACCGCCGGCCGGCGGCGCACCAAAGCCCGGCACCCAGCCGTCGGGTGAAGACTCACCCTGCCAAGGCGGGTACTGGGGCCAGCCCGCGCCGCCCTGGGGACCCGCGGGGTGCGCGGATCCCGGGGGGACGGGGGGCTGGGCTGGGTGCATCCGTCAGATGACCTCGGGTTCGGCGCCCGCGTTTTCGCTCACCATGGCGCGGCCCTCGCGGGCCCAGGCGCCCATGCCGCCGGCGACGTTGACCGCGTCCCAGCCGCTGGCGTTGAGCCAGGCGGTGGCGCGGGCGGAGCGGCCGCCGCTGCGGCAGATGACGTAGACGGGCTGGTCGTCGGGGAGCTCGGCGAGCTCGTCGACCCGCGCGGGCAGCTCGCCGAGGGGGATGTGCACGGCGCCGGGCGCGTGGCCGGCGGCCCACTCGTCGTCCTCGCGGACGTCCAGCAGGGGGACGCCGTCCTTCGGCAGGTCACGGACCTCGGCGGTCGGCAGTTCAGCGGGGCTCACCACAGTTCCATGCTCCCATGTCCAGGCGTTGTACGCGTGTGAGGAACCAGACGCTAGCCCCCGTACTCGGCGCGCAGCTCCGCGGCCAGGGGATCCAGTTTGCGGTTCGCGAAGCGCACATACAACGCCGTGATGACGAACGTCGTCAAGAACTGCGCCAGGCCCAGCACCAAACCCACGGTGATGTTGCCCCACAGGCGCGCGCTCATGAACGCGTGCGCGTAGTCGGCGAGGAGCACGTAGAGCAGGTACCAGGCCAGAAACGCCGCCGACATGGGGAACACGAACCCGCGCCGACGCCGGCGCAGCTGCTGGAACTCGGGGGTCGCCTGCACGTGCTCCCAGTCGACGTCCGCTTCGGTGCGTTCCACGGCGCCCCTTCCCGACAACGACCTGAAAACACCGACACGACCAACACGAAGATCTTCCGCCCCGGAAAGGCTGATGCGACCTCGTCGAATCGGGTGAATACAAAGTGACTCCGAGTGACCTACTTGCGGTGCCGGCCTCGCCCCGCTCGGGCCTTGTCCTCCGCCTGGCCGAACCGCGCGACGGCCCGGTCGTTCATGAGGCCGAGCGGGTCGGGGGCGTGCAGCCGCAGCATGATGTCGTTGACCAGCTCCGGGCGCCCGTAGCGGGTCAGGCGGCTGACCACGTACGTCGTGAGGAACGCCGCCGGCACCGAGATCAGGCCCGGCTGGCTCGTGAACCAAGGCGCTTCGAAACTCGCGTAGCCCGCAGCGATGTCGACGCCCAGCGCCGCCAGCACCAGCCCGCCGCCGACGAGCATGCCCGCCAGCGCGCCCGGCCAGCTGAGCTTGCGCCACCAGATGCCGAGCAGCAGCAGCGGGCTGAACGTCGACGCCGCCAAAGCGAACGTCAGCCCGATCGACAACGAGATGTCCTCCGTGCGCAGCAGGAACGCCAAGCCGAGCGGACACAGCGCGACGATGGCCGTGCCCACCTTGAAATCCTTGACGCGCCCGGGAAGCAGGTCCGTGGACACCACGCCGGCCACGCTCACCAGCAGCCCCGACGAACTCGACAGGAACGCCGCGAACGCCCCCGCCGCCACGACCGCCGCGAGGATCTGGCCCACGATCCCCGGCACCATCGCCGACGGCAGCATCAGCACGGCCGCGTCGGTGTTGCCGGTGACGAGCAGCTGCGGCACGTACATCCGCGACAGTGCGCCCAGCATCGTCGGGAACAGGTAGAACAACCCGAGAAGCAACAGCACGTGGACGGTCGTGCGGCGCGCGGCCTTGCCGTCAGGGTTGGTGTAGAAACGCACCAGCACGTGGGGCAGGCCCATGGTGCCGAGGAACAGCGCGAAGATCAGCGAGTACGTCTGCAGCAGGTCGGTGATCTTGCCGGACGCGGGGTGCAGCCAGGCGTCGTTGCTCGCCGGCGCATCGCTGATCACCGGCACCGGCGTGCCCGCGGCGAACTTGAGCGTGGTGCCCTTCTCGACCGTGTGCGGGATCAGCGGCGACCAGCGCGCCACGCCGCGCGCGGGGCCGTCGTCGATGCGGCCGTCGGCGTAGAAGTAGGTCTCGGTGGTGACGTTCACCGTCACGTCGGTCTGCACTGAAACGGTGGTGTCCTGCGGGAACACGGGCGGGGCGGGCGCACCGAGCCCGCGCACGCCGCCGGGGCCGCCGCCGGAGAAGAACACCATGCACAGCACGAAAGTCGGCACGGAGATCGCGAACAGCTTGAGCCAGTACTGGAAGGCCTGGACCACCGTGATCGCGCGCATACCGCCGGCGATCACGTTGATGCTGACCAGCACCGTGACGACGACCGCGCCCACCCACGCGGGCACGGGCAGGATCGACGCGAGCGTGAGCCCCGCGCCCTGCAACTGCGGGACCATGTAGAGGATCCCGATGAACACCACGAACGCCGTCGCGAAGCGGCGCAGCCCCAGCGAACCGAGGCGCATCTCCACGAAGTCCGGCAGCGTGTACGCGCCCGAGCGACGCAGCGGCGCGGCCACGAACAGCATCAGCGCGAGGTAGCCGGCGGTGAAGCCGACCGGGTACCAGGTGGCGTCGGCGCCTTCCTTGAGCACGATGCCCGCGACGCCCAGGAACGACGCCGCCGAGAGGTACTCACCCGAGATGGCCGCGGCGTTGCGGCGCGAACGGACTGTTCGCCTGGCGACAAGGAAATCGTGTGTGCTGGTGGCCGAACGCGAGGAGCGGTACCCGAGGTAGTACGTCGCGAGGGCGACCAGCACGATGCCGGTCAACGCCCACGGGTTCAGCTGCACGGCTGGAATCCTCGCACGAGCCCGCGGCCAGGTGATGCCCCGCCACCGGGGCTTTCCCGTCCGCGGCGGTCAGTTTTCGATCATGTCCACGAAGTCGCGCTCGTGGCGCTCGGCGAGCCGGTTGTACCAAAGGCCCACCGCGAACAGGAACGGGAACGGCAGCAGCCCGAGCACGAGCCACGGGATCGGGATGCCGATCACCGTGAACCGCGCGACGGCGGGCAGCAGGTAGAACAACACGGGCATCGCACCGAGCACCAGTAGCACGAGCAACGCCAGCAGCACGGCCGTGCGCAGCTGCACCTTCACCAGGTCGCGGACCAGTAGCTTTCCCCAGCTGGTCTGCTCCTCCAGCTCGACGCGCGCGCGCATCCGGCCCGCCGACTGGCGCGGGTCGGCCAGCACCACGCGCTGCCGCTTTGGCTTCTCGTGCGCGGGCTCGGCCGGGCGCAGCGGCTCGGGCGCCGGCGGCACCGGCTCCACGACCGCGCTGTCCTCGGGCACGCGACCCAGCGTCGGGTCCGGTTCGCGGACGCCGTTGGCCAGGCGGTGGTATGGGTCGTCGGGCGCTGACACAGGCTCAGCCGCCGCGGCCGGAGCCGACGAGCCGGTCCTTCAGCGCCCGCGTGTGCCGCCGGCTGACCGGCAGCACCTTCTCCTCGTTGCCGATCACGACCTGGTAGCCACCCTGGCCCATGCGCAGCTCCGTGATCAGCGGCAACGCGACCAGGAACGAGCGGTGGATGCGCACGAACCCGGCCTTCTCCCAGCGTTCCTCGAGCTGGGCCAGCGGGATGCGCACCAGGTGGCTGCCCTCGGTGGTGAACAGCCGGGCGTAGTCGCCTTGAGCCTCCACCCAGCGCACCGACGAGCGCGGGATGAGCTTGGTGGTGCCGGCGAGCTCGACGGGGATCACCTCGTCGTCGTTCTTCACCGGCTCGCCCGCGCGCTGCCCGGGCGGTGGCGAGGCGGCCGAAGCCAGCTTCTCGCGCACCCGCGAGACAGACCGGTCGAGGCGGTCCTGCTGGAACGGCTTGAGCACGTAGTCGACGGCGCCGAGGTCGAACGCGTTCACGGCTTCCTCGGCGTGGCCCGTGACGAACACCAGGATCGGCGACGGGTTCATCGCCGCGATCACGCGCGACATCTCCATACCGGACAGGCCGGGCATGTCGATGTCCGCGAACACGGCGTCGACCGTCGGCAGGCCCTGCGCGCGCCGGGCGATGAGCTCGGGGTCGTCGTGGGAGAACAACCGCAGCGCGTCGGAAGCGTCCGACGCTTTGAAGACGCGGTGGATGTGCGGGTTGTTCTTCAGGCCGTGGGTCAGTTCGTCAAGCCCGTTGAGCTCGTCGTCCACCGCCAGGACGATGAGCTTCCGGGTGTCTTCATGAGCACTCACAGTGAGACGCATCCTGCCGATTGCCGAGTGCAATGTCCAGCCCCGTCCCGCTCATCCGCCCGTCGGGGAAAGCCGACGCCCCCTTTGCCCCATTCCTGGTCACGGGCGCGGCACGGTGCCGTACGACAGTGCGGCCAACCGGGCGAGTGCCGGACGCGCACGGGGGTCCGGAGGTCACAAACCGAAGCGGGCCCACGCGGCCTTGGTGGTCACCGCGTCCAGCACCGCGCTCGCCGCCGCGGGGGCGCCGATGCCGAGCCGGGCCAGCAGCGGCTTCTTCGGCTCCGCCACGGAGATCTCGGCGTCCGGGTACCGCTCGGTGACGATCTGGCGCAGCGAGCCGAGGCCGTCGATCAGGCCGAGGTCGAGCGCCTTCTGCCCGAGCCAGACGTCGCCGGTGAACAGGTCCTCGGTGTCGGCGAGCCGGCTGCCGCGGCGCTCCTTGACCCAGTCGACGAACAGCTCGTGGAGCTGGCTGTGCATCTTCTTCAGCCACTCGACGTCCTCGGGCTTCTCCGGGCTGAACGGGTCGAGGCGCGACTTGTTCGCGCCCGCCGTGTGCAGCCGGCGCTCGATGCCGAAGCGCTCCAACAGGCCCGTGAACCCGAAGCCACCGCTGATCACGCCGATGGAGCCGACCATCGACGTGCGGTGGGCGAAGATCTCGTCGGCCGCGCACGCGAGCCAGTAGCCGCCGGACGCCGCGACGTCCTCGGCGAAGGCGAGCACGGGCACCTTCTTCTCGTCGGCCAGCTGGCGGATGCGCTCCGCGACCAGGCCCGACTGCGTCGGCGCGCCACCCGGCGAGTTGATCAGCAGCGCCACCGCCTTGAGCCGGTCGTGGCCGAACGCCCTGGTCAGCGCAGACTCGACGGCCGCCAGGTTGATCGAGCCGCGCGCCAGCGGCGAAGGCGAAGGCGTGATCACGCCGTGCAGCTTCACCACCGCGACCACGTCCTTGCGCTCGACGCGGTCGCCGAGCACAGGCAGGCGGGACGTCAGCTTCTCGGTAACGCTCATGCCGCCAGGCTAGCCATGTCAGAGGGCGGGCAGCATGCCCGAACGCGATCCGTTCACACCGTTGTGCTCGACCTCGGTGTCCTCGGGGCCGCCCTGTGATGGCACGTCGGCCGAGTAGTCGGGCATGTTCGGGCGCACGCCGAGCTTGAACTTCGGCACGCGCAGCGTCACCTTCATGCCGGCACCGGGCGCGGTGTCGACGGTGAGCGCGTAGTCCTCGCCGAAGACCTGGCGCATCCGCTGGTTGATGTTGCCGAGGCCGACGTGGGCGCCGGTGCGGTGCGCGTTCTTCAGGTCGGTGAGCGCGCGCGGATCCATGCCGATGCCGTCGTCCTCGACGCTGATCAGGGCCTCGGTGCCGTAGTCCTGCGCGATCACCGTGACGCAGCCGCCGCTGGGCTTGCTCGCCAGGCCGTGCTTCACCGCGTTTTCCACCAGCGGCTGGATGATCAGGAACGGCACGACCACGCTCAGCACCTCGGGCGCGATCTTCATCCGCACCTCGAGCCGGCCGCCGAAGCGGGCGTTCTCGATCGTGAGGTAGCGGTCGATGTTGCGCAGCTCCTCGGCGAGCGTGGTGTACATGCCGGAGGTGCGGAACGAGTAGCGCGTGAAGTCGGCGAAGTCCTGAAGCAGCTCGCGCGCCTCTTCGGGGTCCGTGCGGATCAGCGCGGAGATCGTGTTCAGCGCGTTGTAGACGAAGTGCGGCGAGATCTGCGCGCGCAGGGCCTTGATCTCGGCCTGGTTCAGCTGGTTGCGCGACTCCTCGAGGCGCGCCAGCTCGAACTGCGTGCAGACGAACTGCGCCACGGCCTCGGCCATCTGCACGAGCTTGCCGCGCGTGCGCCCGACGACGATCAGCGTGGCCTCCGCCGTGCCCTCGACCAGGATCGGCACGATGGCGGCGGTTTTCATCTTGCAGGTGCCACGGTGGTTGCACGGCATGCGGTTGTGATCGGCGACGGCGCGGCGGTGCTTGCGCAGCGCGGTGCCGATGTCGTCGACGAGGTCGAGGTAGTGGTCCGTGGCCTCGCCGGCCCAGGACAGGAGCGTGCCCTCACTGTCGGTGATCCCCACGGCGAGGCAGTCGAGCACTTCGAGCAGCTCGGCCGTCATCCGGTTGGCGGCCTCCTCGTCGAGCCCGGCGCGCAGGTTCGGCGTGGCCTTCGACATCCGGTGCACGGCCTGCAGCACCGCGTCCTGGATCACGCCCTTGGGCCGGCGCACCTTGAAGAGCAGCACCAGGACGATGACCGCGAGCACACCGGCCAGCGTCCACGGGACGACCTGCGCGAGGGGGAAGGCGGACACGACGTCCATGCTCTGCGCTCGACCGACCGGGTGCAAGGCTTGCTCCCCACTTTCTGTCCAGTTGTGACGACCGAGGGTGGTTGAACCCTACCGAGCGGCGTGCCAGGGCCGCATGGTCACTCCCTGCGACGGCTGGCGGAGTGGATTTTCCCGTTCGGCCCAGCGCTCTCACGGCGCGAACGGACCCGTCCTGCGGGGGTTCGCGGAGCCCGGGCCCCGCGTTACTTGAGCAACCGCGACATCCGGCGGTCGGCCAGGGGTTTGCCGCCCGTCTGGCAGGTCGGGCAGTACTGGAAGGACTTGTCGGCGAAGGAGATCTCGCGGATGGTGTCGCCGCAGACCGGGCAGGGCAGGCCGGTGCGGGCGTGCACGCGCAGGCCCGAGCGCTTCTCCCCCTTGAGCATCGCGGCCTTCTGGCCGACGGAGCGCTGCACGGCGTCGGACTCGATGTCGTGGATCGCGGCGGCCAGGGTCTCCAGCGCGCCCTCGTCGAGCTTGCCGACGGTGGCGTACGGGGAGAGCTTCGCCTTGTGCATGATCTCGTCGGAGTAGGCGTTGCCGATGCCGGCGATGAGCGACTGGTCGGTGAGCGCCCACTTGAGCCGCGTGCCCTTGCCGGCGAAGAGCTCGCGCAGCTGCGACGCGTCGAGCGACAGCGCGTCCGGCCCCAGGCGCGCGACGCTCGGGATCTCGCTCGGGTCGTGGACGATCCAGACGGCGAGGCCCTTCTTCGTGCCGGCCTCTGTGAGGTCGAAGCCCGGGCCGGCCGCGGCGTTGAGGTGCACGCGCAGCGAGATCGGGCCCTTGCCCGGCTTCAACGGCGTGGGCGAAAGCTGGTCGGACCAGCGCAGCCAGCCGGCGCGGGCGAGGTGGACGACGAGATGCAGGTCGCCGAGGACCACATCGAGGTGCTTGCCGTGGCGGGTGGTGCCGGTGATTTCGCGGCCGTGCAGCTCGGTGTAGGGCGGCACTGCCGTCTTCAGGACGCTGAGCGAGGCTACGTCGAGCCGGAACACCGTGGAGCCCACGGCGTGTTCGCGCAGGTGGTGGGCGAGTGCTTCGACCTCGGGCAGCTCGGGCATGGCACCAGTCTTGCTCGCGCTGCCCGAATCGGCCAGGTGCCGTTACTCGACAGCCCTATTCGACAGGCCTATTCGACAGGGTGCAGAGGACCGTCGAAATCAGGCAGCGAGTGCTTCTGGATCGTCTTCGTGATCCGCTTGACCTCGCCCGACACCGTGAACATGCCCCGGATCGTGCCGACCCAGCGCTCCGAGGGCCGGTCGCCCGCCACGTCGCCCTCGGTTTCGGCGACGACCGTCCACGGCCGGCGCAGGATCCAGCGCAACGGGAAGAACAGCAGCACCAGCAGGATCGCGAGGAACACCCACGCCGGCACACGCACCTGGTCCGGCGTCCAGATCACGAGCACCACAGCCAGGAAGGCGGTGACCAAGAGCATGGCGATGCCCGGCGTGTAGCTGCCGGCCACGTCGTGTTCGAAATCGTCCGCGGTGGCGGGCGCACGCCACTCCATCTGGGCTCGGACCACCCAGTCGCGGCCGTCTTCACCGCGTACCAGCCGGTTCATCCTGTTGCCTCCCGGGCGACGCTCGAGTCGGTCAACGTTATCGTGACGGCGCCCGTCAGCGCGAGGTGGTCACGGAGCGTGGCGTGAGGTTTGCCCGGTTTCCGCTGCTCAGGGAGCCGGCGGCGAATCGGAATCGGCCGAACCGGTGACATCCGACGGGGTCACGTCTCCCGAGTCCTGGGAAGTCGTATCCGTTTCGGACCGGGTCTCGGACGGCGTGGACTTGGTCGGAGCGGACTTCGCGGACGATTCGGGCTTCTCCGGGACGGTGTCACCCGGCGTCGGCGTGGTCGTGACCGTCGGCGGGAGGTAGGTCTCCGGCGGGGGCACGTACGTGAACGTCGGCGGCGGCACGAACGACGGCGGGTACGAGGTCCGCGTGGTGCTGAAAGGGCCATCGATCGTCGGGTCGTCGCACGGGGCGCCCGACGTCAGATCCGGGTCGGTGTCGGCGCGCGAGTCCGTGGACTCGGTGGTGTCCGTGGAGTTCTGGCTCGACATCGGGGCGTGCGACTGGCTGCCGACGGGGAGGTCGTCGCGGGCCGAACCGCCGGACGGCTGCCCGGCGCCGGGCCCGCCCGAGAGCTTCGGCACGTCGTTGGTGCCCAGATGCGAGCCGACGGTGTGGGCCGACGGGTGCTGCGGGCGCGCGGCGCCGTGCAACTGCCCGGTCGCCACGCGCGGCCCGTGCTGCACCTGCGGAGGCGGCTGCTGAGCCGGCGGCGCGGGCGGCTGCAACGCCAGCTCCGGCGCGCCACCCTGGAGGCCGACGTCCTGCACCGAGTGCGAACCGAACACGAGCGGACCGGTCGTGAACCCGGCGACGCCCGCGGCGGCCGTCGACGCGAGCGCGAGGCCCACCTTCACCTTCGAACCGAACAGCACGCCCTTCACAGTGGTGACGACCCCCGTCACCCCGGCGGCCTTGCCGAGGCCCACCAGCGCCGGCACCGCGACCACGATCACCTCGGCGTGCGCGCGCAGCGAGGAACAGACATCGCGCAGCTCGTCCTGCGTCGCCCGACAGGATGCGCACCCCAGCAGGTGCGCCTTGATCCGCTCCGCCTCGGCGCCCGTGACGCTGCCCGCCGTGAAGCCGCCCATCTTCTCGACGACCGAACGGCACGTCCCCGGCCCGCGGTTCACCGAAAGGTGCGCCTGCAGGTAGGCCGCCCGCAGCCCTTGGCGAGCACGGCGGGCGAGCGCCGCCGTCGCGTTGGCCGAAAGCCCGAAGTGCGGCGCGACCATGGCTGGCTGCTCGCCCTCGACCTCGGTCTGCCACAACACCGTGCGCCAACGCTCGGGCAGACTCGTGAACGCCGTGGTGATCAGCGTGTGCTCGGCGGTGCGCGCGTTGGTATCGGCGCCCGCGCCGGCGCGGAACGTCAGCTCGTCGTCGGTCACCGGCACATCGCGGCGCGCCCCGTGCCACTCCCACGACACGCGGCGGGCGACGGTCAGGAGGTACGCGCGGACGTAGTCACGCGGGCCCGCGCCGCGCCGCAGCGCCTGCAGGACCCGGAAGAACGTCTCGGCCGTGATGTCCTCGGCCTCGGAACTGTCGGACGCGAGGCTCTGCGCCAATCTCCGCACGGCCGCCGCGTGGAGCTCGAACAGCTCCCCGAACGCGGCGTCTTCCCCGTTGCGGAGCCGCTGAAGAAGTGCCTGCTCGTCGGATTCCGAGGCCGCTGGTGGCGGCGCCGTGCCCAGCTCGGTCATCCGGCAAGGCACCTCCTCCCCCGAAGGACTCACCACTCGGTCGAATGGGGACACCATACGGAGCGAAAAGCCCGTCGTCACCCCTTGTACGCCCGATGTGACACCGAAGCACCGAGTCGAGGCACGTCACAGGCCGGACTGGGACAAGGTGGACCCCCCGAAAGTGGCTCTCATCCCTCGGTATAGAGTTACGACAACACCGAGCAACAAGCGGTCAACGCGGATGTAGCGCAGCTGGTAGCGCATCACCTTGCCAAGGTGAGGGTCGCGGGTTCGAATCCCGTCATCCGCTCGGTCCAGGGGCCACTGTGTCTGCGGAATGCGCAGACCCGGTGGCCCTCGCCATATCTCCCGGGGGCCGAGCCCCCGGACCCCCGCGGTGCCATCGGTGACCATTCCTGCATGGTGGAGTTGGGGAGCTACTGCGCGGGGCGCAGTGCTCGTGGAGAGACCTGCGTTGGTGGGTTGCGGGTGAGATGCGCTGCGCGGCCGAGTTCAGTGGTGAGAGACCTGCGTTGGTGGGTTGCGGGTGAGACGCGCTGCGCGGCCGAGTTCAGTGGTGAGTGGTGAGACGAGCTCCCGAGGCGAGTTGCGGGTGAGGCGTTGTGCTCAGGTGAGTTGGTCGGTGGGCGCCCGCGGTGGTGAGGTGCCGGTGAGCGCGCGCGGCGCGGATGGAGTTGGCCGGTGAGGCGAGCTCCGTGGCGATGAGTTGCGGGGTGACCGTTCTCCCGCGCGGCCGAGGTGGGTGGTCCGGCCGGCCGCGTTGGTGAGTTGCGGGTGAATGCGCTGCGCGGCCACGTTGAGTGGTCTACCCGTGTATGAGTGAGGCGCGGACCGGCAGGCAGGCACGCGGGCCGGGCGCAGTGGGCGAGCAATCTCCCAACCGGCAGCGACTGCCATCTCGCCAACCGCAGGCCGGCAACGCAGCGGCGAGGGCGCCCAGACCCCTCCCTGCACCCTCGATCCGCAGCCCCCACACGGTGACAATCGATGATCGGGGTGCGTCCAGCGGCACCCGAAACCACCCACACAGGTGCCCGGCTCCGGCAGGACGAACACCCGAGCAAGTGCGGCCGAAGGCAAGCGGAGGGTTAGAGGAGAGCCAGCGGAGAGCAAGGCAAAACAGGAGCCCGAGGGGAACCGCCGGGTGGCCTAATGCGTTTACCAGCGGGAACAGGGCGGTTCGGGGTTGTTGGGTAGTTCGGAAGTTGTTTTCATCATGTGTTAGTCACTCGTTCTGAGATAACCACCTTTTTGGGTGACGGCGTGGCAGCAGGGTGTGAGCCATGACCGAACTGACTCGTCGCCGTCTGCTCGGATCCACCGCCGGGGCTGCGGCCGCCGCTGCCGCGGCCACGCTCCTTCCGCCCAGCGTGCAGAAGGCGCTCGCCCAGGGAGCGCCCAAGCACGGCTCGATCAAGGACATCGAGCACGTCGTGCTGCTGATGCAGGAAAACCGGTCGTTCGACCACTACTTCGGCACCATGCGCGGCGTTCGCGGGTTCGGCGACCCGCACGCCAAGAAGCTGCCGAACGGCAAGTCAGTGTTCTACCAGCCCGACACCGAGAACCCCGCCGGCTACGCGCTGCCGTTCCACCTCGACACGCACGCCACCAACGCCCAGAAGATCCCCTCGACCTCCCACGCCTGGCAGGTCCAGCACGACGCCCTCAACGGCGGCAAGATGGACAGCTGGCTCCCGGCGCACCGCAAGGCCGACGGCAAGAACGGCCCGTACGTGATGGGCTACCACACGCGCGCCGACCTGCCGTTCCAGTTCGCGCTCGCCGAGGCGTTCACCGTGTGCGACTCCTACTTCTGCTCGGTGCTCGGTCCGACGTGGCCCAACCGCATGATGTGGATGACCGGCACCGTCGACCCCGACGGCGTGAACGGCGGCCCCATCCTCGAAAACACCGCCCCCACCGGCGGCTACACCTGGACCACGTACGCGGAGCGCCTCCAGGCCGCGGGCGTGAGCTGGAAGGTCTACGAGCAGAGCGACACCTACGGCTGCAACATGCTCGAGAACTTCGCCAACTTCAAGAACGCGCCGGCCGACTCGCCGCTCGCCGTCAACGGCCTGACCCACCGACCCGAGGGCCAGTTCGAGTACGACGCGCGCAACGACAAGCTGCCCACCGTCTCGTGGATCATCTGCACCTCCACGGCTTCGGAGCACCCGAACTACACACCCGCCGAGGGCGCGGCGTTCGTCGCCTCGAAGATCAACGCCATCGCGTCCAACCCGGACGTGTGGGCCAAGACCGTGTTCATCCTCAACTACGACGAGAACGACGGCCTTTTCGACCACGTCGTCCCGCCGATCCCGCCCGCCGGCACCCCGCACGAGTACGTGAACGGCACCTCCCACGGCGGCACCAAGGGCAACGACCTCCCCGTCGGCGCGGGCTACCGCGTGCCGGCGATCGTGATCTCGCCCTGGACCGCGGGTGGCTGGGTGTGCAGCGAGCCGTTCGACCACACGTCGACCCTGCAGTTCCTCGAGCAGGTCACCGGCGTGAAGGAGACGAACATCTCCGACTGGCGCCGCAAGACCTTCGGTGACATGACCTCGGCGTTCCGCTTCAACGACCACAAGGCGCAGCCGCCGACGCTGCCCGACACCTCGGGCCCGCTCACGCTGTCGCGCTACGAGGCCGCGAACCTGCCCGCCCCGGTGTTCCCTGGCACGGACCAGAAGCCGCCGCGCCAGGAGCCAGGCAGCCGCCCGCAGACGCCGAACCACCACCACTGACGGCGCTCCACCAAGAACGCCGTCGGCCGGGGCAGAAAAAGCGAACGGCCCCTCTCGCGCCACAAGCGCGAAGGGGCCGTTCGTGCGTTTTCTACAGCTCGTACACGTCCAACACGATCGGGGCGACCGGCGTGAGGTGCTCGTCGCAGAACTCGGTCACGAGGCCGCGCGCCATGCGGAACACGCGGAACTCGTTGTCGTGGTCGGGATCCTGGTCGTCCCAGACGTGCAGCAGCCCGTATGAGCCGGGCGCCAGCTCGCCGACGCGCGTGAACGTCTCCAGCAGCTCGGGCGCGATCGCGCCGCCGTGCTTGTCGAGGCCGCCGAGGTGCAGCATCGGCATGCCCGCGCTCCAGCGGAGGTCGACGAGGTCCAGGGTGCCGGCGTCGCGCACGGCTCGGTGGACGCGATCGACCAGGCGCTCCAGCAGAGCAGCGTCGTCGTCGCCGCTCGTGGTCGCCGCGATGGTCACCCAGCCGTGGTATTCGTACACGTCGCGAACGGTAGCAGCGCCACAAGCTGCGCCGATGCGCCGGTCGGCCCGCCGCGACGGGCGGTTCCCCAGGCGGGACGGGCGGTCAGCGCGCCAGGGCGCTGGGGCGGCCGTCGCGGCGCAGGACCTTGGTCAGCACGCCCTCGCCGTGCTTCCCCACGGCGGGCAGCAGCCGATCGCCGAACGCGCACAACGTGCGTTCCCACGGGTGCCCGAGCGTGCCGAAGCTGAAGTCCTCGGCGAGGAACAGGTGGTAGTCGCCGCGCGGGAACACGGGCACGGGCCACGCCGCACCCTCGGGCATGCGGTGCGGCCAGAACTTGAACGACTGATGCTGCCAGTGCAGTACCCACAGCCACTCGTCCTCGCGCACGCTCTCCTTCAGCGCCGCCAGCACGATCCGCGCGACATCGGGCTCCTCCACCGCGTACGGCCCGAGCCGGAATTCCGCCGACGCGCGGTCGAAGTCACCCGCCGACAGATCCCACGTGCGCGACGGCGTGGGCTCGCGGAAGCCGGGCCAGTCGTGCGCGAAAGTGCTCGGCCAGAAGCCGAGCTTGTTGTAGACCCAGTACCAAGCGGGCTCGTCGGCCACTCTTGAGAGCGGCTCCCAGGCTGCTGCGTTCACTTATCGACCTCGAAGTCATCGGCCGGCTCAAAACTGTCGAAAGCTTCGTGTCCGGGGGCGAGATTGTCCAGTCCATAGCCGCCGAGTGCCAAATGCGTCACCCGAGTGGGTGCGTCCCGGGCCTGTGGCCTGCGGGATCGGTGACCGAGCGCAGCCCGAGTGCCCGGTCACCGACCGTTACCGAACGTCACATCACGCAGCGTCCCACAGGGTCATGAAGGCCGACGCCTCGCTGTGCGCCCACGGCCGCAGCCGCTCGCGGTCGCGCGCCGTGAGCGTGAACTCCTTCGCGCGCCGCACGTCGACGACCAGCGCCTCGCCGCCCGGCAGAATGTCGGACAGGCCTTGGGTGAGCAGCCACAGCGCGAGCTGCGCGGCGTCGCGCGTCAGCGGTTCCTCCTTGAAGTAGAGCCAAGTCGCGTAGCGCTGGCCGTTGCTCTTGCGCAGGCCGAGCTGCGGGCTCAGGCCCACTTCCAGCTCCCCCAGCGGCACGCGCGCCCGGCCGACCTCGATCAGCTTCGGGTCGCGCCGGCCCAGGTAGCGCAGCCACCCCTCGGCGATGGCCGAGTAGTGCGGGCGCGTGCGGTCGTCGGCGTGGTGGACCAGCGAACGCATCGCCACCTCGTCCTGCCGCGCCGCGCGCCCGGCCCGCACCGCGTTGGCCGCCCGCCGGTAGTAGTTGAACGCCGCCCGCGCCGGGTCCTCGTACAGCCGCCGCTGGCGCCGCACGAACGACGACCGCGTGGGACCCGTGCTCGCGCTGTAGCCGACGAACGTGGGCAGGGTGATGTAGGCCATGGGTCAGCCGCCTTCCGGTCCGAACTCTTCGCCGATGCCGCCCGTCGCGCGTGCAGTGCGCGAGCGGCATCTCCCCTGGACACGGCCAATTTTAGAACATGTGTACGACAGTTTTTGCCGCTCAACGGGTGACGGGCGGCCAGTTTCCGGAAAGAAGTTCACGGGCCCGTTGGAGGATCTGGTCCTCGCAGAAGCTGACGGGTGTGACGTCGGTGGGGATCCAGGCGTCGAGCATCGCGATCCACCGCCGCATCTCGTCCAGCGCATCGGGGTAGTCAAGCCGCCTGTCGAGCTCCCAGACGGCGGTGGCGCCTTCGTTCACCGACACGTCGCCGCGCGCCAGAGCCGCCAGCGCCTCGCCGAGCAGCTGCCAACGGGCCGTCGCCGCGTCGGTGGGCACCTCGATGCCCAGCTCGGCCACAACCTGCGAGAACAGGTCGGACGCGGTCGTGTCGTCGTGGCCGAGACCGGCCAGCTCGGGCAGAGTCGGCGAGTCGAGGCCCGCGACGATCGCCCGCGCCGCCGCGGTGACCAGATCGTCGGGCAGCACGGTCCGGCCGACGAGCCGGTCCATGGCCAAGGCGGCGAGTTCACCGCGGGCGGAGGACATACACCGATCCTACGGACGGCCCTGGACCCTGGACGCCACGCGACTGGCGCGGAATGATCTCGCCGACGAATCGATCACGAGTCGACAAACCGGTACCCCCGCAGGTCCGGGTGCATGAAAAACTACGGCCCCGACCAGTGGCAGAGGATGGCGATGAGCTGGCAGGAAGAGCTTCGGCGGCTGGACTCCGACCTGGCCGCGGGCCGGATCGGGCACGCCGAGCACCGGCACAAGCGCGAGGAGCTGCTCGCGGAGGCCTCGGGTGGGGGGGCGGCCTCGCCGGTGGCGTCGCCGTTGCGGGCGGACGCAGGCGAGATCCCGGCCCAGGTCACCGAGCCGAGCCCGGCCGCGGGGACGTGGAACGCCGAGCCGGTGTCGTGGAACCAGCCCCAGCAGGGCTGGGCGCCGGCCGCGCCGAATACTCCTAATACGCCGAACACGTGGGCCAGCGCCAACCCGGCGATCCAGCAGCAGCAACCCCAGCCCCAGCAACCCCAGCCCCAGCCGGTCTGGCACCCCGTCCAGCAGCAGGTCACCGAGCCCGTGCCCGCCGAGCCGCAGCGAGCGCGCCAGCCGGACAAGCAGGACAAGAAGGCCAAGCCGCAGCGGCCGCCGCGGTCGTCGCTGACCCGGAAGCCGCGGTGGAGCCCGAAGAACGGCGAGCCGTCGTTCGCGACCGCGCCGAGCCCGGCCGACACGCGACCGACCGGCTACCTGCCCGTCACCGGCGACACGAGTGACCTCGGCCGGCAGCAGACGCCCGAGCTGCGCCGCCTCTGGGAGGAAGCGCCGCCGCGGAAGAAGAAGCCGACGTGGCTGTTCCTGTCACTGGGGGTGCTGGTCGTGCTGGCGCTGGTCGTCGGCGGGATCTGGTACATCGGCAACCGGCCGGACCAGAGCGACAGCGCCGACACCGTCTCGCCGCCACCGGTCCCCTCGGCCACCGGCAGCCAGGACCCGTCGGCCTCGCTGGAGGACAAGCTGCCCGCGCTGGCGGGCACGCCGAACCCCGACAACTCGACGATGTCGCTCGACAAGGCCGTGGAGCTGAAGGTGCTGTCGCAGGCCGACGCGGACCTGATGAAGACCGCCACCGCGACCGAGCTCGTCTACCACGCGTACGCCGACACCACGCACACCGACAACGGCACGATCCTGCTCGCCGTGCCGACACCGTCACCCGCGCAGGCCGCGCAGCTCGTGCAGGGCCTGAAGCAGAACCTCACGGCCGGCGGCTTCGACAGCACACCGCTCGGACCCGCGCCGACGGACCTGCTCTACTCCGGCAGCAGCCCGGCCGGGCGGGTCCTCGCGTTCTGGTACACCTCCGGTCCGGTGGCGATCGGCATCGGCGTGTCGCAGCCGCTCACCGACGACGCGGTGGTGCTCCGGTCGCGGATCGAACAGATCCGCACGAAGGTCGCGGCGGCCCTGCCCGCCCGCTGACGCGAGGCCCGGCCACGGAAGTCGACCCGCGGGGTCGCGCGGGGTCACAGCCGTGCACAATGTCCACGTCGTCACACACATCGGGTCGCGGTGGCGCACTGATCGTCGCCATGCCGACAGATAAGGGGGGCCCTGGTGTCCTGGCAGGAGGAGCTGCGGCGGCTGGACGAGGAGCTCGCGTCAGGGCGGCTGTCCGCGGACGACTACCGGATCCGGCGCGACCAGGTGCTGTCCTCGGCCGTCGGCCAGCAGGACCAGCCGGCGCCGCAGCAGGCCGCCCCGAGCGCGGACTCGACGCAGATCATCACGCCGGTCAGCCCGCCGCAGGGGATGCCCCAGCAGCCCCAGCAACAGCCCCCGCAGCAGCAGCCCCCGGCCGCGCCGCAGCAGCCCGCCGGTGACCCGAGCGCGGAGCGCACGCAGGCCGTGCAGTCCTGGCAGATGCAGCAGCACGCCGACCCCGCGCGCACCGAGTACGTGCAGCCCCAGCAGCAGCCGCCGCAGGCGCAGTACTCCCCGCCCGGTGGGTTCCAGCAACCCGCCTCCCCGGCCGGCGGCTTCCCGCAGCAGCAGCCGTGGAACGCGCCCGAAGGCGACCAGAGCCCGCCGTGGGGCGGCGGCGAACTGCCTCCGCTCGGCCCGACGGGCAGTGACTCCTTCCGCCAGGGTCCCGAGTTCTTCGCCGAGAAGCCCAAGTCGGGCAACGGCAAGAAGGTCGGCGCGATCGTCGGCGCCGTGGTCGTGCTGGCCGCGATCGCCTTCGGCGCCTACTGGCTCTGGGGCCGCGACAGCGGGGGCGGCAACGAGCAGCCCACCGCCCAGCCGACGCAGCAGGCGCCCTCCAGCGCGCCGAAGCCGCCGGACCCCCTGGCCGTCGCGAACATGCCGGGCAAGGCCGAGACCCATGACGACATCACGTCGTTCAGCCAGGTCAACAGCCTGTCGTACCTGAACCCCGACGAACTCGAGGCCTACCAGGCCGCCGGCGCCGGCAAGGCCAAGTTCGTGGTCTACCACCTCGACAACGGTGACCAGATCACGCTGCTGCTGACCCAGGCGTCGAGCCCGACCGCGGCGGCGACCGCGGCCGACAAGCTCATGCAGATCCAGGTCACCAACGGCGCCAAGCGCGACACCGCCGCGCCCGACGGCGTCTTCGCGACCACGATCGACAAGAAGGACGGCCAGTCTGCCCAGGAGCGCGGCCACTACGCGCACGGCAACGTGATCGTCCGCATCGACGTCTCCGGCAAGGGAGACCTGTCGACGGTGAAGGCGGACTTCTCCTCCGCGCTGAACCAGCAGCTCACCACCCTGCCTGCCGATGCCTGAGCACGGCAGCACCGGAGCCACCGCCTGCACGATCGTCGCGCGGAACTACGTTCCCGCGGCGCGCGTGCTGGCCCGGTCCTACCTCGCGCAGCACCCGGGCGGCCGCTTCGTGATCGCGGTGATCGACGCGCCGCGCGACGAGGTGACCGAGCTCGAAGACGGCACGCAGGTCGTCGGCCCCGCCGCGTTCGGCATCGACGAGGCCGACTACCTGCGGATGGCCACGGCGTACTCGGTCACCGAGCTCGCCACGTCGGCCAAGCCGTACCTGCTGCGTGAGCTGCTGAAGACGTCCGAGGTCGCGATGTACATCGACCCGGACATCGAGCTGTTCGCCCCGATCCCCGAGGTCACGGAGCTGGCCCGCGAGCACGACATCGTGCTCGCGCCACACTTCCTGACCCCGCTGCCGCAGGACGGCCTCGAGCCGGACGACGCCGTGATCATGGGCACCGGCATGTTCAACCTCGGCTTCATCGGCGTCGGCCAGGGCGCGGGCGCGTTCCTCGACTTCTGGGCCGGGCGCCTGCGCCACGACGCGATCGTGGCGCCCGAGCAGCAGCTGTTCACCGACCAGCGGTGGGTGGACCAGGTGCCGGCGCTGTTCCGCAATCACGTGGTCACCGACCCGGGTTTCGACGTCGCCTACTGGAACCTCCACGAGCGCCCGATCGCGCGCGAGGCCGACGGCACGTACACCGCTGGCGGCGCCGCCCTGCGCTTCTTCCACTTCAGCGGCTACCGGCCGGAGAAGCCGTGGCTGCTGAGCTTCCACTGCGCCCGCAAGCCGCGCGTGCTGCTGTCGCACAACGACGACCTGCGGGCCATCTGCGACTCGTACGGCGCGAAGCTGCGTGAAGCCGGCTACGCCGAGACACTCGACTCGATCCCCTACGGCTTCAAGAACTTCCGCGACGGCACCGAGGTTCCGAAGCTCGCCCGCCGCGTGTTCCGCGAGGGCTGGATCAAGGCCGAGCGCAAGAACAAGCCCGCGCCGCCCCACGCGTACGGCGAGGACGGCGGCCAGGCCCTGCGCGAGTGGCTGGCCACGCCCGAGGACCAGGCGCAGGCCGCCGCCGGGCTCAACCGGCTGACGCACGCGATCTGGGCTTCGCGCATCGACCTGCAGATGGCGTTCCCGCACCCGTACGGCGCCGACGCCGACAACTTCCGCTTCTGGTGCGCCGGTTCCGGCGTCAGTGAGGCCGGGCTGCCCGAGTGGGCGCTGCCCGGCGAGCGGCCCGCCGGCCACCCGCCGGCCGACGAGTTCGGCGTCAACCTGCTCGGCTACCTCACGGCCGAGCTGGGCCTGGGCGAGATGGGCCGGATCGTGCTCGAGGCCATCGAGACCGGCGGTGTGCCGGTGGCGTCGGTGCTCGAGGAGAAGGCGGTGTCGAACCGCACGGGCATCGAGCGGCCGGCGACGGTCGGCGACCCGCGGTTCCCGCTGAGCGTGCTCGCGGTGAACGCGGACCAGACGCGCGTGATCCTCACCAACCACCCCGAGGTCGGCAACGGCCGCTACCGCATCGGGCTGTGGGCCTGGGAGCTCGAGGACTTCCCCGAGTGGCAGCACGAGGCGTTCGGGATGCTCGACGAGGTGTGGACGGTGAGCGAGTTCTGCCGCCGCGCCATCTCCGCGCACTCGCCGATCCCCGTGAAGACGATCCCGGTGCCGGTGCGCGACCCGGGTGAGCCGTCGCCGCCCGCGCGTGAGCAGGGCGAACCGGTGCGGTTCCTGTTCGCGTTCGACTTCAACAGCGTGGCCGAGCGCAAAAACCCGTGGGGTGCCGTCGAGGCGTTCCGCCGCGCGTTCGACGGCCGCGACGACGTGCGCCTCACGATCAAGGCGATCAACGCGAAGCTGCACCCCAACGCGGCCGAGCGCCTGCGCGCCGCGGTGGTCGGTGACGACCGCATCGAGCTGGTGGAGCGCTACCTGTCGGTGGCCGAACTGCACGAGCTGTACGAGCGCAGCACCTGCTACGTCTCCCTGCACCGCAGCGAGGGCTTCGGCCTCACCGTCGCCGAAGCGATGGCGCGCGCGATGCCGGTGATCTCCACGAACTACTCCAGCACCACGGAGTTCCTCGACGCGTCCACGGGCTGGCCAGTGCCGTTCCGGCTGGTGCCGGTGGGCAAGGACAACTACCCGTACCACGCCGACGCCGTGTGGGCCGACCCCGATCTCGACGCCGCGGCCGCCGCGATGCGCGAGGTCGCGGACAACCCGGCCGAAGCCGCGAAGCGCGGCCAGGCGGCGCGCGCGTACATCCTGCGCGAGCGCTCGATGGCCACGGCGGCCAAGTGGATGCGCGAGCAGCTGCAGGACGCGTACGGCGTGTGGCAGTCGGGCCGCCACGCCGGCCGGCCCGCGCCGCCGCACCCGATCACCCCGCTGCACGACGCCGGGCAGGCCCTGCACTGGCGGCCCGAGCCGGCCGCCCCGTCGCGGCTGCCGCTCGCGCCCGCGCTGCGCAAGGCCGTGCTGCGCGCGATCGACCACTACGACGTCCACCAGCGCAAGGTGATGGGCGCGCTGCTGGCCGGCGCGGAGGAGAGCAACCGGCGGCTGCTGGAGCGCATCGAGGCGCTGGAGCACGGCTTCGCCGACGCGGCCCGGGCCGCCGAAGGCGCGCGGAGCGACAGCCAGACGCTGGGCGAGCGCATGAAGACGCTCGACGACACCGTCGGCGAGCTGCGTCAGCGCGCCCCGGACACCGAGCTGGCGCTGCGCAACCTCGAAGCCGACGTGACGAAGCTGTCCGAGGGCTACGGCGGCTTCGGCGCCGATCTCGAGGCGACCACGACGTCGGTGCACAAGATGTTCTCCCAGCGCGACGAGCGGCTGGACGCCGACGAGAAGGCCATCCAGCGCGTGACGCTCGACGTGAGCGCCATGCGCGCCGCCGCCCGCCTGGCCCACGCCCCGGTGCCGCACGGCGCCGACGTGGTGCCGTGCGACGTCGGCGCGCTGCTCATGCCGGTCGACCAGGTCATGCTGCCGTGGATCGTCTTCCACCGGTCCTGGGAAGACGGCGAGGCCGACCTGATGGCGCGCCTGGCCCAGGGCGCGTTCCTCGACGTCGGCGCCCACGTCGGCTACCACACGCTGCGGCTGCTGCGGGCCACGCCGGACGTCACCCGCGTGGTCGCGGTGGAGGCCGACCCGGTCAACGCGGCTTACCTGCGCCGGAACGTCTCCGTCAACCTGCCGCCGGCGGCCGCCGAGCTGGTCACGGTCGTCGAGTCGGCGGCCTGGGACTCGGCCGGGACCGTACGCCTCACGCAGGCCACCGAGGGCAACAGCGGCGACAACCGCGTGAGCGCCGAGGGCCCGGGCATCGAGGTGCCCGCCGTGCGGCTCGACTCGCTGCCGGCGGTGACGGCGCAGCGGATCGGCCTCGTGAAGGTCGACCTGCAGGGCCGCGACCACCGCGCGCTGGCGGGCCTGCGCTCGGTGCTCGAGCGCGACCGTCCGCACGTGGTGTGCGAGTTCGACCCGGGCGCCATCCGGCAGCTCGGCGACGACCCGGCCGCGGTTCTGGCGGGCTACCGCTCGCTGGGCTACACGCCGAAGATCGTCGGCGACTCCGGCCCGGACGAGCGTTCCCTCGACGACGCAGCGCTGATCGCGGCCGCCGAGGGCGACGCCAAGGCCTTCGTGACGTTGTGGCTCGCGCCTGCGTGACTCCCGCTCAGGGGGCCACGTGGGCGATCGCCATCAGGAACGAGCCGTACCACGCGCTGATCGCCGCACCTGCCGGCAACAGCACCACGATGACTCGCGTCGGCATGCGAGCGAGCACCAGTGCGAGCGGCACCGTGAGCACGAAAGCGGGCAGCAGGAACCGCGCGCGCGACTGGAAGTAGTTCGACGACCCGAGCGCGATGAGCACGGTCAGCGTGCCGTAGAGCTGCCACGGCAAGGGCAGCTTCGTGCACCACGTCCACACCAGCAGTGCCACGGCCGCGAGCACGATGATCGCCGTGACGCTGGTCCAGCTGGATCCGTTCGCGGTCAGCCCCTCGCGGACTTGGACCCACGTGAAACGACCGAAGTCGAAGTGCATCTGCCAGGCGTTCTGGAGCCAGAACCAACCGTCGACGCGGCCGGTGCGAAACCCGACGTACGTGAGGTAACCCAGCAGCCCCAACGGCGCGAGCAGACCACCGACCCACGGCCGCCAGCCGTCCTGGCGCCGGAAGATCGCGACGATCGCCGCGACGCCCACCGCGGCCACGAGCGCGCCGGCGCTCGCCCGGGTAAGCCCCGCGAAGATGGCAAGCGCACCCGCGAGCAGCCACTTCCGGCGTGACACGGCGACCAGCGTCCACGCGACGAGGGCCACGAGCAGCGCCTCGGAGTACGCCATGCGCAACGCCGTCGAACCCGGCCCGAGCGACCACAGCACCGCCAGCAGCATCCCCACCCGCGGGCCGGCGAACTCGCGACCCAGCACGAACAGGCCCCACGCCGCGGCGCAGCCGGCCAGCAGCGACACCGCCAGGGCCGCGGGCAGCGCGGGAATGCCGACGAACGTCAGCACCGCGATCAGCGCCGGGTACAGCGGGAAGAACACCAGGCTGTTCTCCCCCGGCATGCCGTTCGCCAGGATCGTCGGCACCTGGTCGTAACCGTGCGTGGCCACTGAGATGAACCAGTTCGAGTCGAACGCGCCCACGAAGCGGCCCGGCGAGACGTCTGCCTTCCAGCTCATCAGCCACAGCACGCCGAAGGCGAGGAGCTGGAAGAGCAGGTACAGGCCGACCGCCGGCAAGGCGGGGCGGATCCTCGCCTGGAAGGCCGAACGGGACTCGAGATCCGCGTCGAGGGTGGTCGACTGCACTCGCGCGGGACTCCTGAACGGCTCGGGTGAAAAGGGACAAATTCCTACCCGATGGTACCTGCGCGTGGCATCTTCCGAGGCCAGAACGCCGCGGGTGGTTTTTCTCGAATCCCGGGCAATTCCGGGGACTGGTCCGCGGCCCCGGAGCAAGGCGCTACCCTGCTTGGGGGAATCAGCACGAGTAGACGGGGGTGGTCGCGCTGGTTGAGCAGCCACCTGCTGTGCAGAAGAAGACCCGCATCGTCTTCATCGACATCGGCCGTGGCCTCGGCGCCCTGCTCGTGTTCTACAGCCACATCGCCCACCCGTGGGTGATCGCGAAGAATGATTCCGCGCCTTACATCAGCTTCGTCGAGGCGCTGACGAGCAATCCGATGCACATGTCCACCCAGGGCATCGGTGAGATCGCCGTGCCGTTCTTCTTCGTGGTCAGCGGTTTCGTCGTCACGCCCATCGCACTGCGCCAGGGCCAGCGCCGGTTCGCCGTGAACCGGCTGATCCGCGTGTACGCGCCGATGCTGTTCGTGGTACTGCTCACCGCGTTGATGCTGGTGGTGAGCCTGCACCCGCCGTCGACCGGGCAGTCGCAGGAACTCAACCCGCTCACGATCTTCACCAACACCTTCCTGGTGAACTACCTGATCTACCCGCAGGTGGTGCTGGTGCCGGTGGCGTGGTCGATGATCGTCGAGGTCGTCTTCTACGTGGTGCTGATGGCCGTGCTGCCGCTGCTGCGCCGCTCGGTGTGGCTGGCGATCGCGGTGGAACTCACGTTCATCTTCGTGGTGATGATGAGCCGGTCGCAGCTCGGGCCGTCGTGGTCGCTGTTCGCGGTGAACGTGTCCTACCTGCCGGTGATGATCATCGGGCAGACGATCTGGGCCACCACGGCGAAGAAGATCCCGCTGTGGACGGGCGCGCTGTACGGCGCGTGCGCCTGGTCGCTGTACGTGCTGGCGGACATCATCGACGTCGGCCGCGTGGACACGTCCTACAACCTCTCGATGGCGTTCGCCGTGGTGCTGTTCATGCTGGGCATGATGGCGGAGCCGAAGCTCAAGCAGCGGAAGTTCTGGACCGCGGTGTCCGAACGCAGTTACTCGATCTACCTGCTGCACATGCTGGTGTCGTTCGTGCTGCTGCAGTTGCTGCGCCCGGCGGTGCCGCTGCCGATCGCGCTGCTGATCGTGATCCCGGCGGTGTTCGGCGTGGTCGAGGTGTGTTATCGGTGGGTCGAGCGGCCGAGCCACGCGCTGGCTCGCAAGCTCTCGTACCGGCGCGAAAAGCCGGCGCCGATCAAGGTCAACAGCGAGATCACGATCGAGATCCCGAAGGTCGCGGAACGGCCTCGGCACGCGGCTGGTTCGGCCAAGGGGTCGGTGTCCGGGTCGCTGAACGGCAGCCTGCCTTCGACGCCGCCCAAGGGGACCCCGAAGCCGCCTCCTCCGAAGACGCCGCCCGGCCCGAAGCCGCCGCCCCCGCCGGCTGACGCGGAGAAGACGGTCATCACCCGGGCCGTCCCGTCTCGCCGGCCGCAGCCGCAACCACAGCCCCGGCCCCCGCTCGCGCAGGAGACAGGCTCCGACCGCACGGCCGAGCCCCGCGCCCGCCACAGCACGCCGCGGCGGCGCCCGTCAGCCCCGCTTGAGCTGCAGCACCAGTCTGACCAGGAAGATCACGGCCAGCGTGGCGACCACGACGATCTCCCACGCCATGGGAGCTCCTTCCGCCGAACACATCGCTGAGTGAGGCGATGCTCTGCCGGTAAGGCGTCCGAACGTGGGACGACGTTCACCGACACGGCGTAACTCACACCTTCGGGCTAGTTGCGTCTCGGCGTCACGAGGCCTGATTCGTACGCCAGGACTACGAGCTGCGCGCGGTCGCGGGCGCCGATCTTCGTCATGATGCGGCTGACGTGGGTGCGCGCCGTGGCGGTGGAGATGACCAGGTGGGCGGCGATTTCGTCGTTGGACAGGCCGCCGGCGACGAGGCCGAGGACCTCACGTTCGCGGTCGGTGATCTCCTTGACCGCGGCGGTGTCGATGCGACGATGCTCCGGGCGGCCGACGAACTCCGAGATCAGCCGGCGCGTCACGGTCGGGGCCAGCAGCGCCTCGCCCGCGGCGACCACGCGCAGCGCGCGCAGCAGCTCCACCGGCTCGGTGTCCTTGAGCAGGAAGCCGCTCGCGCCCGAGCGCAGGGCCTCGTAGACGTACTCGTCGACGTCGAAAGTGGTCAGGACCAGCACCTTCACGTCGGCGAGCGCTGGGTCGGCGGTGATGCGGCGGGTTGCTTCGAGGCCGTCGGTGCCGGGCATGCGGACGTCCATCACCACGATGTCGGGCTTGTGCTCGGCCGCGAGCGCCACGGCTTGCGCGCCGTCGCCCGCCTCGCCGACGACAGCGAAGCCGTCTTCCGTCTCCAGCAGCACGCGGAAACCCGCGCGGACCAGGGCTTGGTCGTCGGCCAGTACCACGGTGATCGTCATCATTCCCCCTTCACGGGCAGCTCGGCCCGCACTTCGAAACCGCCGTCGGTGGCACTGACCAGGCCGGCGTGGACCGTGCCGCCGAGGGCGGCCGCGCGTTCGTTCATGCCGCGCAGGCCGTGGCCCGGTGTGGGTGCGGTGGTGGCGCGGCCGTCGTCGCGGACGGTGAGCGTGAGGGCGCCCGGACGCCGGTCGAGGTGGACGTCCACGTGCTGCGCCCCGTCGGCGTGGCGGACGACGTTGGTGAGCGACTCCTGCAGGATCCGGTAGGTCGCGCCGGCCACGGGCGCGGGCACATCGCCCGCGTCGCCGTGCAGCCGCACTTCGAGGCCCGCGGACCGCGCGTGGTCGAGCAGCTCGCCCAGCTGCGCAAGGCTCGGTGCGGGCGCCTTGTCCTCGCCCGAACGTAGGACTGCCAGCGTCGCGCGCAGGTCGTTGAGCGCCGACGCACTGGCCGCCTTGATGTTCAGCAGCGCCTCTTTCGCCTGCTCCGGCCGCCGGTCGGCGACGTGCGCAGCGACGCCCGCCTGCACGTTGATCATCGCGAGGCTGTGGGCCACGACGTCGTGCACCTCGCGCGCGATCTGCAGCCGCTCCTGCTCGGCCAGGCGGTGGCGGTGCTCCACCGCCTGCTCGCGCCGCGCCGCCAGGGCCGCGAACTGGTAGCGCACGGCGGTGCCGATGCCGATCACCGCCGCCAGCCACACCACGAACACCCCGGCCGAAGGAGTGATCGCGAACGACCGCGTGGCGATCACGTGCGCCGCGTACCCGGCGACGAGCACGCCGGCGCCGGTGCAGCCCGCGACCACCGGGCCACTGCGCCGGGTGAGCATGAACAACGCGATGGTCGGCACCAGGATGATCGGTCCGTTGGGCTCGCTGGAGGCGTAGAACGCGTACGCCGACGCGGCCGTGACCACGAAGACCGGCAGCGGGTAGCGGTGCACGACCAGCAGCGTCAGCACGGTCGCGACCAGCCACGCGGCGCCCGCGGCGCTGAGCAGGTGGGCGCCCGGCTGCCAGCGACCGGCCGCGCTCGTGGCGCCGAGGGTGAACACGAGCACCACGAAGGTCCGGAACACGCGTCCGAACCACGGGTTCCGCGCCCGCCACCAGTCCTGCATGGTGCAGAAAACTACCGCTCACGGCGCCTTCGCGCGTCCGTCCGGAAGCGGCACGATGGCTACGTCCGGTGCAGTACCCGAGTGACCGAGGAGCCGACGATGCCGGAGATGCTGACCGTGGACCTGCACCCGATCTTCCGCAGTGACCGGGACATCGACGCGGCCGTGCGGACCGCGATCTTCCGCGCGGCCAGGGAACGGATCAGGACCGTCGAGATCATTTCCGGCAAGGGCTCAGGCAAGCTGAAGCGGCGTGTGCTGGCCACGCTGAACCAGCCGCACCTCAAGAAGCTCTACCGGCGGGTGGAGGCCGACCCCGCCAACGACGGCCGGGTACTGGTGCACTTCTAGTCGAACGAGCTCGGCAGCTTCGCGGCGGTCTGCTCGTCGGCCGGCGTGTACGTGGACACGGTGATCTCGGAGCGGCGACCCGAGTACAGGTAGGTGAAGTTGAACTTCAGCAGGCCGACCTCGGGGTGGTCGTAACACTTGGTGCGGATCGGCTCGGGGTTCACGTCGTGGCGGTTCCACAGCTGCTCGAACAGCGGCGACTCCGCCTTCAGCCGCTTGACCAGCGCTTTCCACGACGGTTCGGCCACGTGCTCGGCCATCGCCGCGCGGAACGACGCGACCACGCGCGGGGTGTTCTGCTCCCAGTCGAGCATCCGGCTGCGCCAGTCCGGGTTGAGCAGGCACTGGACCAGCGTGTTGCGGTCCTCGAACGGGATGGAGTCGACGTCGCCCATCAACCACGCATACGCGCGGTTGTAGCCGAGCAGGTCGCAGCGCGCGTTGCGGACCGCGACGGGGAAGGGCTCGAGCTGGGTCATCATCTTGCGCATCGACGGCGTGATGGCGTTGCACTCGTTGGCGGCCGGCGGTTCGGCCGCGCCGGCGAGGGTGAACAGGTGCGAGTGCTCGTGCGGGTCGAGGCGCAGCGTCCGCGAAATCGCGCCGAGGACCTGCTCTGACGCGTTGATGTCGCGGCCTTGCTCCAGCCACGTGTACCAGGTGACCCCGACGCCGGCGAGCTGCGCGACCTCTTCGCGCCGCAGGCCAGGCGTACGCCGGCGGCCGCCGAGCGGCAGGCCGACCTGCTCGGGCGTGATGCGGGCGCGGCGGCTGCGCAGGAACGCGCCGAGCTCGCCGCGGCGGAGGCGTTCTTCGACAGCGGTGGTCATGCCCCCAGTTCAGCACAGCGCGTTGCCTGGTACCAGGTAGTCCCACTACCAGGATGAGAGCGCACCTGGTACCAGGTTCGAAAGCGTCGGAGCGTGGTAGTCATGACGACGACAACCACCACACCGGTGCACACCACCGGTGTGCCGACGAGACCGGCACTCACCTCCGCCGGCCTGGTCACCGTGCTGCTGGGGGCGGCACTGCCGATCATCGACTTCTTCATCGTCAACGTCGCCCTCCCCACCATCGATGCCGACCTGCACGCCTCGACCGCGACCCTGGAACTGGTGGTGGCCGCGTATGGCATCGCCTACGCCGTGCTCCTGGTCCTCGGCGGCCGGCTCGGCGACGCGTTCGGCCGCCGCCGGCTGTTCCTCCTGGGGCTCGCGCTGTTCACGCTGACCTCGCTGGTCTGCGGCCTCGCACCCGATGCGACGACGCTCGTGCTCGCCCGCGCGGCGCAAGGGGCGGCGTCCGCCCTGCTGCTGCCGCAGGTGCTCTCGATCATCCAGGCCGGCACGACCGGCGAACACCGCTCCCGCGCGCTCGGCTTCTACGGCGCGACGGGTGGCATCGCCACCGTCGTCGGCCAGCTGCTGGGCGGCGCCTTGGTGGCCGCCGACCTGTGGGGCACGAGCTGGCGGCCGATCTTCCTGGTCAACGTGCCGATCGGCCTCATCGGGCTGCTCGTCGCGCGCCGCACGGTGCCCGACAGCCGCGCGGAGAACCCGCTCGGCGTCGACCGCTGGGGCACGGCGCTGCTCGCCGCTTCGCTCCTGACGCTGCTCGTGCCGCTGATGGAAGGCGGCGCGCTCGGGTGGCCGTGGTGGACCATCGCACTGCTGGTGCTGTTCCCGTTCGCCGTGGTGGCCTTCGCCCGCGTCGAGACCCGGCTGGAGGCGCGCGGCGGGATGCCGCTGCTGCCGCCGGCGCTGCTGCGCACGGCCAACGTGCGCCACGGCCTGGTCGTCGCGGTGCCGTTCTTCTGCGGCTTCGGGTCCTTCATGTTCATCTACGCCGTGACCCTGCAGGACGGCCTGCACCTCGGCCCGCTCGGCTCGGGGCTCGTGCTGACGCCGATGGCCGTGGCGTACTTCGTGACGTCGCTGGTCAGCAGCCACCTCGTCGCACGCTTCGGCCAGAAGGTGGTGCTCGCCGGTGGCCTGATCGCGGCGCTCGGCCTGCTCGTGCTGGCCGGCTCGGCGCTGTGGGCGTGGCCGGACCTCACCCTGTGGGAGCTGGCTCCCGCCATGGTCCTCATCGGGATCGGCAACGGCCTGGCCATGACCACGCTGTTCCGCATCGTCCTGTCCCGCGTGCCCCACGACCTCGCCGGCATCGGCGGCGGCGTGATGACCACGACGCAGCAGACGTCGCTGGCTCTCGGGGTGGCCGTGTTCGGCAGCCTGTTCGCGGGCTTGAGCACGGGCTCAATGGGGTACGAGGGAGCGTTCGTGCTGGTCATGGGGCTGCTGGCCGCGGTGGCGCTGCTCGTGGTGGTGCTGGCGAGGAAGCTGCCTGATCCTCGGTGACGGCTCAGCCCGGGAGCGACGACCAGCCGCCGCCCCGGGCGAGCAGGATTCGGACGGCCTCGGCGTGTTCCGCGAAGCCCGCGAGGTCGCCGTGCAGCAACGCGGCGCGTTCGGCGTCCAACGGTGCCGTGTCGTCGCGCCAGAGCTCGAGGGTCCAGTTGGCGGCGAGGAACATCGAGCGCACGAGGCCGATGATCCCGGCGCCGTCGGGGCCGCCGCTGCGGCGGTAGGACTCGAGGATCTCGTTGCACGTCGAGAACAACCGCGTCAGCCCGGTCACGGCCTCGGCGGGCGTGCCGTCCCAGTCCGCCCCTGGCCACGTGCAGGAGCCCAGCTCCAGCCACAGCCGCCAGCCGGCGGTCAGCTCAGCTTCGTTGCACGGAGTCCAATGCCCGGCCATGGTTCGAGTGTGCGCCTGGGCAACGCGGGACCCGCTGGGGTCATGGGGTTTCTCACTCGTGTGGCTGTTCCCAGAGCCAGAACTCGATGCCCTGGTCGTCGACGCAGTCGGCGGTCGTGCCGTACGGGTGGTTCTCCACCTCACCGGCCGTGCCGCCGTGGTCGCGGACGCGGGCGAGAGCCGCTTCGAGGTCGTCCACCGCGTACATCAGCTTCCAGCCGACTTGCCGGCCCGGGCCGCCCCACAACCCGCCCTGGAGGCCGGGACCTTCGAAGCCCCAGGCGTCCGGCACGGAGCCCGGCGAGAACTGCCAGCCGAGGACGCGACCGTAGAAGGCCTTCGCCGCTTCGTCGTCGGGCACCTGGAACGTGAAGTACATGGCTTCGCCGTGGCGGGTCGGGTTCGTGGCGTACTTCCCGGTCCGCCCGGGGTGGCCGGCCTGCGCGACGAGCCACCGCTGGCCGTAGGGGTCCTTGATCGTGCCGCTGAGCCCGTACCCGCGGTCCTCGACCGGGCGCAGCAGCTCGCCGCCCAGCTCCACGGCGCGGCGGGCCGACTCGCGGACGTCGGGAACCTCCACGCGGATCAGCGGCCCGCCCTCGGGCGCGACGACGTTGCCCAGCTCTGGGAACTCCTCCGCGAGCATCAGCACGCTGTCGCCGATGGCCAGCTCGGCGTGCCCGACGCGGCCGTCGTCCATCACGATCGGGTCGGAGCGACGCTGCGCGCCGAAGACCTCGACGTAGAAGTCCAGCGCGGCGCGGGCATCGGTGACGACGAGGTACGGGGCGAGCGCGCGCACGGCGGCGTCGGCGGGAGTTTCGGTGGTGGTCATCTCGGCTCCGTTCAGGATGAGGCGCCGCAGGTTGTCCCGCAGCTCCCTGGCGAACGCCGGGTCCGGGTCGACCGGCGTCGGGGGCAGTGCGAGCGCGTCGAACGGCTCAGTCATCGCGGCCCCCTTTCTCCTCGTAGCTGTGGCGGAACGCAGCCTTCGCGCGGGTCAGCAACGCTTCCGTCGCGTTGACCGTGCGACCGAGGCAGGCGGCGACGTCGCCGACCGGCAGGCCGTCGACGTACCGCAGCGTGAGCACGGCCCGGTGGTTTGCGCCGAGCGATTCGAGCACCTGGCGTGCGCGCAACGCGTCGAGCTCGGTGTCCCACGGATCGTGGGTGTCGGGCTCGTGCACCAGCCGCAGCCCGCGTTCCTCGCGGGCCTTGCGGCGCCAGTGGTCGGCCAGCTTGTGCCGCGCCACCCCGATCAGCCACCGGGTGCTCACCGGCGGCGCACCACCCTTGCGGCACGCCGCGACGGCCCCCAGGAACGTCTCGGACGTCAGTTCCTCGGCCAGCACGCGGTCGCCGCAGCGCGCGAGCAGGTACCCGTAGACCTCCGGCAGCGCGGACTCGTACAGCCCGAGCAGCGCGAAAGCCGGGTCCGGTCTCACCCGCGGTTCCGTCACACCCACATCGTCGTCCGGGGACCGCGTTTTCCGTCGGGTGAATTTCGGGCCGCCGGAAAATCGTTGGTCGCCGCCGGTGGCGGGCGGCGACACTGCGGTCATGGCCGGGCGAGGACGAGCGACGGGGTTGAGCCTCACGTCGTGGGTGCTGTTCGCCGGCTCCGGGCCGGTGGCGAAGGCCGTGATGGGCACGGGCTGGTCACCGGCCGCGGTGACGGCGGTCCGGATCGCGCTCGCAGCGGTGGTGCTGGTGCCCGGCGTCGCGCTGGTGCGGCCGTGGGCGTTGCGGTTCCGCGGATCCGACGTGTGGCTGGTGCTGGGCTACGGCGTGCTCGGCGTGGCCGGGGTGCAGCTGTGCTTCTTCGTCGCCGTGGACCGGGTGCCGGTCGGAGTGGCGATGGTGCTGGTGAACCTGGCGCCCGCGCTGGTCGCGCTGTGGGTCCGCGTGGTGCGGCGCGAGCGGCTTCCGGCGCTGGTGTGGGCCGGGACCGCTCTGGGCGTGGCCGGGCTGGCGCTTGTCGCGCGGATCTGGCAGGGCGGACGGCTCGACGCGCTCGGCATCGCCGCCGGCGTGGGCGCGGCCGTGTGCTCGGCCGGCTACTTCCTGCTCGGCGAACGCGGCGCGGGCCGGCACGACTCAGTGGGGCTCACGGCGGTCGGGCTGGCGATCGGGGCCGTCGTGGTGGGCGCGGTCAGTCCACCGTGGACGGTGGCACCGGCGTCGATCACCGCCACGGCAACGCTCGGGAGCTTGCATGTGCCCGTGTGGCTGGCCTTGCTGGTGCTGGCCGTGGCCGGCACGGTGCTGCCCTACCTGGCCGGGCTGCGCGCGTTGCGCGATCTGCCTTCGGCACTGGCGAGCGTGCTGGCGCTCGTGGAACCGCTCGTCGCCGCGGGGCTGGCGTGGTGGTGGCTCGGCGAAACACTCGGCGCGACGCAGCTGGTCGGCGCGGCCGTGCTGCTCGCGGGAGCGGTGCTGGTGCAGGTGGCCGGATCCCGCACCCCGCCGGGAGCACGGGATCCCGCCCTGACTACCAGCCAGCCGGACGCGCGCGGTCCGGCTCGTAGGGCTGCGTGATCACTTCCATGCCGTTGCCGCCCGGGTCGAGGAAGTAGACCCCGCGGCCGCCGTGGTTGTGGTTGATCTCGCCGACCTGCTCGCCGGCCGGATCGGCGTGGTAGGTCACGCCGGTTTCCTTCAGCCGCGCGAAAAACGCGTCGAAGTCGTCCTCGGGGATCAGGAAACAGTAGTGCTGCAGCCGAAGGTCCTGCGGCGGGATCGTCGCGAAGTCCAGCCGGACGCCGTTGCCGGTTTCGACGGGGATGAACGGCCCCCATTCCTCGCCCACTTCGAGACCCAGCAAGCGGGCGAGGAACTCGGCGGACTCCCGGTTGTCCCGGGACGGCACGATCAGATGGTTGAGCTCAACGGAAACGGACACGAACAATGCCTCCAGAAGGCATCCCGGCACCTCCATGTCTCACCCAGCCGGTGACCGACACGCGATGCCGCGTCCGTGATCGTAAGCCAGGACTAGGAAACCGTCACGCGCTTTCGCCCCGCCACGCGCGGCCGCCCGACGCCCTGCCAGGAGAGGCCGGCGTCGATGACCGTGCGCGGGTCGAGGAGGTTGCGGGTGTCGACGACGTCGTCGCCCTCCATCGCGTCGGCCATCACCGTCCAGTCGAGGTGCTTGAACTCGGCCCACTCGGTGAGGACCACGATCACGTCGGCGTCCTTCGCGACCTGGTACGGGTCGTCGACCACGGTCATGCCGTCGATGCCGGTGTCCACCGCCGGGTCGTAGGCCGTGATCTCCGCACCTAGCGCGCCGAGCACCGAGGAGACGGCGAGGGCGGGCGAGTCGCGCAGGTCGTTGGTGCCGGCCTTGAACGCCAGGCCCAGCACGCCGATCCGCGCGCCGGCGAGCGTGCCGCCGCAGGCACCGGCGATCTTCGCGACGATGCGGTCGCGCTGGGCGATGTTCTCGTCGATGGCCGAGGTGAGCATGCGGAAGTCGTAGTTCACGGACTCGGCGACCTTCACCAGCGCGCTGGTGTCCTTCGGCAGGCACGAGCCGCCCCAGCCCGGGCCGGGCTTGAGGAACGTGCGGCCGATGCGCCGGTCGTAGCCCATGCCCTCGGTCACGAGGTCGATGTCGGCGCCGAGGCGCTCGCACAGCTCGGCGATCGAGTTCACATAGGACAGTTTCAGCGCGAGGAAGCAGTTGGCCGCGTACTTCACGAGCTCCGCGCTCGCCGCGTCCGCGACGACGACGGGTGCGCCGAGGTCCGCGTAGAGGTCACCGACCCAGTGCGCCGCGCCGGGGGTGTCGGAGCCGACCACGATCCGGTCGGGGTTGAGGAAGTCGGAAACCGCGGTGCCTTCCCGCAGGAACTCCGGGTTGGACACGATCGGGACGTCGGAGCGGCCGAGCATCGCGCGAATGCGCTTGGACGTGCCCACGGGCACGGTCGATTTGGTGATCAGCGCGCAGCCGGCGGGCAGCACGTCGCCGATCTCGGCGGTCACCGCCTCCACCGCGCGCAGGTCCGCTGAGCCGCCGGCGCCCATGGGCGTCGGCACGCACAGGAAGACACCGTCTGCCTCCTGCACGGCTTCGCGCGCGCCGACGACGAACGACAGCCGCCCACCGTTGATGCCACCGGTGACCAGTTCGGCCAGCCCCGGTTCGAGAATGTCCACTCTGCCGGCGGTGAGGCGAGAGACCTTCGCCTCGTCCACGTCCACGCAGGTGACGCGATGCCCCAGGCTCGCGAGACATGCCCCCGTGGTCAATCCGACGTACCCCGTCCCCACCACCACGATCCGAGCTGCGCTCATGATGCCGAAGGTGACATTCGGAGTTGAAGCGGGCGCTAACGGAAGTGGGCGACGCCGAATACTCCACGCGAGAAGTGAAGAACGGCTCTCGCGTGAGGCAGCACACCCGGCGCTGGTGCGAACGAACGTTAACCTGTCGTTACGGTGCAGGGCCGCACCACGAGCAGGAGAAAGGCTGAAGATGCAGATCACCGACACCGCAGCGCTCGTCACGGGTGGTGCTTCCGGCCTCGGCGGCGCCACCGCCAAGGCGCTGGCTGCCAAGGGCGCGCGCGTCTTCGCGCTCGACCTCGCCTCCTCGATCGAAAAGGCGGAGCAGGTCGACGGCGTCACCTACGTCGAGGCCGACGTCACCGACCCCGACCAGGTCCAGACCGCCGTGGACACCGCGGCCGGCTCCGGCGTGCCACTGCGCACGGTCGTGAACTGCGCCGGCATCGGCCCCTCGGCCCGCATCCTGTCGAAGAAGGGCCGCCACGACCTCGCGCTGTACGCGAAGGTCGTGCAGATCAACCTCATCGGCACCTTCAACGTGCTCACCATCGCGGCCGAGGCCATCGCCAAGACCGAGCCGCTGACCGACGACGCCCGCGGCGTCATCATCAACACCGCATCCGTCGCGGCCTACGACGGCCAGATCGGCCAGGTGGCCTACTCGTCGTCCAAGGGTGGCGTCGTCGGTCTCACGCTGCCGGCCGCGCGCGACCTGGCGTCGCAGGGCATCCGCGTGCTGACCATCGCGCCGGGCATCGTCGACACCCCGATGCTCGCCACCGTGAGCGACGAGTTCCGCGCGGGCCTCGCCGCCGGCGTGCCGTTCCCGAAGCGCCTGGCGCGGCCGGACGAGTACGCGCAGCTCGCCCTCTCGCTGATCGACCACGACTACCTCAACGGCGAAGTCGTCCGCATGGACGGCGCGCTGCGCATGGCCCCGCGGTAACAACCCGCTCACACCCGCAGCGGACCACCCGAGGTTGGCAGCACCCAGACTCCGCCCCGCACCTCGATCCCCACCTTGAACGCGGTCTGGACCACTTCGTCAAGGCAGGCTTTCCCGCCTTGACAAAGTGGTCCAGACCGTCGTGACAATCATGGATCGGGGTGATGGGGTCGCCCACTAGGCCTTGGTGAGGCGACCTTCCAGCCCGATGCCGTCCGTGGTGATGCGGCAGGAACCGAAGCGGCTTTCGCGCGCCAACGTTTCGAACTGCTCCGGCGTGTACGCGCGCTTGCGCAGCTGCCCGAGTGTCCACTTCGTCGTGAACGCACTCACGGCCCCCAGCTTCATCCCGGCCACCTCGGCCGCGATGTCTTCCGACGTGGCCGTCTTGCGCAGGTCCTGCACCAGCGCCACCCCGCCCGGCCGCAGCACGCGCCACATCTCGTCGAGCGCGTCGACCGGGTCGGCGAAGTTCTTGAACGCCGCCTGCGTGATCAGGAAATCGAAGGACCCGTCCGCGAACGGCATCGCCGCGACGTCGCCGTGCACGAACTCCGCCGCGACACCCTGCTCCCGCGCGTACTGGCTCGCCAGGGACACGAACGTGCGGCTCACGTCCAGCCCCGTGACCGCGAAGCCGAGCCGCGCGAGCTCGACCGCGTGGAAGCCGGGTCCGGGCGCCACCTCCAACACGTCGGCGCCGCCGGGCAGCTGCTTGGCCAGCTCGGCCGCCGATGAGCGGTAGTACGACATCTGCGGCGCCGTCCCGCGACCGCGCGCGTAGGCCCGCGCGACCGGTCCCTCCATCTCCGGCACGAGCTTGGTCCGGTGCCGTTTGACCTCGGTGTTCGTCATGGTTGCACTCCAGTTCGGTGGGTCGGCCGAACCGCTCCGGCGAGTGCGGGCCCGTATCCTGTGATCGCAGCCTGAGGATCGGATCCGCGTCCGCGGAATCGGTTCGAGGGTTTCCCCGGTCCCGGTGGCGGTGTGCCAGCACTGCCTCCGGGGCCGGCTTTCTACTCCTGGCCGCCTTCGGTGAAAGCGGTCAAGTCTTCCGGCAGCTCGCCGGTCTCGCGGTAGTGCCGCCACTCGGCGACGCCCGGCAGCGCGTTCGTGGCCAGGTCGTCGCGCAGGCTGCGCACCCATTCGATCTCGGCGCGCAGCAGCACAAGTTCAAACTCGCTTTCCACGAGGAACAGCCGCGGCACCTCGGCGCGCGAGGTGTCCAGCGCCGAAACCCGTTCAGCGAGGCGCTTTTCCAGTGCCGTGAGGCGTTTCGTCAGCAGGTCGGCGACCTCGTCCGGCCCGAGCGAAGCCATGATCGACAGCCCGGCCTGGAACTTCGTCGGCTCGAGGTCCGGCTCGCCGAGCAACTCGGCCACCCAGTCTTCCAGCTCCGCGCGGCCGGCGTCGGTGAGGCGATAGATCGTGCGCTCGGGCCGCGCGCCGTCGCGGACGCTCTCCACGGTGGCGACGAAGCCGTGCTTCTCGAGGTTGCCGACAACCGTGTAGAGCGAGCCCCACTTGATCTTCATGTCGGCGTCCTTGCCGCGTTCGCGCAGCACGGAGGCCATTTCGTAGGGGTGCATCGGCCGCTCGACCAGGGCCGAGAGCACCGCCAGCCCCAGCATGTTCCCGACCTTGCGCCGCTTCACGGCCACCACTTCCTCGTCTACGAGTATTCGCGGACGAGTATAGGCACAGCCGGCCGGTGATCGCCAGGGTCAGCGGTGGATGAGAAGCACCTCGGTGCCGTCGGCGGGTACGGCGACGGCGCGCTGCAGCCGCCCGGCGTGGACGGTGCCGAGGGCGACCACAGCGGCCGAGTGGCCGAAGCCGGTCAGGACGATCCGGTCGCCGTCGTGCAGCTCGCCGGTGCCGGCGGGGGTGACGATCGCCGGGCTGTCGACCGACGAGCCGGTGTCGTTCAGGGTGACGGGCTCGCCGGTGGCCGTCGTCGCGCGCAGTCCCCACGCCTCGGTCAGCGCACCCGGGTTGGACTTCACGGCCGCGAAATCGTCGCGGCCCTCGGCGATCACGCCGACGAACCCGGCCCGCGTCGCCACGACGTCGCCAGGCTTCGCGTCGACCCCGGAGATGCCGAACTGGGCATCGTCCCGGGCGCGGACGACGGTGCCCGTCGAGATCGCCGCGTCGTGGGCCGAACTGGTGAGCGTGCCGAAGACGGGATGCTGCGGGTTTCCGGTGGCGAGGGAGGTGTTCCACGCGGCCGCGGTGGGTGGGAGCTCCGCGGTCGCGAGGCCGTCGGCCACCCGGGTCTCGCCGGAGGTGAACCTCGCCGTGTCCACTTGCGGAGCGGTCACCGCGACGCCCGCCGCAGGGCCGCCATCCGGCGCGGAGGCGACGAAGCCGTAGGCCGGAGCCGTGAGCCGGCCGGCCGGGACGGTCAGCTGCGCCTGAACCGCCAGCTCGGGCCCGGTGAGAAACGCCAGCCGGACTCCGCCGTCGTGCTCCTGGCTGCGCAGCACGACGATCGTGCCCACCTCGGGCCGGCTCCCGGCGAACACCACCTGCGCCGCCTGCCCACCCCAGCCCCACCGCGCGCGCTCGATCAAGTCCACGTTGCCGGCCAGCGACCCCCGCGCAGGCCACTGCGTCACCGGCGTCGCCTGGACCTGCGACGACGTGGTTTGAGTGGTGACGATCGTCGCCGCACCCACCGCGAGCACCACGGCGGCGGCCGCGGCCCCGGCCAGCGTCCGCTGCCGTCGGCGGGTCCGGGTGCCCAGCACTCGCCGCGCCATCCGCGCCGCGTCCCCCGGCTCCGGCGGCGCCAGCGCGGTCTCGCCGAGCTCCCGGCGGACGGTGTCGGTGAACTCCTGCTGCCTCAACGCTGTCCCCTCCCGATCGCCGCCGGACTCGGCTCGTGCGCGACCTCCCACAAATCCCGCAGCCGGGCCAGCCCGCGCGCCGTCGACGACTTCACCGTCCCGACGCCGCAGCCCAGCAGCCGCGCGGTCTCCGCCTCACCGAGGTCGAGGTAGAAGCGCGCCGCGAGCACCGCCCGCATCCGCGGCGGCAGCTGCCACAGCAGCGCGACCATCTCCGCCCGGCCCGCCGACACGGCGAAGGCGTCTCCCCCGGCCTCGACGTCCGCCCCGGCGATCGGCATCAGCCGCTCCCGGCGGCGACGGTCGCGGCGAGCGAGGAAGACGCGGAACAACGCCTGGCGGGCGTAGGCGCGCTCGTGCTCGATGTCCGCGCGGCCGACGTGCTTGACCAGGCGCAGCAGCGCGTCGTGCACCACGTCCTCGGCCTCGCCGCGGTCGCCCGTCAGCACGAGCGCGTAGCGGAACAGCTCGTCGTAGTGCTCCTCGACGAAGACCTCGAACCCGCGCACACCCACCGCCCTCCGCTCCCCGACGCCCCTTGGATCGCGGAGAACGCCGGAAAGTTGCCTGGCCGGCCGAACTCGAGCCGGCGATTTACTCGGCGGGTGACCACACCCAGTTCGGCCGCTCGTAGGCCACCTGGAAGCCCAGGTTGAGCATGTTGTGCAGCGACGAGTTGTGCTCGCCCTCGGTCTCGGCGCCGGTTTCGGCGACGAGCAGGCGGCAGCCCAGCTCGGCCGCGAGCCGGGCGCGGGCGGCGAGGAGCTCCGTCTGCCCACCGCGGTTGCGGGCGTGTTCGGCCACCGCGCCGCCGAACATCTGGCCGATCTCGCCGTGCTGGTACATCATCGCGGTGCCGACCATCTCGTCGTCGAGCCAAACGGCGAACGGGTGGCAGTTCGGCTCGGTGGCCGCCGCGGCGAATATCTCCGCGAAGTGGTCCTCGGGCATGCCGAAGACGTTCAGCATCAGCGCGGCCCACCGGTACAGGTCACCGGGTTCGACCGGCTCGACCCGGATCTCGTCGGCCGGCCGGCGCTCGTCGTCGTCGGCGCGAGCCACGACTTCTTCCACCGGGGCGACGAGCTTGGCCCACGACGAGGTGGTCCTGAGCCCTTCGCGCTCGCAGATCTCGGCCCAGCCCTCCGGAATCACCGACGGCGCGAGCTGCAGCGTGGCCCGGCGCGTGCCCGCCGCGCGGTAGAACGCGCACACCTCGGCCATCAGCTCAGCGGTGACCGGCTCCGTGCGGCCGAAGCCCAGGGCTTTGCTCCAGTAGTCCGTCGGGTCGTTGCGCACCGCCAGCACCACCGCACCGCCGAGGCGCGTGGCCGTCATGCCGAGCGCGGAACGCACCGGCTCGGGACCCCCGGTCTCGAGCCGGAACAGCGCTTCCGCCTCGCACTCCTCGATCGCAAGGGGCGGCTCGACCTTGATCATCGCGTCAACATACTGCGCACCGGCCCGCGGATCAGAGATCGAGCATGAAAGGCACCTCGACTTGTGCCCGATCGGACATCCACTCGCGCAAGGCCTTGGTGGCCAGCACGTCGTCCTCGTTGTACTGCAGGAGACGCTCGCGCTGGGTGTCGTCGGGGGTCTCGCCGTCCATGCCCACGGCGTCGCGGTACCAGCGCATCGACGCTTCGCCGCCGGCCTCCGCGTCGCGCCACCGGAAGCCCGCGACGGGGGCGATCACCTTGAGTCCCTTGCCGCGCGAGCACAGGAACTGGTCGGTGACGCTGCGGAAGAGGTCCACCCACTCGTCGGAGTCCACAAAGGACTGCACGTCCTTCTTGGCCGGAATCCCCGGGTGGTCGCCGAAGCGCTCCACGGAGCCGAACAGCCAGCGGTTCTCCGCCAGCGCGTTGTAGCAGTAGGCGCGGAACGTGAGCCCGGCCGCGAGCGTGCGCTCGCGCACGTCGGTGAACCACGCCCAGAACTCCGCGAACGAGCGCGCCTCGTCCGTGGTCGGCAGCGGCTCCCACGTGGCGAACGCGCGGTAGCCCTGCTCGACACCGATGTCGGCGCCCGAGAGCAGCGTGCCCCACAGGTACGCCCCGGCGTCGCCGAAGCTCTCCATGTCGACGTCGACCTCGACGTCGCCGCGCGGCACCTCGACCTGCGGCGTGCGGCGCACCACGGTGAGGTCGGCGAGCCATGCGCGCGCGAGCATGATCGCGTCGGCGAACGTGCCGCCGGTCCAGTTCATCGGCGGCGCCTCGGCGGCCGGGTCGAGTGCGGCCAGCTTGTCCACAGTGGACACGCCGGCGCGGCGCAGCTCGCCGGCGTCCTCGCCGCGCACCACGAGGCTGACGTCGCGGGTCTCGGTGAGCTGCACCTCGCACGTCGGCCAGAACGGGCAGCGCCGGCACTCCAGCACGCGCGAGGGCATGGCCAGCGGTTCGCCGCCGGTCGCGGCCGCGGTGGCCACGGCGAGGCGGTCGGCGAAGCGCGCGTCGTACTCCGCCAGCGCGCTGCGGCCGCCGGGCCAGGTGCCGGCCGTGAGGTCGTGCCAGACGACCACATCGGCGTCGAGCCCGATCACACCGCCGACAGCGCGGCCGGTCTCGGCCCGCCCGTACGTCTGGAGCATCCGCCGCAGGTGCGCGAGCCGCAGCTGGTCGCGTGGCTGCGAGCGCACCTTGCGCGTCTCGTCCGGCGTGCGGTGCGCCGGGTCGAGGTCGGTCAGCCCGGTGGTCGGCGCACCCTGGCCGCGGTCGGTGATGCGGTGGCGCACCACGAGCACCGGCACGTATCCGGTCGCGGTGCGCACGAGCAGGTCGACGCCGCCGCGCCGGTGCCCGACCGGGTCGGCCTGCAGCAGCGGGCCCCAGATGAACCGCGCGCCCTCGGCGAAGGCTTCCTCCGTGAGCCGCACCCGATCTGCCGCGGGCAAGTCACGCGGGATGCGCGCCCAGGTCACGTCGGCACTGGTCGCATCAGTACTCGTCACATCACGGCCCGCGGCATCGGTGGTCGCGGCGATGAGGCGCTGCAGGATCGCCTCGCGGTGCGCCGTCGCGTCGGCGATCCGCTGCTGCGCCGTGGGATCCGGCGGCGGCAGCGGAACGTCGCGCATCGCGGGGTCGTGCTCCAGATGCACACGACGACGGCAGCGACTGACCGCGCCGGCGTCGAGCAGCACCTCGTTACCCATGACGATCACCTTATCCGCCCCCACCGACAGAACTGCCTTTCCGTGCTGCGAGCCGACATGCCCGGCCCCACTCGGACCAGTAAGTTCGACCACGACGAGTAGTAGGAGGTGGGCCATGGCGCGCAAGGCCAAGCAGGACGCGGGTGAAGCTCGGATCACCCCGAAGAAGGCGAAGAACGCGATCGCGGTGGCCAAGGTGCTCGGGCCGGCCGTGATCCCGGTGGTAGCGCCGTACGCGGTGCGCGCGGCGGGCGCGGCGCGGGAGCTGTACGACCGCTACCAGGCGCGCAAGCTCGGCGTCGCCGTCGACCAGCTCGGCGAATTCTCCGGCCGCGGTGCCGCGCTGCACGCGCGGATCGCCGGTCTCGTGCAGGGCCTGGGCGAGCTCAGGAAGTCGAGCAAGGCCACCGATGCCGACGCGAAGTTCGCGACCGACACCCAGGGCACGCTCGAACAGCTCTCGGCCACGGTCCGCGCGGCCGAGCGGATGCCCGCCACCCGGCGCAAGGCCGCGCACCGCGCGGTCGCTAGCGAGCTCGACTCCCTGGAGGAACAGCTGCTGCACCGGCTCGGCGTCTGAGCGCGAGCCGGGCCGCTCACCCGAAGTGGTGAGCGGCTCGATCGCCCCGAAGACAGCCCTGCTCAAGACAACCCGCTCAAGAAACCGAGGTTCCCGGCGGCAGCGGGATCCACTTGTGCGACCAGGTGATCACGGCGTCGACCACCGGCTCGAGGTCCAGGCCCTTCGCCGTGAGGCGGTACTCGACCTGCACGGGCGTGGTGGCGAGGACCTGCCGTTCCAGCAGGCCCTCCTCCTCCAGCGTCCGCAGCCGCTGCGCCAGCATCGTGTCGCTGACACCCGGCACCGCGGCCTTGATCTGGGCGTAGCGGTGGCTGCCGGTGAACACCGCGCGCAGGATCGCGCCGGTCCAGCGCGTGCCGATCAGCTCGATCGCCGTGTGGAAGCGCGTGCAGACCTGGTGGACGTCGTCGGCGTGCCCAGGTTCACCGTGCTCGACCATCGCCCGCTCCCCTCGCCAGGCGTCAGTCGCCCGAGCGCAGTGGCGCCAGCGACGCGGTGACCCGCACCAGCTCGTCGAACATGGCCTTGGCCGAGGTCTTCACGATCTCGTTGGGCACGAACTCGCCCTCGTCGCTGATGAACTGCTGCACGAACGGCACCGACACCGCGTCGAACACCGGGGTCATGCGCAGCGTCGTCACGACCTGCTTGATCTGCTGCACCGCGCGCGTGCCTGCCGCGACGCCGCCGTAGCTGACCAGGCCGACGGCCTTGTACTTCCACTCGTTGTGCAGGTAGTCGATGGCGTTCTTCAGCTCGGCGTTGTAGCCGTAGTTGTACTCCGGCATCACGAAGACGAACGCGTCCGCTTCGGACACCTTCGCGCTCCAGTCCTTCGTGTGCTGGTGCTCGTACTGACCGAGGCGCGGGTGCTTCGGCTCGTTGAAGAACGGCAGGTTGACCTCAGCGAGGTCCACGAGCTCGACGTCGAAGCCGCCGTGCTCGATCGCCGCGGACTCCGTCCACTTCGCGACCGGCAGGCCCACCCGGCCCGGCCGCGTGCTCGCCAGGATGATCTCAAGCTTCGGCAACGCCTCCGCCTCCTCCCGACCCGGCAAAACGCGGGCCGCTCGACTAAGGATTCCTGAGCAACTTAGCATTCCTTAGTGAACGGCCCGCGCCCGGCTGCTTACTTGATGAACCCCTTGTCGATCATCCACTGGTGCGCGACGACGCCGGCGTCCTCGCCGTCGACGTCGACCTGCTTGCACAGCTGCACCATCTGCGCGTTGTCGATCGCCGCGGTCACCTTCTCCAGCGGGCCGCGCAGCGCGGGGTGCTGGTTCAGGAAGTCCGTGCGCATCGTCACCGCGGCGTTGTACTGCGGGAACGCCTTCTTGTCGTCCTCGAGCACGCGCAGGTTGAGCCCCGAGATGCGGCCGTCGGTGGTGAACACCTCGCCGACCGGGCACGTGCCGTTGGCCACGGCGGAGTAGATCGTGCCGATGCCGAAGTTCTCGATCTTCGGATTCTGGAAGCCATACGCCTTGACCGCCGCCGGGAAGCCGTCCTGGCGGCTGGTGAACTCCGTCTCCAGGCAGAACCGCGCCTGATCGGGCTTCTGCTTGAGGAAGTTCGCCAGGTCGGTGGTGGACTTGAGGTTGTTCTGCTTGGCGTAGGCGTCGGTCGTGGCGAAGGCGTACTGGTCGTTGAGCGGCGAGTACTTGAGCCACGTGACGCCGTTCTTCTCGGCATCGGCCTTCGCTGTGGCGTCGTACTGCGCCTGCTCGCCGCCCGGCACCGGCAGCTCGTTGCCCTGGTAGTTGATCCAGCCGGTGCCGGTGTACTCCCAGGTGACGTCGGTCTGCCCGTTGAGCAGCGCCTGGCGCGACGAGTTGGACCCCTTGATGTCGGTGAGGTCCACGACGTCGGCGCCGGCGGCGCTCAGCGCCATCTCCGCCATGTAGCCCAGGATGATGTTCTCGGTGAAGTCCTTCGAACCCACCACCACGCGCACGCCCTGCACGCCGGGCGTCGGCTGGATGGAACCGGGCTGGATCGAGTACGGCACGGACGTGTTGAGGTCGAGCCCGCACGCCGAGAGCGTCCCGGCGAGCAGCGCCGCCCCCGCGAGGGCGCCCGCCTTCTTGAGGACGTTCATCAGCGCAGCCCCTTCGGTCCGAAGAACTGTTCCGCCACCGCGCCCAGCCAGTCGACCAGCAGCGCCAGCGCGACGGCCAGCACGGAGCCGGTGATCAGCACCTTCGTGAGGTTGAGCTTGTAGCCGGTGTCGATCAGCAGGCCGAAACCGCCGGCGTTGACGAACATCCCGAACGTCGCCGTGCCCACGGCCAGCACGAGCGACGTGCGCAGGCCGGCCAGGATCAGCGGGATCGCCAGCGGGAACTCCACGCGCCACAGCACGGCCGACGAGGACATCCCGATGCCGCGCCCGGCGTCGATCAGCGCCGGGTCCACCTGCTGCAGGCCCACCATCGTGTTGCGCAGCACCGGAAGCAGTGAGTAGAACGCCAGCGGCAGCGCCGCGACCCACAGCCCGCCGACGGCGCCGGTGACGATGAACCACAGCACCAGCACACCCAGCGCGGGCGCGGCCTGGCCGATGTTGGCGATCGCGAGGAAGATGGGCGCGAGGAACCGCGCCCACCGCCGCGTGACCAGGACGCCGAGCGGCACGGCCAACAGCACCACGAGCACCACCACGACCAGCGTCATCGCGACGTGGTCGCGCAACGCGGTGAGCAGCGAAGTCGCGTTGAGCGTGGTCGCCTCGGTGGCGGTCAGGCCGGTGCCGAACACCCAGCCGAGCGTGACCGCGACCAGCACGACCACGGCGATGGGCTGCGCGAACAGGCGGAAGCGCTCCGCGCCGCGGGAGCCGGACTCGGTGGAGAAGCCTGATTCGACGACTGCTGTCACTGTGACACACCTCCGACCGGCTCGTGGTCGTCGGCGTGCACTTCGCGCAGCTGTTGGATCGTGGAGATCACGGTGTCCAGCTCAATCATGCCGGCGAACTCGCCGCGCGGACCGGTGACGGGCACGCCACCGCCCTCGGCGAGCATGGCCTCCAGCGCGTCCTGCAGCGTCGACTGCAAGCTCACGATGTCACGCAACGGCTTGCCCGCGGTGGCCAGCGAGGTCGCCGCGGCGAGCTCACGCCGATGCACCCAGCGCACCGGGCGGCGTCGGGCGTCGAGCACGAGGACGAACTGCCTGCTCTTCTCGTCGAGCCGCTTGGCGACGTCCGCCGGCGCCTCGTCGACGCCGGTGGTGAGCACGTTCTGCCGCAGCTCGACGTCGCGTACGCGCAGCAGAGTCAGCTGCTTGAGCGAAGCGCCGGCGCCGACGAAGCCGGCGACGGTGTCGTCGGCCGGGTTGGCGAGGATCGCGTCCGGGGTGTCGTACTGCAGGATCTTCGACTCGTTGCCGAGCACGGCGATCTTGTCGCCGAGCTTCACAGCCTCGTCGAAGTCGTGCGTGACGAACACGATCGTCTTCTTGAGTTCGGTCTGCAGCCGTAGCAGCTCGTCCTGCAGGTTGCCGCGCGTGATGGGGTCCACCGCGCCGAACGGCTCGTCCATCAGCAGCACCGGCGGGTCGGCCGCGAGCGCGCGGGCCACGCCGACGCGCTGCTGCTGACCACCGGAGAGCTGGCGCGGGAAACGGTCGCGGAAGTCGGCCGGGTCGAGCCCGACGAGGTCCATCATCTCCTCGACGCGCGCGGTCACCTTCTTCTTGTCCCAGCCGAGCAGCCCCGGCACCACGCCGATGTTCTGCGCCACCGTGAAGTGCGGGAACAGCCCGGCCTGCTGGATCGCGTAGCCGATGCGGCGGCGGAGGGTGTCGACGTCGAGCTTCAGCGCGTCTTCCCCGCCGATCGTGATGCGCCCGGACGTCGGCTCGATCAGGCGGTTGATCATCCGCATCGTGGTCGTCTTGCCACAGCCGGACGGGCCGACCAGAACGACGATCTTGCCGGCGGGCACCACCATCGAGAAGTCATCGACGGCGGGCGCGCGCGTGCCCGGGTAGCGCTTGGTGACGTGTTCCAGCTCGATCTCGGCGCCGGAGACATGGTCGTCGGAAACGTGCTCAGCCACGGAGCCCCCTCGGTACGGTCAATCGCTTGATCAGGACGTAGATGGCGTCGAGCACGAGCGCGAGGATCACGACGCCGACGGTGCCCGCGAGGGCCTGGTTGAGGGAGTTGGCGCTCCCCGCGTTGGTGAGACCCGAGAAGACCTCGGAACCCAGGCCGGGGCCTTTCGCGTAGGCCGCGATCACCGCGATGCCCATCAACATCTGCGTCGCGACGCGCATGCCGGTGAGGATTGCGGGCCAGGCCAGCCGCAGCTCGACGCGGGTGAGCACGGAGAACCGGCCCATCCCGATGCCGCGCGCCGCGTCGGTCACCGCCGGATCGACTCCGGCGAGGCCGACGATCGTGTTGCGCACGATCGGGAGCAGGCCGTAGAGCACCAGCGCGATGACCGCGGTGGTGGAGCCGAGTCCCGAGAGTGGGATCAGCAGCCCGAGGAGAGCGAACGAGGGAACGGTCAGGATCGTGCTGGCCAGCGCCGTGGCGACCGCCGAGCCGATGGGGCTGCGGTACACCGCGATACCGATCGCCACCCCCAGCACGGCGGCGAGGATCGTGCACTGCACAACCATGCTCGTGTGCAGGTAAGCCTGCAGCCACAGCCTGTCCCACCGGTCCGAGATGTACTCGAAGAGGTTCATGCGTATTCGATCTCCTGCCGCTAGTGAGGAGCCCCAGACGTCACCCGTTCGGAGTAGCTCGTCAACCGGGAGGGTGACTACCCACAACGAAGACGGCCCAAACCTCCCGTCTCACCGTTGGTCAGGCCACCGTTTCGCATCCTGAGACGATCGGCAACCGAAGCGAGTGGCCCGGCCGGGCGGTCGTCACCTGATCGCAACGCTCCGACCAGCATTTACTTGAACGTTCACCGAGACACTGCTCACAGGCTGAAACCCCTCGTTCACGCGTCGGAGTGCCGATAAGCTGCCTCGGTGAGCACCCGGACCCGGCACCGCGGCGCGCTGGCCGCTGCCCGCGGCGGGCTGCTCGCAGCGAGCTCGGCGTCACTCGCGGTCACCGCCCACAGCGTTGCCGACGGCGCGCTGCCCGACCCGGCGCTCACGGTGTTGCTCACCGGCTTGCTCGGCTGGACGGCCACCGCGTTCGCGGACAAGGCCCGCGGCCGCCTCGCGACCGTCGCCGTGCTCGGGGCCGGCCAGCTCGTGATGCACCTCGTGCTCACCACGCTCGCGCACCACGACGGCCAACCGGTCGCCGGCTGGGCGAGCGGCTGGACGATGACCGCCACGCACGCCGTGGCCACCCTGATCACCGCGCTGCTGCTGGCACGGGCCGACGCGTTGCTGCTCGCCGTGCTGCACGTGGTGCGAGCGGTCCTGCCGCGCCTCACGCCGCCACTGCCCGTGCCCGCCGGCGCGGCGGTGACCCTTCCGCCGCGACCCGCCCGGTCCGTGGCGATCCTCGACGTCGAGCTGCGGCGCGTCCGCGGCCGGCGCGGGCCACCCGCCCTGTCCTGAACCCAGATTTCCCTTTCCCTCACCGGTGGAGTCCCCGAAAGAGCTCCACCGGATCACCCCTGTTCAGGAGCAGTTGTGTCCCATCACGTCTTCAAGCGTGCCGGCGTTCTCGCCGCCACCGTCGGCATCACCGGCCTGCTCGGCGCCGGCATCGCGTCGGCCCACGTCACCGCCAACGTCTACGGCGTCCCGGCGACCAAGGGCGGATACGGCGCCATCTTCTTCCGCGTTCCCAACGAGGACGCGAAGCTCGGCACCATCAAGCTCGAGGTGGACATCAAGCCCGAGTACGGCATCGGCAGCGTGAGCACCAAGCCGATCCCCGGCTGGACCGCGCAGGTCACCAAGTCGTCGCTCCCCCAGCCGGTGACCACCGCGTCGGGCACGAAGATCACCGAAGCGGTCACCAAGGTCGTCTGGACCGCCGACACCGGCACCAAGATCGGGCAGAACCAGTTCCAGGAGTTCGAGGTCAGCGCGGGCCCGCTGCCCGCGAACGTGGACCAGCTCGAGTTCCCCGCCATCCAGACCTACGAGGCGGGCAAAGTGGTGTCGTGGGACCAGACGGCGACGCCGGGCGGTGAGGAGCCGGAGCACCCCGCGCCCACCGTCAAGCTCGCCGCAAAGACCGCGGACGGCGACCACGCGAGCATGACGGCCAGCACCAGCGACTCCGAGGCCTCGGCACCCGCGTCGGAGGACACCACGGCCCGCTGGCTCGGCGGCGCCGGCCTGATCGTCGGCGCACTCGGGCTCGGCATCGGCGGCGGCGCGATCCTGCGCTCCCGCCGCACCGGCAACACCGGAGGAAGCAAGTAAATGCGGAAAGCGCTCCTCGCGCTGGCGATCACCGGGGTGGCCCTGCTGGGCACGGCCACCCCGGCGCTGGCGCACAACGTGCTGATCAGCTCCGACCCGGCCGACAACGCGTCGGTGGCGACCGGTCCGGCGAAGGTCACGCTCACGTTCGACCAGTACGTGCAGAACGCTGACGTGAACCAGATCGCGGTGACCGGACCCGACGGGAACCAGTGGGCCGAAGGCCCGGTGACCGTGGAGAACAACGTGATCAGCGCACCGCTTCGGCCACTCGGCCCGGCGGGTAAGTACACGGTCGGCTACCGGATCCTGTCGGCCGACGGGCACCCGGTGTCGGGCGAGATCCCGTTCACGCTCACCAAGGCGGGCACCGGCACGCCGGCGAAGGTCGACGCGGCCAAGGCCTCCGGGGCACCGGCCGCCGGTACGTCGGCGACGTCTTCGACCTCCGGCTCGACCGGCATCCCGATCTGGGTCTGGATCGCCGGCGCGGTGGTGCTGCTCGCGATCGGGCTCACCGTCGCGCTGCGCACCGGGCGTGAGCCGAGCCAGGAGAAGACGAAGCAGTGACCAGAGCCGAGATCACCTCCGCGGTCCGCTGGTCCACGCTGCTGTGCGTGGTCACGGCGGGCCTGCTGGGCGCGCTGATCGGCGTCGCGCTCACGGCGTCGGCGCCCATCCCGGGTGTGGTGGAGCCCAGCGAGGTGGTCTCGGCCGCCATCCCAGTCGTGCGCGTGCTGATGGACCTGGCCGCGGTCGCCACGATCGGGCTGGGCCTGCTTTCGGTGATGGTCGGCTACGACCGGCCGAAGCTCACCGAGCCGATCATGGCGCGGGCCCGACCGGCCGCCGTCGCCGCCGCGCTGATCTGGTCGGCCGGCTCCGTGGTCGCGCTGATCCTGCAGACGGCGGAGTACAAGCCGGGCAAGGACACGCTGACCGCGAGCGACATCGGCGCGTACATCGCCGAAGTCGGCGCGGGCAAGGCGCTCGTGATCGTCGCGGTGCTGGCGCTGCTGCACGCCGGGCTCGGGTTCCTCGCGCTGCGCCAGGGCGAGAAGGTGCCCGCCGAGGTGCGCGTGGGCGTGGGCATGTTCGCGCTGCTGCCGCTGCCGGTAACCGGCCACGCGTCAAACTCGTCGTGGCACGACTACACGATGATCTCGATGGAGCTGCACGTGATGAGCGCCGTCGCCTGGTGCGGCGGCCTCGGCGCGATGATCGTGCTGCTCGCGACGAACCGCACGCTGCTGGCCCACGCGCTACCACGGTTCTCCAAGCTGGCGACACTGTGCCTGGCCGTCTCCGCGGTGACCGGTGTGTTCAACGGCGCCGTCGAGATCCTGGCCAACCCCACCATCAGCTTCTGGGCGGGCGTGTTCACCACTCCGTACGGGCAGCTGGTGCTGCTGAAGATCGCGTGCACCGGGGCGATCGCCTTGCTCGCGGCCAACCTGCGCTGGCGGCTGATGCCGCAGATCGTGCGCCACAACCGCACGGCGATCGCGTCGTGGGCGACGCTCGAGCTCACGGTGATGGGGCTGGCGTTCGGCTTCGCGGTCGTGCTGACGCGGGCGCCGGTCGCCGTTTCCTGAAGCCGACTTGCTCGAAATCCGAGTGTTTCCGAGCCCGTTACCGGCTCGTTCTCACCGCACGTAGCTGCAAGTTGCACCACGGGATTAGCAGTCCTCCGTTAGAGGCGATCGGCCGGACCGAATTTTCTACTCGCGCGGAGACCCCGCGGGCGATCTTCGGGGAAGCGACGAGTGGTCCTCTTCAGGCGTCGAATGCACGTGCAGCAGCTCATGAATGTGGCGCGGGCCACTCGTCCCGATCAGCGGTAGCGCGCCCAGCCGGCGGCCGTGCGGCCCTGGCGGAGGTCGTCGAGGCGGCGACGCAGCTCGGGGCGCACCTGCGGGTGGCTGCGCAGGATCGGCAGCACGCTGGTGGTGAGCTTCAGCTCGCGTACGGCCCGCAGCACGGCGAAGCCGGACCAGGCCGTGACGTCGAAGCCGTACGCCCGGGAAAACTCCTGGTAGCGGTCCGGCGGGTCCCCGAACCGCTCACGGCCGACGGCCAGCGGCGTGAGGTCCCATTCAGGCGGGCCGACGCAGGAGGAGTCGAAGTCGCACAGCACCGGTCCGTCGGGGCCGGGGATCAGGTTGCCCGGGTACGCGTCGCCGTGGACGAAGCCCCTGGCCAGCGGGAAGTCCAGCTCGGCCAGCTGCGCCTCGACCTCGGCGCAGCGCTCCAGCAGGAACCGCCGGTCGTCGTCGGCGAGCTCCTCGGCGTCGGACACGCGGGCGCGCACCGCGTCGAACGGCGCCCACTCGGCGAGCCCGGCGGGCGGCGGCAGCGCGTGGACGCGGCGCAGCAGCCCGGCCAGGTCGGCGGGTGTGGCCGGGGGGCCGACGGACGGGACCTCGTGCCACGCCGTGACCAGGTGCGCCCCGGCGTGCATGGGCTGGCCGATGCCTTCCAGCAGGCGAATCGCGGGGATGTCGTGGCGCGCGAAGTGCTCGGCGACGCACACGACCGTGCCGACGCGGTGGCGAAGCCGCGTGGAGCCGACGATCCGGACCACGACCGGGGCCGTGGCCAGCGCGTACACCGCGTTGTTGGTGAACCGCAGCAGCCGCGCGCCGGCCGGGTCCAGGCCCAGCAGCGCGCACGTTTCGGTCAGCGCTTCGCGCAGCTTCGCGGGCGTGAACCGGCCGTCCACCGGGAGACCGGTGGCTCCACCGGCGCTCTCGGCGACGTCAGGCGGCGTAGAAGATCTTGAGCCGGTCGGCGAGGTCACGGGCGTCACCGTTGTTGCGCCGACGCTCTGCCTCCACCTGCAGCGGGCGCAGGCGGTCCTTCACGCGCTCCGACTTGATGCTCTCGGCGTAGTCGATGGCCTTGCTGCCCACCTTGGCGCCGTGGTCGAGGTCGCCGTCGAGCAGGTGGTTGGTGGCCAGCGCGCTGAGCATGAACGTCTTGCTGCGCGCCATGTCGTCGGTGTAGGAGTCGACAGCCCTGGTCAGGGCCGGAATGGCGTACTTGGTGTGCTCGGGGTTCTTCTGCGCCAGCACGGTGTGCACGGTGCCGGTCATCGCGTAGACGTCGGTCTCGTTGAAGAACTTCACCCACGACTCGGCGTTGGCGATGTCGGCGCGCGCGAACTCGTCCTTGCTGCGGCCGAGCAGCTTCGTGGCCTGCTCCTCGTTGCCCATCATCGCGTAGGCCCAGGCCTCGTTGGCGCAGAGCACCGCGACGGCGAGCTCGGAACCCGACTCCTGCGCGGCGATCTGGCCGAGCTGGAAGAGCTTCAGCGCGTCGTTCGGGGCGTCGTTGTGCAGGTAGACGCGGCCCATTCGGTAGAGGACGTTGGCGACGAGTGGGTGGCTGTCGCCCTGTTTGGCCAGGTCGAGGGCGTTGGCGAAGTGGCCGCGGGCGGAGTCCATCAGGCCGGTGTCGAACGAGGTCCAGCCGGCGAGGCTGTGCAGGTCGGCGAGCGCCACGAACAGGCGCTGCTTCACCACTTCGGTCGCGCTGGACTCGAGCATCTGCTGGCCCCACGACAACTGCGCCACCACGGCGTCGCGGCAGAAACCGCCGCCGTACTGGTAGTCGAGTGCGCGCAGCGCCCTCGTCGCAGCCTCCACCTGGCGGACGTCGGTCGTCCCGATGCGCCCGGGAGCGGGCGTTCGCGCGGGGGCCGCGGACCACGTCCCCGATTCCTGACCGAACACCGCCGCACCCATCGTGACCTGGGCGGCGTGCGCGAGGAACCTCCGTCGCTTCACGGACTCGTCCTCCTCAGCCTGCCGGCCGTCGGACGAACCGACGACCCGTATCGCCGTGGTCTCGTCGTACGCGAGACCCATGTATCCACGGGGGACACCCAGGCCGTCGGCGATTCTCGTGAGCACGTCGTAGGCCATGACCTGGCGACCCTTGAGGATCTCCGACACCTCGGACTGCGACTGGCCGGTCATCGCGGCGATCTGACGCTGCGAGACACCGTGCTTGCGCAACAGGCGATACACCGCGCTGACCTCCCGGGCCGCCAGCGCCGAGCGCATCTCCGGCTGTTCCCAGGCATCGGGCGGAACCGGGCTGCCCTGACGGGCATCGGTGCCACCGGAAACACTGTCGCCAGCACTGGCGTCCATAACGACCCCTCACCGTCCGTTGGGCGTCGGAAGCAGACTAAGCACACCTCGAGAAGCATGTGAAACGAGCAGACAGTGTGTCTGATCGGCCCGGCCGAACTCCACTGACCGCTTACCGTGGAACCTCGCCCGGTCACCGCTATGACGCGGTTTCGACCTTCTATCGCACTCGGTTTCACTTCACTGTAGTTGTCAGATCTCCGTCACCGCCCGGACACCGGTAGCGATCACGGAGAGCGACGAAGACCGGGAGACCGGCGACGACGCGGATGTGCATCTCGCAAGGTGCACACGGGACGAGAGAGCGGTGGAGGGCCAGTGGAGTTCGTTGACTCGCTCGCAGGAGGACATGCCGGGACCGCGATGCGGCCCTTGCGGCCCGCCCCGGGCGTGCCGGGAGTCGCGACCGCGACCCGGCCGGTCACCCCCTCCGCCGCGGCCGACCCCCGCACCGCGGGTGTCCGTCACTACGAAGGCGGACAGCTGGTGTGGCGCGTGCAGTGCGGCGACCTCATCAGCCGCGAGCGCGCGGTGACGGTGTTCGTGGAGAACGACCAGGTCGTCGTCGTTTCGCCTCCCGGCGAGACCGCTCGCCTGACATCCGGTCAGCTCGGCCAGCTCAGGGCCGCTCTCAACGAAGCCGCCAAAATGGCGGAAAGGTAACGGTGAGCTCTCCATGGATCAGGTACTCGGGCAGGTCCTCCGCAACGCGGTCTGGGAACGCCTCGACATGCTGTCCGACCTGGCGACCCGCGCCGACGCCCAGTCGCTCGTCTCGGTGGCCCGCTCCGAACTGCCGCGCCTGACCGAAGGCTGGCGGGCGATGCTGCAGGCCCACGAACCCGACGAGCGGGGCGACTGCCCCACGTGCTCCACCCGGTGGCACCGCTGCAAGGCGCCGTGCTCGGTGTGGCAGGTGGCGCACGAGCACCTCGTCGCCGGCGGCCTCGCTCCGCAGGCCCGCACGCAGGATGAGGGCCGCTCGAGCCGTCGCCGCGTCCCAAACCAGGCGCGGCGCGCAACGCCCGCCGAAACCACCGGCCGCCACGCGCTGGTGAACCCCCGGGCCGTCACGGCCTGATCCCGAGCAGGCGAGCGAGCGCCGGACCCGACTGCCCCGGTCGGACCGGCACCGGCACTCTCGCCGTGACCGCGGGCTGGTTCGTCCGTCCCCCCGAGCGAGACGAACCAGTCCCGGTTACCCAGCCCTCACTGCGATTAATCGAAAATTATCACGGGAGGCCCTAGCGGACGGCGAAATCCGCCGCTAGGTTGAAGATCATCGCAGCCGGGCCAACCCCCTGGCTACGACCACAAACTCCGCGGGCCGGTGCCGTTGCACTCCCCTCCCCCGACCGGCACCGGCCCGCGGTTCCACTTCCCGGAGTTATCGGGTTTGCCCGATTACCACTGTGGTTGCCGGACTGATCAACGCACGGCTTTCACTCGCGTGACGAGCACACCCGCGAGGACCGTCGCCAGCGCCGCCGCCCCGAACAGCGCCGGGTAGCCGCCGAGGAACTTCAGGATCAGCGTCGTCAGCAGCGGTGCCACAACCTGGGGCAGCGAGCCGGCGATGTTCACCACGCCGAGGTCCTTCGCCCGGTTCTGCGCGACCGGCAGCACCTGCGTGAGCATCGCCAGCGCCACGGCCATGTAAACGCCGAACCCGATGCCCAGCAACGGCGACGCGATCAGCGCCGCCGGCCACGTCTGCCACACCACCAGCAGCAGGGCGGCGACCGCCATCACGGCCGAGGACGCCAGCACGTACGGCTTGCGGCGGCCCGACTTGTCGGAGAAGTGCCCGGCCAGCACGGCGCCGACCACCAGCGCCACGCCGTAGAGGCCCATCATGATGAGCAGCCCGTCTTCCGGCGAGGGGTAGTGCACGGCGTCCTTGAGGAAGAACAGCAGGAAGAGTGTGCCGAACGCGTTGCCGAGGTTGATCATGAAGTGGCAGCCCCAGGCCCACGCGAAGTCCGGGTGCTTGCGCGGCGACACCCAGAGGTCGTTGAGAAAACTCCGGAACCGGGTGCTGGGCCGGAACTCGTGGGGCAGGCGCGCGTCGGGCGTGCGGAACACGAACGCGCCGGCCCCGCCGAGCACGATCACCGCGCACACCGCGTACCCCAGCGGCAGGCCCGCCACGTCGAGCATCACCACGACCACCACGGCACCGAGCACCGTGCCGAGCATCTGCGCGATGCCGACGAGCCCACCGACCTGCGCGCGCTGCCCGACCGGCACGCGGTCGGCGATGCCGCACATGAGCGTGGCGCCGAGCATGCCGTTGAGCCCGGCCTGCACGAGGCACCAGCCGATGGTCATCACGACGACGTTGGGCGCCTCGGCCAGCACCAGCAGCCCGGCCGCGCCGAGGACGGCGCCCAGGACGGTCCACGGGTGGCGGCGGCCGAAGCGCGAGACCGTGCGGTCGGACAGGAGGCCGACCAGCGGGTTCGCGACGAGCGCCACCGCCGCGCCGACGCCCGTGACCACGCCGAACACGGTTTCCTTGTTGGCCGCGTCGAGCAGCTCGGCCTGCTGCGGAAGCAGGACCTGGATCGGCGCGTAGATCCCCAGCCACATCGCGATGTTCGCGAAGAACAGCAGGCTCATCCAGCCCGGCCGAACCCGCGCGACGGGCTCGGCCAGCGCTGCCGGAAGCCGGTTGGTGGTCGTGTCACTCATGGCGGACCAGCTTTCGGTACCAGGCGAAGGAGTCCTTCGGTGTGCGGCGCTGAGTCTCGTAGTCCACGTGCACGAGCCCGAAGCGGGGTGCGTAGCCCTTGGACCACTCGAAGTTGTCGAGCAGGGACCAGACGAAGTAGCCGCGCACGTCGACGCCGGCGTTCATCGCTTCGCGCAGGGCCCGGAGGTGGCCGTCGAGGAAGTCGATGCGTTCGGGGTCGTGGACCTGGCCGTGTTCGTCGGGTGTGTCGGCGAAGCTGCAGCCGTTTTCGGTGATGTACACGGGTGGGAGGTGCTCGCGGTAGCGGTCCTGGAACGAAACCAGCAGCTCGCGCAGGCCCTGGGGCACGATCGGCGAGTCGTTGGTGGTCACCGGGTAACCCTCGACCGGGCGCAGCTCGAACGGAAGGGGATTCCCCTCGCCGGGTGCCGCGACGCCCTGGGGCTCGTAGTAGTTGACGCCGTAGAAGTCGAGCGGCTGGTGAATGGTGGGCAGATCTTTTTCGAAGCCCTCGGGAAGGTGCGGGTGGATCTGCTCGGGGTAGGTGCCGAGCAGGACCGGATCGGCGAACGTGCGGTTGAGGAGGGCGTCGAGCCAGGTCTTGGCGGCTTCGGTTTCCTCGTCTTCGTCGGCGGGCCAGATGGGCGAGTGGTTGTTGGCCGTGCCGATGCTCTCGGCGCCCGTGGCCCGCAGCGCCTGGGTGGCGAGGCCGTGGGCGAGGTTCTGGTGGTGGGCGGTCGGGAGCGCGTCGAGCAGGAGGAACTGGCCGGGCGCGTATTCGCCGATGCCGTAGCCGTAGATCGACATGACCATGGGCTCGTTGAGCGGGATCCACAGCTTCACCCGGTCGGCGAAGCGCTCGCCGAGGATGGCGGCGTACTCGGCGAAGTGGTGCGCGGTGTCGCGGTTGAGCCAGCCGCCCGCGTCTTCGAGCGCTTGGGGCGTGTCCCAGTGGTACAGGGTGACGGCGGGCGCGATGCCGGCGGCGCACACGTCGTCGATGAGCTTGTCGTAGAAGGCGAGGCCTTCAGCGTTCGGCTTGCCGGTGCCGGTGGCCTGGATGCGCGGCCAGGCGATGGACATCCGGTAGGCGCCCACACCGAGTTCCGCCATCAGGGCGATGTCTTCGGAGTAGCGGTGGTAGTGGTCCGCCGCTACCTTGGCGTCCTCACCGCGGGCGATCTTGCCGTCGGTCGCGGTGAAGGTGTCCCAGATGGACGGTCCACGGCCGGCTTCGGCCGTGGCGCCTTCGATCTGGAACGCCGAGGTCGAGACACCCCACAGGAATTCAGGCGGGAAGGTCGGATAGTCCACCGGCGGAACACACCTTTCTCATCCGGCCACCCGGTCGGGTGAACGTGAAAAGTTCTCATATGCTAGGTCGTCACTCGTCCAGGGGGAAGCCCGCAAGGGCGCTAAAGTCCCAGATCAGACGAGTGGTTCCGCCGCTGCCGGCGGAACGGGGAGCGCAAGAACAGCGAGAAAGACCGAGGAACGACAGTGTCGGAGACCCAGGCGGAGACCACTCCGCTGCGGCGCAAGCCCGTGCAGCAGCGCAGCGCCAAGCGCGTGGAGCAGATGCTCGACGCCAGCGCGCAGCTCATCGACGAGCTCGGCTACGACGCGTTGACGACCACGCTGATCGCCAAACGCGCGAACGTCGCGGTGGGCTCGCTGTACCAGTTCTTCCCCGACAAACGAGCCGTCGTCCAGGCGCTGACGCAGCGCAACCTCGAGCGCTTCGTGGCCGCCGTGAACGAGCGGCTGAAGGAGCTCAACCCCGAGCACTGGTGGAACATCGTCGACTCCGTGCTGGACATCTACCTGCGGATGCACCGCGAGGTCCCGGGCTTCTCCAAGGTCCACTTCGGCGACGTCATCGACGTCCAGCTCCTCGACGAGGAGCGCGACAACAACTCCGTGATCGTCGATTCGCTGGTGGACATCCTGCGGGTGCAGGTCGACCGGCCGGCGGATGAGCTCCGGTTCGCCATCGCCATCGCCAACGAGACCGCGGACGCGCTGCTGAAGCTGGCGTTCCGGCGTGACCCGCAGGGCGACGAGCGGATCGTGGCGGAGGCGAAGCACGTGGTGAAGGGTTACTTGGCGAGCAAGTTCGGCGAGTGATGGCGGGTGGCTTTTTCAAACCACTCGAGGGCTGGGCTGAGCGGAGTTGGTGTGGCCCAGCCGTTGATGGTGGCCAGTAGCCGGAGGTAGCGGTCCCGGCGGGGGTCTTTGGCTTGGTTGATGCGGGCCAGGTCTGCCGGGGTCGGGTCGATGTGGTGGAGGGCTTCGGCGCCGTCTGGTCCTTGGGGGTCTGCTTCGAGGTTGATTCCGGCGACTTCGGCGATGACGTCTCGGGCCGGCGGTTGGGTGCGGGGCTGTGCGGCGGCCAGGTCGCGGAGTGCGGTACGGAACTCCGGGTCTTGGGTGAGCTCGCCGAGTTCGACCCACGCGTCGACCTGTTCGGGGGTGGGATCGTCGGGGAGCTCGGGCGTGAGAGTGCGTTCGATGCCCGCCAGCCGCGCGTCCAACCCGCCGAAGACCGCCTCGAGGAACTTCTTGATCAGATTCCGCCGCTCTTGTGCCGACATCGCGGCCAGTTCGTGCACCATCTCGACCTCCTCCCACCCAACTCCATTGCGCGCGACGGCCAGCAGAACCGCGCGCCGCACCTGGAGCACCTTGATCCACGCTTCGATCGCCTCAGCCTCGCCGGCCGCGACGTCGCTCAGCTTTGCTTCTCGCCCGACGACGGCTCGAATGGTCTTCAACCCGACCCCGAGCGCCCGCAAGGTCCGAACCACTCCGAGGCGCGCCACGGCATCCGTGCTGTACCGCCGACGCCCGGCCGAATCCCGGCCGGCCGTGGGAACCAACCCGACGTCGGAGTAGTAGCGGACCGCCTTGACCGACAATCTGGCCCGCCGGGCCAGCTCGCCGATCGAGAGAACTTCGTCGTCTTCCACAGAGACCAGCGTGCCTGCTCCCCCCGTGGGAGGCGCAAGCTTTTCGGTTTGTCCACAGGAGTTGTCCACAACTCGTGTCCGTTGTGGACAACTCGGCCGTTGAGGTCTCCGTGCGACTTCCAGCCGGTAGAATGGGATCGGGGCGTCCCCCCGTAGGTCCCCCGCACCCGCGCGACGAACTCCTCCGCTCCGACCTTGAACCACGCCGCCGCACCAGGCGCCTGGCACACCGCGCGACCCACCTTGGTCCTCGTACACCACCCGCCCCGGCGCCCTCGATTCGACGCGCTCGCACCCGACCCCGTGCGCCTCGAGGATCTGGGCGAGTTCCAGGTCGTGGTGGTGCCTCAGCCGAAGTTCTTGTGTTCCCCGCGGTAAGTCGGCACCGTGCGGTCCAGTTGGTCGCCGCGCAGGAGGTGGTAGGCGTCGAAGCGTTCGGCGAGTTCGCCGGCTTTGGCGTGGCGCAGCCAGACGCGGTCGCCTAGCCGCAAGGCGCGGGCGGCGGGGCCGGTGACGGGGGTTTGGACCTCGCCGGCGCCTTCGAAGCCGAGGAGTTTCAGACCGGCCGGGAGGTAGGGCGAGGGGACGCGCGAGGCGCCCGCGGGGCCCGAGGCGATGTAGCCGCCGGCGAACAGGGTGGCGACGTCGCGGGCCGGGCGGCGGACGACGGGCAGCGCGAAGAGCGCGGCGGGGCGCGGGTGGAAGCGGGAGTAGCCGTCGAAGAGCGTGGGGGCGACGAGGCCTGAGCCGGCGGCGATTTCGGTGACGGCGGGTTCCGCGCCGGTAGTTTCGATGCTGCCGGTGCCGCCGCCGTTGACGAATTCGAGGTCGGCGATGTCGCGCACTGCGCGGACGACGGCGCCGCGGCGGCGCGAGATCTCGGCGGCCGAGCGGCGCTGCATCCAGCCGATCACGGAGTTGGACACGCCGCTGCCGGCCGCGTCGCCGAGGCCGGCGATCTGGCCTTCGTACGCCATCAGGCCTTTCAGCACGAAGCCCGGCCGCGCGGCGATTTCGCGGGCGAAGGACACGGCTTGTTTCACGGTGAACACCGGCGAGCGCCGCGTGCCGACGTGGACGCCTGGCAGCGGGCGCCACGACGCATCCAACTCGAGGCACACGCGGATGTCCGGGTGGCCGTGGCCGAGAGCGGCGTCGACGAGGTTCAGGTGCTCGGTGGAATCCACCATGATCGTGATGGCCGCGCGCGCTTCGTCCGACGCGGCGAGGCGGCGCAGGGCCTCGTGGTCGGCCGTCGGGTAGGCCACGACGATGTCGCGCGTGGTGCCCTGCTCCACGTGCCACACGGCCTCGGCGAGCGAGTAGCACATCAGGCCCTCGAAGCCGTCGCGCGCGAGCACGCGTTCCAGCAGGTAGCGGCACCGGACCGACTTGCTGACCACCCGGATCGGCTTGCCGGCGGCACGACGCAGGAGGTCGTCGGCGTTCGCGTCGAACGCGTCCAGGTCGACGATCGCGAAGGGCGGGTCGAGGTCCTTCGTCGCGAGGTCGTAGCCGTTCGGAGAGGTGGTCACGGACTTACGGTACGACAACAACGCTTGAAACGCGAATCTCATTCACTTACTGTTCCACCAATTACCGTAAGGACACTCAGCTCAGCGACGACAAGGTGCGCGATGACTCCGTGGAGCAACTGGGCCGGCACCGCCAAGGCCTCCCCGCAACGGGTGCACCGGCCCCGCAGCACGGCGGAGGTCGCCGACGTCGTGAGCGGCATCGCCGACGCCGGCCGCCGCGTGCGGCCGTGGGGCAGCGGCCACTCCTTCACGGCCATCGCCGTCGCCGAAAGCGACGCGCTCGACCTCACGCGCTGGACCGGCATCGAGACAGCCGACCTCGAAACCCACCGCGTGACCGTGCGCGCCGGAACCACGATCAAGCAGCTCAACGCCGAACTCGACGGCCTCGGCCTGGCCATGACGAACCTCGGCGACATCGACGCACAGACCATCGCCGGCGCGATTTCCACCGGCACCCACGGCACCGGCGCGCGCTTCGGCGGCATCTCGGCTCAGATAGTCGGGCTGCAGCTCGTGCTAGCCGACGGCTCCGTCGTCACCTGCTCCGCCGACGAGCGCCCAGACCTGTTCAACGCTGCCCGCGTCGGGCTCGGGGCCCTCGGCGTGATCACCACCGTCACCCTGCAGTGTGAACCCTCGTTCGTGTTGACCGCGCAGGAACGGCCCGAGCCGCTGGAGCAGGTGCTCGAAGGCTTCGACGAGTTCGCCGCCGCGTGCGACCACTTCGAGTTCTACTGGTTCCCCTACGGTAAGAACGCCCTGGTCAAGCGCAACAACCGGCAGCCGCTGGGCACTGTTCGCAAGCCGCTGTCGAAGCTGCGCCAGTTCGTCGACTACGAGCTCACGGAGAACGTCGCGTTCGGCGGCATCTGCCGGCTCGGCCGCGCGGTGCCGAAGCTCGTGCAGCCGCTCGGCGGGTTCGCCGCGCAGGTGCTCTCGGCGCGCGAGTACAGCGACCTCTCGCACCGCGTGTTCGTGACACACCGCGGCGTGCGGTTCGTGGAGTCCGAATACGCGGTTCCACGTGAATCACTGCTCGACGTGCTCGCCGAGCTGCGCGCGCTCGTGCCGCGGCTCGAGAACCCGGTGATGTTCCCCGTCGAGGTGCGCGTGGCCGCGGCCGACGACATCTGGCTGTCGACGGCGAACAGCCGCGACTCGGCCTACATCGCCATCCACCAGTTCGTCGGCATGCCCTACCGCGAGTACTTCGCGGGCTTCGAGGCGATCGTCGCGCAGGTCGGCGGCCGCCCGCACTGGGGCAAGATGCACGACCTCGACGCCCACACCCTGCGCACGCGCTACCCGCACTTCGACGATTTCCTGCGCGTGCGCAAGGAGTGTGACCCGGCCGGCACGTTCACCAACACGTACCTGGACCGGGTGCTCGGCTCGATCTGATCAAACCGGCCCGATCAAACCGGGTTGATCAGATCGGTTCGAACAGCGAGCTGACCGACTCGCCGTTGTGGATCCGCCGCATCGCCTCGGCCATCGCCGGCGCGATCGACAGGATCTTCAGCTTCTCGCTGCGCTCCTCGACCGCGACCGGCACCGTGTTCGTGCAGACGATCTCCAGCACGTCTTCCTGGCTGCCGATCCGGTCGATCGCCTTGTCGGCGAACAACCCGTGGGTACAGGCGACGCGGATCGTGCGCGGCTTCAGCTCTCGCAGGCGGTCGAGCAGCTCCAGCACGGTGCTGCCGCGGGCGATCTCGTCGTCGAGCACGATCACGTCGCGGCCGGTGATGTCGCCGATCACCGACGTGATCTCCACGCGGTCGTCGGCGTAGCGCTGCTTCGTGCCCGACGCGACACGCGCGCCGAGCAGCCGCGCGAAGTGCGCCGCTTCCTTCGCGTTGCCCAGGTCGGGCGAGACGACGGTGGCGTTGGACAGGTCGTACTGGCGGAAGTGCCGGGCCAGCTCGTGCAGCGCGTGCAGGTGGTCGACGGGCACCGAGAAGAACCCGTGGACCTGCGGCGAGTGCAGCGTCATCGCGAGCACGCGGTCGGCGCCGGCGGTGACCATGAGGTCGGCCACGAGCCGGCCGCCGATGGAGATGCGCGGCGCGTCCTTCTTGTCCGAGCGCGCGTACGCGTAGTGCGGCATCACTACGGAGATGCGGGCCGCCGACGCACCGCGCGCCGCGTCGAGCATCAGCAGCAGCTCCACCAGGTGCTCCTGCACCGGCTTCACCAGCGGCTGGATGATGAAGACGTCCCGCTCGCGGCAGTTGGCCTGCAGCTGCACCTGGAGGCAGTCGTTGGCGAAGCGTTCGACTTGTACCGGGAGCAGCGGCACCCCGAGGTGGGTGCAGATCTCCGCCGCCAGTTCGGGATGAGCGCTACCGCTGAAAACCGCGATGTCCCGCAAGGAAGGATTCCCCATCTCTGTGGTCCGGTGGGTACGGATCCAATCCTAGAGGTGCAGGTCAGAGCGCCGAGATCGCGTCTGCGATCGTGTCCTCACCCGAGATCAGCTCCAGCGTGCGCCGCGCGGTGGCCGGCGCGTCGAGCAGGGCGAGGACCACGGCGGCGACGTCCTCCCGCGGCACGGCGGCGCGGCCGGTTTTGGGGGCGATCTTGACGTTGCCGGTGCCGGAGTCGTTGGTCAGCGCGCCGGGACGCAGGATCGTCCAGTCGAGGTCGCGGGCCTTCAGGTCTTCCTCCGCGGCGGCCTTCGCGTACAGGTAGGCGCGGAATACCGGGTCGAGGTCCGGCGCGTCGGGAGTGTCGGCACCCATGGAGCCGATCTGGATGAACCGGCGGACGCCCGCACTCTGGGCCGCCTCGGCGAACAGCGCGGCGGCCGCGCGGTCGACGGTGTCCTTGCGCGCCTCGCCACTACCCGGCCCGGCGCCCGCAGCGAACACCGCCGCGTCGGCCCCGCGGAGCACCTCGGCGACGGCGTCCACATCGGACTGCTCCAGGTCGAGCACCACGGTCACCGCTCCGGCGGCCAGCAGGTCGCCTTCGTGATCGGGGTTGCGCACGATCCCGACGGGCTGATCACCCCGCTCGGACAGGAGCTTCTCGAGACGAAGGGCGATCTGACCGTGTCCACCGGCAATGACGACTCGCATGATTCCGACGGTAGTCCGGTCGCGAAGCCCGCGCAGGTCGGTCAGTCGACGTCGGCGGGGACTTCGGCAGTGCGCAGCAGCTGGTCGTAGGCCATTTCGTTGACCCAGCGCGACACGGGGTCCTCGGCGAGGAGGATGCGCTCGGTGCGGCCCTCGAGGTCGAGGTCGACCTGGGCGTGGGGGTCGGCGGCGGCGATGGCGAGCCCGTACGCGCGAGCGCGCGGCAGGCAGTTCGCCACGTAGTCTTCCGTCAGTACGGCAGGCGATGGGAGAACCATCGCGGCCTCGCCGTAACGTGCGAACGGAACCGCGGAGGCCATCGCGGTCCGCCAGTGCCGTGCGACCGCGAGGACGCCGATGATCTCGGCGGCCGGCGCGGGTGCGGTCGCAGCCAGCTCTGGCCAGGTCCAGGTGTCGACGGTGGCGCGATCGGCGACGGGACCGACACCCATCGCGATCCGCTCCGCGTGCACGTCGGTGCGAAGCCGGGCGACGATGCTGACCTTGCGGCCGAGCAGGGTCGCCTCGGGCAGCACAATGCCGTTCCAGCCCAGAAGGGCCGCGGCCTTGCGCGCCAGTTCGTCGACGCTCGCGGGGAGCTCGATCGGCGGCACCACCCGGCTCGGCATCGACCGGCTGCGCTTCGCGCCACCGGCGACCGTCGAGCGCTCGGTGTTCTGAGGTGTAGCCGCCACGAGTTCCGCCTCCTTCAACAACCTGTACCCCTGCGTGCCTTGTGAAACGGGCACATGACTTGAGTACCAGTGCGGCGGCACGGGGTCTTCACGTTGCACGAGTGGCTGCGATCGGCGGCGCTCAGCGGTCGGTGACCGGTCGGTAGGCGGTCGTCGGACTTCAGCCCGACCGTGCGGCCAACCGAGTGAGCCGGAGGTGAGTGGCGTTACGGACCGCCTACGAACGACTACCCGCGGCCCGGAACCCCACCATGGCAAGAGTCGAGCGCGTTACGCCATTCGGCGCAACCGCGCCGTGTTCCACTGTGGACGTCGCAGGTGGGAGGGGGTCACCCGGTTGGCGGTGACCTTCGCCGCAGCGGTGTCACACCGGCCCGGATTAGGGTTTGGCGACCGTCGATTCCTGTCTGGTCCCGTCGAGTTATGTCGCGTGAGGAGCGAGCATGACGCAGATCCGGCCCCGCCGATCGGTGCTCTACATGCCGGGCGCCAACGAACGCGCGCTCGAGAAGGCCAAGACCCTGCCGGCCGACGCGCTCGTCCTCGATCTCGAGGACGCCGTCGCGCCGGATGCGAAGGAAGCCGCGCGCGAGCGGGTGTGCGCCGCGCTGGGGAGCTACGGAACGCGCGAGGTGGCCATCCGCGTCAACGGCCTCGACACCGAGTGGCACGACGCCGACCTGCGCGCCGCCGCGTCCGCCGGCCCCGCCGCCGTGGTCGTGCCGAAGGTGAACTCGGCGGGCGAGGTGCACAACATCGAGCGCGCCCTGGAGCTCGGCGGCGCACCCGAGGAGACGAAGATCTGGGCGATGCTGGAGACGCCCGTCGCGATCCTGCACGCCGAGGAGATCGCCGCCGCGTCGTCGCGGCTGACGGTGCTGGTGATGGGCACGAACGACCTGGCGAAGGAGCTGCACGCCGCCTTCATCCCGGGCCGCTGGCCGCTGCTTTCCGCGTTGTCGACGGCCGTCCTCGCCGCCCGTGCGACGGGCAAGGTCATCCTCGACGGCGTCTACAACGACGTGAAGGACGGCCCGGGCTTCGAAGCCGAATGCCGCCAGGGCCGCGACTTCGGCTTCGACGGCAAGACGCTCATCCACCCGTCGCAGCTGGAGCCGTGCAACCGGATCTTCGCCCCGTCCCCCGCGGAGGTCGACCACGCCCGCCGGGTCATCGCCGCCTTCGACGAGGCCCGCTCGGCCGGCCGGGGCGTGGTGACGGTGGACGGGCGGATGATCGAGAACCTGCATGTGGAGGAAGCGCAGCGGGTGCTGGCGCTGGCGGAGGCGGTCGGCAGCTGAGTCCCACGTGGGACGGACGGTCCTCAGCCGATCGGCCAGGGGCGCTGCTCCGGGCGCAGCTGTTCGTACGCCGCGGCCGCGCGCAGGACAGCCAGGTCGGCGAAGCGGGGGCCCGCGATCTGCAGGCCGATCGGGATGCCGTCGGTGGTGTAGCCGCAGTTGAGGGCGACTGCGGGCTGACCGGACATGTTGTAGGGCACCGTGAAGGGGATGTGCTCGAAGGGGCGCGCGGGGTCGTTGGTGGGGGACGCGGCGTCGAAGGCCGGGGCGGAGACGGCGCAGACCGGGGAGAGGACGACGTCGTAGGCCGAGGTGGCCTGGATGGCGGCGGTGCTCATGCGGTCGATGCAGGCGAAGCCGCGGTAGGTGTCGAGAGCGGACACGGAAGCGGCCGACGACGCCCAGGTGGCGATGTAGGGCAGGACACGGGCGCGGCGGTCCTCTGGCAGCGCGAGCAGGTCGGACCAGGCGCGGACGCGCCAGAAGACGTCGAGGCCGTCGAGAAGTTCGCGGGTGAGGAAGGGGTCGACCGGGGAGACGTCGGCGCCCGCGGTTTCGAAGAGGGTTGCGGCGGCGGTGACGGCGGCGGTGATCTGCGGGTCGACGGGGAGGCCGACGCCGGGGTCGAGGTGGAGGCCGACGCGGAGGCCGCGCAACGAAGACTCCAGCGCGGTCCAGTCGAGGGTGGCCGGTGGGAGGCTGAGGTGGTCGCGGGCGTCGGGGGCGGACAGGACGCCCATCAGCAGCGCGGTGTCGGCGACGGTCCTGGTCAGCGGGCCCGCGACGCGGCCGAGGAACGGCGGGTCCACCGGCACCCGGCCGAAGCTCGGCTTCAGGCCGACGAGGCCGCACCAGCCGGCGGGGAGGCGGATGGAACCGCCGATGTCGGTGCCGACGTGGAGGGGTCCGTAGCCCGCGGCGGCGGCCGCCGTGGCGCCCGCGCTGGAGCCGCCGGGGGTGCGCGAGAGATCCCACGGGTTGCGGGTCGCGGTGTGGAAGCTGGAGAGGCCGGAGGTGAGCATGCCGTAGTCGGGCATGGTCGTCTTGGCGAGCAGCACGGCGCCGGACTCGCGGACGCGCGCGGCGGCGGGAGCGTCGGTGGCGGCCGGGGTGAGGGTGGTGGCGGCGGTGCCGAGCGGCACGGGAGTGCCGCGGGTTGCGATGTTTTCCTTCAGCGTCAAGGGAACGCCGTCGATCGGGCCCAGCGGCTCGCCGGCGTGCCAGCGGGCTTCGGACTGCTTCGCGGCAGAGCGCGCTGAAGCTGCGTCGTACGCGTACAGGGCGTGCAGCTGCGGCTCGCGCGCCTCGATGCGGGTGAGGACGGCTTCGGTCGCCTCGACGGGCGACACCGTGCCTGCGCGGTAGCCCGCGACCAGGTCCACCGCGGTCAGGTCGGTCAGCTCCATCGTTACCTCCGATTCACGAAGCGGGTGGTTCGAAACGCCCGTCGACGGCGGTCCAGCCCCCGTCGACGGCGAGCACGGAGCCCGTGACGAACGTCGAAGCGTCCGAAGCGAGGTACACCACGGCGCCGGCCAGCTCGTCGGCGCGCGCCCACCGGCCGAGGGCGCCCTTGGTGGCGTAGGCGTCGTACCAGCCGGGGTTCTGCTTGATCTGCGCGGTGAGCGGGGTCTCGACGACGCCCGGCGCGATGGCGTTCACGCGGACGCCCGACGGCCCGAACTCCGCGGCGGCGGTGCGGAAGAGCTGTACGAGGCCGGCTTTCGTCGCGGAGTAAGGGCCTTGGCCCGGCTCGACGGTGGTGCCGCGGATCGAGGAGAACCCGATGATGCTGCCCCGGCCGCGCGCGACCATCGGCCCGCCGAACGCCCGCACCACCTCGAACGCGACGCCGAGGTTCAGCTCGACGACGCGGTCGAACTCCTCGCGGGTGTAGTCGAGGAGGCGCTTGCGCACGTTCACGCCGGCCGTGAGCACGACCGCGTCGAGCTCACCCAGTTCCTCGGCCGCGCGCTCGACCGCACCCGGTTGAAGGAGATCGATCCCGTACACCTCGGCCACGCGGGTCTCCCGTGCGGCAGGAACGTCGCGGTCCGCGCAGATCACGTGCGCACCGTGCGCGGCCAGCGCCCGCGCGGCTTCGCGGCCGATGCCGCTTCCGCCGCCGAGCACCACGATACGGCGGCCATCCAGGCGGAAGAGGTTTTCGTAGTTCACGGGCGTAGCACCGCCATTCTCGTCACGGTCAGTTCTTCCACGGCGAAGCGGGGGCCTTCGCGGCCGATGCCGGAGTCCTTGACGCCGCCGTAGGGCATGGTGTCGGAGCGGAAGCCGGGGACTTCGTTCACGACCACGCCGCCGACGTCGAGCTCGTCGAGGGCGCGGAAGGCGGTGCTGAGGGAGCGGCTGTAGACGCTGGCGTGGAGGCCGTAGCGGGAGGCGTTCACGGCCGCGAAGGCGGAGTCCACATCGGACACCGCGCGGAGGCAGACGACGGGGCCGAAGATTTCTTCGTCCCAGCATTCGACGCCGTCGGGGACGTCGGCCAAGACGGTCGGTTCCAGGGCGCCGTCACGCAGAGAGCCACCGGCCAGCAGCCGCGCTCCGGCGGCGGTCGCTTTGTCGACCCACTCGACGACGCGGTCGGTGGAGCGGGGGTCGATCAGCTTGGACACGCGGGTGGCCTCCGAGCGCGGGTCGCCGACGACGACCTCGGACAGGCGAGCGAGCACGCGAGCCGTGAATTCCGAGGCCACCGAAGAGACGACCAGGACTCGCTGCACCGAGATGCACGCCTGGCCCGAGGCGTAGAAGCCGCCCCTCAACACAGCGTCGGCCGCCGCGTCGAGGTCTGCGTCTTCAGCGACAACCAGAGCCGCGTTCGAGCCCAGCTCCAACAGGGTCTTGGTCGGGGCGGCGTCGCGGGCGATCTGGTGGCCGACGGCGGCCGAGCCCGTGAACGACACCGCGCCCACGCGGCGGTCGGTGACCAGGGCGGAACCGACCGAGGCGTCGCCCGTGACCAGTTGCACCATGGCCGGGATGGGCGCCAGCGAGCGGACGAGGTGGACCAGCCACAACGTGGCCAAGGGCGTCTGCGGCGCGGGCTTCACGACCACCGGACAGCCGGCCGCGATGGCCGGAGCGATTTTGTGCGACGCCAGCAGCACCGGGTAGTTGAAGCCGGCGATCCCGACGACGACGCCGATCGGCTTGCGTTTCCAGAAGCCGACAAGGCCGTCGCCCGACGGGAGCAGGTCCAGGGGCACCGTCTCGCCGTGCAGGCGGGACACCTCTTCGGCCGCGGCTTCCCACGTGACGATCGTGCGCGCGACCTCGACCCGGCAGTCGACCAGCGGTTTTCCGGTTTCCAGGACCAGCAACGCTTCGAACTCGGCACTGCGTGAGCGCAAAGCAGCGGCCACGTCGTTCAGCAGCTGCCGGCGCGTCCGCGAAGGAAGAGCCGCGACCTCCCGCGCGACAGCCACCGCCTCGTCGATCGCGCGCGTCGCCAGGGCAGGAGTGCCGACCGGAGCAGAACCGATCACGCTGCCGTCATAGGGGAAAACCACGTCCGAAGTGTCCGAAGTAGATATCCAACCGGAGCCGATCGGCAGTCCCTCGGGGTAGTCAGGCATCCTCCGCGCTCCCTCCACTGAGTCCTCCAATCAGCCCTCCACTCAGCCGGGCCAGCTCGGCGCGCAGGTCGGGCGCGGCCGCCAGTAGTTCCCGGGTGTACTCGTGCTGCGGCGTTTCGTAGACCTCCTCGACGGCGCCGATCTCCACGATCTCTCCGCGCCGCATCACGGCGACGCGGTCGCACACGTGCCGCACCACGCCGAGGTCGTGCGAGACGAAAACGAGCGTCAGCGAGAACTCCGCCACCAGACGCGCCAGCAGGTCGAGGATCTGGGCGCGCACGGAGACGTCGAGGGCGCTCACCGGCTCGTCGGCCAGCAGCACACTCGGGTTCGGCGCCAGCGCGCGGGCGATGGAGATGCGCTGACGCTGGCCACCGGAGAACTGGTGCGGGTAGCGCGAAGCGGCGTCGGCGGGCAGGCCGACGGCTTCCAGCAGCGAGGCCACCCGCTCCGGCGAACGTCGGCCCAACGGCTCGGAAATGATGTCCCGCACCCGCATCCGCGGGTCGAGCGAACCCATCGGGTCCTGGAACACGATCTGCATCGACGACCGCAGGAACCCCAGCTTCCGCTCCGGCAGGTTGTCGATCCGCCGCCCGTCGAACGAGACCGTGCCCGACGTCGGCCGGTCCAGCGCCGCCAGCAGGCGCACCAGCGTGGACTTGCCCGACCCCGACTCGCCGACGATCCCGAACCGTTGCCCGGCCTCGACGTCGAAGCTCACGCCGCGTAGTGCGTGGACATCCCGGCGCGCGTACTTCCGATGCAGGCCACGGACTTCGATCATCGAGATGCTCCATCCTCCGGGGCCGAGCCCCGGACCCCAGCCGGGGGACGAGCCCCCCTGGACCCCCCCACAGCGGTCAGGTCGGAAGCTGCCAGTAACGCCTTCGTGTAAGCATGCTGCGGCGCCGTCAGCACCGACCGCGTCGACCCGCGCTCCACGATCTCCCCGTCCAGCATCACCAGCACCCGCTCGCACACCGACGCCACCACCGCCAGGTCGTGCGTGATGAACAGCAACGCGGCCTCAGCAGACAACGAACTCTTGATCAACGACAGGATCTGCGCCTGCACCGTCACGTCCAGCGCCGTCGTCGGTTCGTCGCAGATCAGCAGCGACGGCTCGTTGGCCAGCGCCATCGCCAGCACCACCCGTTGCCGCTGCCCGCCCGAAAGCTGGTGCGGATACGCCCGAGCGGTGCCCGGCAGGCCGACCGCCGCCAGCAGCTCGTCCGCCGAACGCCCCCGCCGGCCGTGCACGCGGAACGGCTCCGTCACCTGCCGGCCCACGCGCATCGCCGGGTTCAGCGCCGTCATCGGCTCCTGGAACACCATCGACAACCCGTTGCCGCGCAACCGCGACAGCTCGCGTTCGGACGCGCCCAGCAGCTCGCGATCGTTCAGCCGCACCGAACCCGTCGCCCGCAGCTCGTCCGGCAGCAGGCCCATGATCGACAACGCCGTGAGCGACTTCCCCGACCCCGACTCGCCGATCAGCCCGACGCGTTCGCCCGCGCCGATCGAGAACGACACATCCCGCACCAGGCCAGCGACCCGCAGACCGTCCACTGTGAGAGTCATGCGCGGGCCGCCAATCGCGGGTCGAGCCGGTCGCGCAGCCCGTCGCCCAGCAGGTTGAACCCGAGCACCGCCACCGCGATCGCGACGCCCGGCACCAGCGCGAGCCGCGGGTGGATGGTCAGCAGCTCCTGCGACTCCTGCAGCATCCGGCCCCACGACGGCGTCGGCGGCCGCGTGCCGAAGCCGAGGAACGACAGCGCCGCCTCGGCCAGCACGGCGATCGCGAACGACACCGAAGACTGCACGATCAGCAGGCCCGAGATGTTCGGCAGCACGTGGCGCGCGGCGATGTTCACACGCGAGCGCCCGGCCGCGCGCGCCGCGAGCACGAACTCGCTGCTGCCCACCTGCAACGTCCCCGACCGCGCGATCCGCGCGAACGACGGGATGGTGGCGATGCCGATCGCGATCATCGCCGTGAGCGTGTCGGCGCCGAACACCGCGCCGAACATGATCGCCAGCAGCAGCGCGGGAAACGCGAGCACGAGGTCGTTCACGCGCATCACGAACTCGCCCAGCCACCGCGGCGCCAGCCCCGCCAGCACCCCCAGCGGCGTACCGATCACCGCGGCGATGCCGACCGCCACCACACCGACGTACAGCGTGGTGCGCGCGCCGACCATGATCTGGCTGAACACGTCGCGGCCGAACTTGTCGGTGCCGAACAGGTGCTCGGCCGAAAAGCCCAGCAGCTTGTCGGCCGCGTTGACCTGCACCGGGTCGTACGGCGTCCACACGAACGACACCAGTGCGGCCAGGACGACGAGCGCCACCAACACCGCGCCGAGCGCGAGGCTGCGGTTTCGCACCGGAGTGAGCGTGGTCATCACGAACCCCGCAATCTCGGGTCGAGCACCGTGTAGAGCACGTCCACGACGAAGTTCACCAGCAGCACCCCCGCCACGAGCACCAGCACGATTCCCTGCACCGTCAGCAGATCGCGCGACGACACGGCGTCGAGCAGCATGCTGCCGAGACCAGGCAACACGAACACGCGCTCGACCACGACCGCGCCGATCAGCAGCGTCGCGAGCTGCAGGCCGAGCACCGTCACGACGGGCACCGACGCGTTGCGCAACCCGTGGCGCCGCAACGCCTGCGCCGGCAACAAGCCCTTCGACCGAGCCGTGCGCAGGTAGTCCTGGCCCAGTGTGTCGAGCACGGCCGAGCGGACGTAGCGCGTGAGCACCGCGCCCTGCACCAACCCGAGTGACAACGCCGGCAGGATCAGCCCGCGCACGAACTGCCCCGCGTCCTGGTCCGGCGGCGTCCACCCGCCGCTGGGCAGCCAGCGCAGCTGCACCGCGAAGATCTGCACCAGGATGATCCCGGCGAGGAACGCGGGGATCGCCACACCGATCTGCGACAGCCCGGAAACCGTGACCCCACTAAGCTTGCGGTGCCGCACGGCCGCGAACATCCCCACCGGCACCGCGATCACCAGCGCCACCACCATGCTCGCGCCGACCAGCCACAACGTCACGCCGAGCCGGTCGAGCAGCTGCGGCCCGATGGCTTCACGCGTGACGTACGAGCGGCCGAAGTCTCCGTGCAGCACGCCGCCGATCCAGCTGACGTACTGCGTGACGAGCGAGCGGTCGATGCCGAACTCCGCGCGCGTCTTCGCCAACAGCTCCGGCGTCGCGTTGACGCCGAGCGCGACCTGCGCCGGATCACCCGGCAGCACGGCCATGAACAGGAACACCACGATCGACGCGACGAAGAGGCTGACCACGAGGATCGCCACGCGCCGGAGCACCTTCACGGTCATGCCGGCCTCAGTCCCGTGAGGTCGAACGACTCGCTGACCTGGTTCTTCGCGAACCCCGTGACCTTGTTCTTCGCCACGATCACGTTGGGGTACAGGAACAACCAGTCGGCCGCCGCGTCGGTGTCGAGCTGGCGCGCCACCTGCTTCATGTCCGCGACCTGCTGCTGCGGCGTGCCGCTGTCGGCCTCGGCCAGCAGCTGCTGCACGCGCGGGCTGTCGTAACCCCAGTAGTACGTGGGTTTCCCGAACGTCGTGATGTCGCGGGCCTCCACGTGCTGGATGATCGACAGGTCGTAGTCGTGGTCGGTGAACACCTGCTTGAGCCACACGGCCGGGAAGTCGAGCGGCTCGATCGTGGTCCGCACGCCGACGTCGGCCAGCTGCGACTGCACCACCTGCGCGGCCGACACGGCATACGGCAGGTTCGGAATCCGCAGCCGCAGGTTGAGGTTCTTCACGCCGGCTTCCGCGAGTAGCTGCTTCGCCTTCGCCGGGTCGTACGGGTACACGCCGGAAAGGTCCTCGTACCACGGGTCCGTGGGCGGGACCATGCTGCCGATCAGCGTGCCCCGGCCGTTGAACACCAGGTCCAGCACGGCTTTGCGGTCGATCGCGTACGTCAGGGCCTGGCGCACGCGCGGGTCGGTCAGCGGTGCGCGCTGGTTGTTGAACGCGAGCGTGACCTCGCTGTTGGTGGTGCCCTGCAGCACGGTGAACCGGTCGTCGCCCTGGAACTGCGGGATCGAGTCGGCCGAGGTGAGTGAGGAGATCACGTCGATGCCGTTGCTGAGCAGGGCGTTGTTGAGCGCGGTCGGGTCGGCGATGTACTTGAGCACCACCGTGGAGTACGCGGGTTTGCGGCCCCAGTACGCCGGGTTCTCCTTGAGCACGATGGAATCCCCGCGCCGGCGCGACGCCACCTCGTACGGTCCGGTGCCCACCGGCTTGTTCGCCAGGTCGGCCACGCCGGTCGGGCTGAACATCGCGCCGAGGCGGCTGGTGAGGCTGAACAGCCAGCCGTTGCTGGGTTTCGAGAGCACCACGCGCGCGTGGTCGGGTGAGACGACGTCCACGTGGTCGACCACGTTCATCGCGGACTTGATCGAGATCGTCCAGTCGGTCTTCACGCGCAGCAGCGAGAACTTCACGTCCGACGCGGTGAACGGCGCGCCGTTGCTGAACTTCACGCCGGGCTGCAGCTGGAAGTCATACGTCTTGCGGTCGGGGCTCACGGTCCACGACTTGGCGAGCAGCGGCACGATCCGGCCCTGCGCGTCGAGCTTTACCAGGCCCTCGTAGACGTTGTACAGCAAGGCCTGCGGGATGGCGGCACCATCGGCGTGGGTGAAGTCGAAGTTCGCCGGTTCGGCCGTGAAGCCCACCGACAGCGTGTCGGGACGGCTCGACACGCTCGCGCTGGAGCCGGCCGAGCAGGCGGACGCCGCGAGCAGCACCGCGAGCGCCGCGAGGTGGAGCCGGGCTCTCATTCAGCCTCCTGAAGCGGCCTTCAAGCAAGTACACTGGTCTGACCAGTAGCCTGAGGTTGGCACCAGACGACGCCGAGGTCAAGGGATGAAGTTCGAACCGGTGGCCCCGGTCCGCGCGTACGAGCGGATCGTGGAGCAGATCGAGGAGGCCGTGGTCAGCGGCCGCCTCAAACCCGGCGAGCGCCTGCCCGGCGAACGCGAGCTCATGACGCAGTTCGGCGTCGGCCGCTCGACGGTGCGGGAAGCGTTGCGCGTGCTGCAGGCCGCCGAGCTGATCCGGTCGCGGCCCGGTGACCCGCGCGGCCCCGAGGTGCTGGCCGCGTCACCGGCGGCGTTGCACCGCTCGATGCACCGGCTCGCCCGCGCCGACCACGTGGGGCTGGCGGAGCTGCTGCAGTTCCGGATGGTGCTCGACGGTTCGGCCCACCTGCTGGCCGCGCAGCTGCGCACCGAAGCCGATCTGTCCGCTTTGGACACCGCGCTCGCGGCCATGCGCGCCGGCGCCGAAGAGGGGTTCGCGCAGTTCAGCCGGGCCGACGTGGCGTTCCACGAGACGATCGCCCGCGCGTCCCGAAACCCGCTGCTGGTGGTGAGCGCCGAGGTCGTGCGCGGAGTGGTGCTGGAGCTGATCGAGGACAAACTCTCGCATGCCCGCGACCGTTCGGCGTTGATGCAGTCGTGGCTGGGCCACCACGCCGAGGTGCTGGAAGCCGTGCGCGCGGCCGACGGGGAACTGGCGGCGCGGCTGGCGCGGCGAGCGCTGTATGACAACTACGCGGAGTACGTGCCGGAAGAGCAGCGCGCGCTGCTCACGCCGTTGCTCTGAACCCAGCAGGAAAACGACCGCAGCCCGGCCGTTGGTGGCGCCGGGCTGCGTGATCGCGTTCGGGAACGCTCAGGAGACGAGGTTCGCGTACACGACGATGTTGTCCTTGTAGCTGTGCTCGGCGTGGTCGAACACGCCACCGCACGTGATCAGCCGCAATTGCGGCTTGTCGGTGTTGCCGAAGACCGCCTGCGTGGGGAAGGTGTCCTTGGGGACCTCGTCCTTGTGGTCCACCACGAACTTCAGCTTCTTGCCGTCGCTGCGCTCGATGTCGACCTCGTCGCCGGGGTTGACGTCCTTGAGCTTGTAGAAGATGCCCGGCTGGTGGTTGCCGTCGACGTGCCCCAGCACGATCGCCGGGCCGACCTCACCCGGCACGGGCGAAAGGCGGTACCACGCGGCCTGCATCGGCGTCTTCACCGACGGCACCGAGATCTGCCCGTCCTTGTTGGGCAGCACGGTGATCAGCGACGACTTCGCGCCGATCTTCGGGATCTCCACCGAGGTCGGCCTCAGCCCGGTGAACGGTTTGGTCACCGGCACCGGCTTGCTCACCGGTGCGGGCTTCGCGGCGGTCGCCGGGGCGTCCGACCCGCAACCGCTCAGCGTCAGGGAAAGGAGCAGGGCGCCCGCGATCGCGACGCCCTGCCCGCACTTACCAATCCGGCCAAATGTAGGCCGGCCCCCGCGCGGCACGTAACCGTTACTGCGAAGCCATCCGGCCGTGGCTGTGGTCGGATTGGTAACGATCGGCGCAGTATTCGCCATCAAGCGGCCATGCCGCCGAAGCCGGTCTCGACGCCACCCTTGGGCGCGTACTTGACCTGCGAGCTGCCGTCACCGTTGGTCGTGCCCGCGGAGCCCGCGCCCGCGCCACCCGCCGGCGGCACCGGCTGGTCGCCGGTCTGGTCGCCGCCGCAGGTCCAGGTCGCGGTCACGTTGCCGGCGTCGAAGGACACGCCGTCGTGGCGCTGCACGAGCCAGCCCCAGTAGCGGCCGTCGGTCTCGTCCTGGTGTGGGCCTTCGATCAGGTCGAAGTCGCTCGAGGACACGTTGGTCGGCTCGCCCGCGGCGCAAGCGATCACGAACAGGCCCTGGTTGCCGTCGAAGTCGATGCCATACGCGATGTCGTCCTCGTACGGCGGCTCCTCCGGCGTGGAGGTCTCTTCCGAGCCTGACGTGGTCGGGGTCGCGGAGTCGCTCGGCTCACCGGTGTTGCCCGGGTTGCCCGGCTGGCTTGTGTCGGTCGGCTGCCCGCCCGTGGTGGGCGGAGTGTCCGAAGAGGACGGTGCCTCGGACGACGAGGGAGCGTCCGACGACGGCGTGTCCGACGCGGGCGGCGCGTCGGTGACCGGAGTGTCCGAAGTGGGCGGAGTCGAGACCTCGGACGTGGTCGGTGTGGTGCCGGGCTCGTCGTCCGCGAGGGCGGTCGGCGTGACGGCGAGGCTGATCAGGGCGCCCGCGAGCACAGCGCCCGCGAGTCTGCCCAGGGTCTTCTTCACGTGTTGTTCTCCCTGGAAGAAAGAGCGGTGACCCCCACCGCGTCCGCTGATCTTGCCGGAGAAAGAGGGCGAACACGAAACGTTTTCGACGGTGATTAAAAGCACCGTAAACCGAGGTAACGAACCCGCGGGCCCCGGCGATGAAGTGGCTCAACACCGCGCTCAGACACACGAAACCCGGCGGAACCGTGCCTTTACTGTAACAGTTTCCGGCCCGCCGGCGAAGCTCCGTGAATTGTTGACCGAATTCAGCCCAGTGCGGTAACGAGGTCGCGCCAGAGGTCTTCGGGGTCCTCCAGGCCGACGCTGAAGCGCAGCAAACCGGCGGGTACGCGCTCCTCACCCGGCAGCCACGCACGCCGCTCCACCAGGCTTTCCACGCCGCCGAGGCTCGTCGCCGCGCGGATCAGCCGGACGGTGGAACACACCTTGTCGGCGGCTTCGGCCGTGGCCAGCTCGAACGACACCATCATCCCGAAACCGGGGTAACGCACCTTGGTGACGGCCGGGTGTTCCGCCAAGCGGGAAGCCAGCAGCGACGCCGTTTTCGTCTGCTCCGCAAGCCGCACCGGCATCGTGCGCAGGCCGCGCAACGCGAGCCACGCTTCGAGCGCGCCCGGCGTCGAGCCGATGCGCGTACGCGCGCCGCGCAGCTCGGCCGCGATGCTCTCGTCGGCCGCGACAGTGATGCCCAGCAGCAGGTCGCTGTGACCGCCGATGAGCTTCGTCGCGCTGTGCACCACGATGTCCGCGCCCAGCTTCAGCGGCTGCTGGTGCAGCGGTGTCGCGAAGGTGTTGTCCACGACGACCCGGCCGCGGCTGCCGCGCGCGATGGTCTCGATCTCCATCACTTCGAGCGTCGGGTTCGTCGGCGACTCGAGCCAGAGTAGGTCGGCGTCGCAGTCGAGCCACGCCTGCGTGTCGGTGGGGTCGAGCTCGGTGACGCTGATCCGGCCCATCTTCTCCGCGTGGTGCATCGCGCCGCGCGTGACGGCGTAGCTGAACGTCGGGACCGCCACCGTCGAGCCGACCGGCAGTGTGTCGAGCACGGCCGACAGGGTCGCGACGCCGGAGCCGAAGGTGGTGGCGTGGCCGCCTTCCAGGGCACCGACGGCCTCTTCGAGCGCGTGCCAGGTCTCGGTGCCGTCGGAACGCGCGTAGACGGAGTCACCGCCGGCTTCGAACGTGCTCGTGGCCACGATCGGAGTGTTCAGGGGCTCGCCGGGGCCGTGCGGCCGCCCGGCCGCGATCGCGATCGTGCGCGGTGTCCATTCGTCCATAGCGACACCGTAGCTGTATCACCGTTGCCGATCCGGCCACAGCCACGGCGCTATGCCCTGCGTCGCAGGCTTCCGTTATGCCCCGGGGGACGCGCCTACTTTTGGCCGGATCGGCAATGGCGCCCACGGCCTCGCAGCCGTGATGTGGCGGTCGGCTCACCCGCGCCGGCGAGCCGACCACGTCTTTCAGTGCGCGTACACCTCGAACTCGTACAGCGAGTAGCCGTAACCGGTCCCCCGCTGCACGCCCTGCATCCGGACGAACCGGGCGTCCGCCGGGGTGAACGACACGTTGTCCGCGCCGCCGTTGCCGTCGGTCACCACGGCCGCGTCACGGCAGTTCTCGCCGTCGGCCGAGAGCTGCACCTTGTAGCCCTTCGCGTATGCGGCTTCCCACGACAGCACCACGCGCGCGACCTGCTGCACCGAACCGAGGTCGACGGTGATCGACTGGTTGTCGCTCCAGTCGCTGGCCCACCGTGTCTTCGCGTTGGCGTCCACGGCGTTCGACGCGGGCGAGTTGTACAAGCCCGTCTCGGCGCTCGTGGCGCTCACCGGTTTGCCCGCGGCGAGGTTGCTGACGTTGTCGCCGCGGTGCGCCGGGTACTCCACGACCTGCTGGAACGTCGGCCGGTTCTGGGTGCTGATCTTGTCGTGCGTGATGCCGCCGAGCGGCCGCTGGATCACGGTGTCGGCGCACCACTGGTCGCCGGCCGAGCAGTCGGCGTCACCCGGGTACACGGTGCTGGCCGGCTGCGCCGCGGCCGCCATGAGGGAGTCGACCAGCGCGGTGCGGCAGGCGGTGAGGTCGCCGCCACCGCAGAACGTGCTGCCCAGCGGACCGGCGACGGGCTGGCCCAGCACCGTGCGGAGGTCCTTGCTGACGTAGCCCCACCAGCCGTGCTGGTACGACGAACCCTGGTGTGGCTGGCCGACGTGCTTGCCCGGCAGCTCGTTCTGGAACCCGGAGGGGCTTTCGTTGACCTGCAGCACGTTCGTCATCGCGGTGAACGCGTCGTCGCCCAGGGCGGGCTTGAACTCCGCGGTGACGAGCAGCGGCCACCACGCGTCCATGATCCGGATCGCGTCGGCGTCGTTGTACGCCTTGCTGCCCGGCGCCGACTCCACGCGCCGGTGACCATGCTGCAGCCACGTCTTCAGCTTCGCCTCGGCGTCGGCCGCCGCGCCGGTGAGCGGCGTCTTGTCGAGCACCTGCAGCAGGAGCGGCAAGACCTCCTCGGCCCGTAGGTCGGCGAGCGCGGCGTCTTCCATGGCCTGCGCGAGGTTCACGCGCGTCACCTTGGTACCGCTGTTGATGAGCGCCTTCACGCGCGTGTCGAGCAGGTCGGCGCGGTGCACGGCCGACTTGTCGGCGCCGCCTGAGGCGTAGCCCTTGGCCTGCGCGTTGTTCCAGCTGACGTAGTAGTCCTGGTTGACCGACTGCGGGTGCTGCGAGGCCGGTGTGTAGTTCGCCTTGTTGCCGTCGGGGTTCCAGCCCTGCCAGTCGTAACCCTTGTCGCCCCACACCGGCATCATCGGGTCCACAGTGGAATTTCGGACGGGGTTGGCGCCGGAGTTGAAGTAGGCGACGTCCTTCGAGTCGGCGTAGAACCAGTTGAAGGTGAAGTTCACGTCGCTCGCGGCCCGCTGGAAGTCGGCCGCGGAGTGGATGAAGTCGGGGTCGTTGAACTCCTGGAAGCCGATGAGCGAATCGACCTCGTGGAAGTACGAGGACCGCAGCGACGCGTACGCCACCGGCTTGCCGCCGATCGTCGCGCGGCTGACGACCGGGCCGTACTTCGTGCGGTAGCTGCGCAGCGTGTACGAACCGGCGGCGGTGCCGTCGGCCACCGTCGGCGACCAGGAGTTCTTGCGCTCCACGGTGTCCATCGGCAGGCACTGGCCCTGGTAGACGTAGTAGTTCGAGTCCTTAGTGGCCGGCTTGCCGCTCGGATCGCACAGCGGGAGCGCGAACGTGTCGATGATGTCCTGCGCCGACGTCGTGGCGCTCCACGAGTAGTCCTGACCGCGGCCGAGCAGCACGTACATCGAGATGCCGGCGAACGACGCGCCGCGCGCGCTGATGCCCGGGCCCTGAAGTTCCTGCAGCAGGAGCAGCTGTGGCGCGAAGTACCCGGTCTGCGGGCCGAACACGGCGACCGGGTGGCCACTGGCGGTCTTCGAACCCGAGACGACGAGCGCGTTGGACATGCCGTGCTTGTCGCTCAGCATGTCGCCGGGCAGCACGCCGTTGTCGAACATGCCTTTCGCCGCCTGCTGGTCCGCCGGCGCCTTGACGTCGACCTTCGCGGGCGAGTCGGTGGCCGCGGAGCCGGACTGGTCGTAGACGAGCTGCTGCGGCGTGACGGAACCCTTGTCCGGCAAGGCCAGGCCTTGCGGATCGGCCGGGGTCATGCCGTAGTCGAAGGTCTGGCCGTCGTGCAGCGTCTTCACGGCTTCGGGATCGTCAGCCGAGCGCAGGCTCTGCCAGACCTGCTCGCCCTTGGCCACGCCGTACTTCTCCTGCAGCGCGAGCTTCGCGATCGCGTTCTGCACCTCACCACCGCCGCCGGCGCCGAACTGCGCGCCGACCACGGACGCGAGCACCACGAGGTCGGTGAGCTTGAACGGCTCGATGGTGCCGGCGTTGGTGATCGCGTCGACGTGGCCGGTGAGCACGTACTCGCCCGGGAAGTACCGGCCGTTGTGGGAGTCGGTGATGTACTTGTTGATCCCGTCGACGTAGGCCTGGGAGTCGGCGAGGCCCTGCCTGCCGCGCGGGCCGCTGGCGGCGGTCGCCTCGATCTGCTGCTGCAGCTCGTCCTCGGTGTAGGGCGCGGCGGCGAAGAACGACTGCTCGAGCTCGCGGTTCGCAGGCGCGCCGCCTGCGTATGAGGTCAGCTGGCCGCGGCCGACGCGGCGCATGATGTCCATGAGCCACAAGCGATCCTGCGCGGCCGCGTAGCCGGCGCCGAACTCGGTGCCCGAGCGCGTGGTGCCCTGGATGTGCGGGACGCCGGTGGCCTTGTCACGGGTGATCGTGACGTCGGAGCGGGGCTGCAGCGTGCTCGCGACCTGGTCGACGGGGACGCCGAAGGAGGAGTCGTTGAAGAACTTGCCGATGGTGTCGGTGGTCAGCGTTTTGTAGCCGCCGGCGAGGTCGGCGTACTTGCCGAGCTGGTCGTCGGCGTGCGCGGGCTGCGTGCCGAACGCCTTGTTGCCAAGGATCTCCGCCAGCGTCGCGCCGCCGTTCTCCCCCGGCGGGAGGATGTCGTTGCACTGGCCGGCGCAGTAGTCGTTGCCGGGCAAGGCCGCCGAGGCGGGTGGCGCGCCGCCGACCGCTGTCACGAGTCCCGCCGCGACAACGGCCAGGGCCGAAACAGCCAGAGTGCGGATGCGTCGTCGCATGCCGGAGCTCCCGTCCACGAGGTTCCCCCAGGGGTGACCCAGCGCACGCTACCGACGGGTAGATGAAGTGTGAAGACTATTCGCGTTTAACCCCTCTTTGGGCCTAGTCCGATCGGCGCAGCGCGAAGCCGCTGGGTACGGTGAGCGCCATGACCTTGGAAAAGCCCGAAATCGACCGCCCGGACGGACCCCCTCCCGCCGAACTGGAGATCACCGACCTCACCGTCGGTGACGGCGCGGAGGCCCAGCCGGGCAATGCAGTGACGGTCCACTACGTCGGCGTCTCGCACTCCACCGGTGACCAGTTCGACGCGTCCTGGGACCGCGGCGAGCCGCTGCGCTTCGCGCTCGGCGCCGGCCAGGTCATCCCCGGCTGGGACCAGGGAGTGGCCGGCATGAAGATCGGCGGCCGTCGCCAGCTGGTGATCCCGCCGCACCTCGCGTACGGCGAGCGTGGCGCGGGCGGCGTGATCAAGCCGAACGAGACGCTGATCTTCGTCGTCGACCTCGTCGGCGTGAACTGAACCTCCGGGCAACCGGGCCGACTCCACGGGCAGCCCGGTTGCCCGAACTCTTTCGAGTGAACCCCGGTCATCGCTAAGCTGCGCCGATCACCGGCCGGGACCGGTGCCACTGACCAGGGGGAAAGTGACATGCGCGTTCGCGCGATTGTTTCCGCGGCTCTGCTCACGCTCGGGGCCGCGCTGGCCGGCGCCGTGCCCGCTTCGGCCGTCGCCAACGGATCCGACGTGCCGCAGGGCCGGTTCGAGTTCGCCGCGAAGCTCACGATGACGAACATCCCGCGGCCCGACGGCACGCATTACGACAGCGGTTGCTCGGGCGCGCTCGTCGCGCCGCAGTGGATCCTCACCGCCGGCCACTGCTTCCACGACGTGAACCGCAACCCGATCTCCGGCCCGGTGCCGTACCCGACTTCGGTGCTGCTCGGCACCACCGTGCAGCGCGGCAAGCTCGGCGTGACGCGCCAGGTCACCGACGTGGTCCAGGCCGGCGCAGGCGACATCGCGCTCGCGAAGCTCGACAAGCCGGTTCGCGGGATCACACCGCTCAAGGTGAGCCGCTCCGAGCCGACGGTCGGGCAGAAGCTCACCCTCGCCGGCTGGGGCGCGCTGAGCTCGGTGGACGCGGCGCCGTCGATGAAGCTGCAGCAGGGCACCGTGGCGGTCGGCGAGGTCGCGGCCACCACCCTCGGCGTACACGGCGTCGCGCCGGCCGCGGATACCAGCGCCTGCCTCTACGACTCGGGCGCACCGTACTTCGTGGCTTCGGGCCGCGCCGGCCGGATCGTGGCGGTCGAGTCGGAAGGCCCCGACTGCCCCCACGACCAGCAGGAGACGGCCTCGCGCGTCGACGTGGTCGCCGACTGGGTGCTGTCGCAGACCCACTGACGCCCAGATACCAGAAGACGGGCTCCGCGCACAGGTCGCGGGGCCCGTTTTCTTTCGCCCGACAAGGGAATTCCTGACCAGGAAGTAGCTGGATAGCGTTGAGGGTCGATCATCGGCGCCCTGCCGGTGGCCCGACGAAGGGAAAGAATGCGCGTCCGCGCCGCACTCACCGCAGCAGCCCTCCTGCCCCTCCTCACCGCCGGCCCGGCGTTGGCCGTCGCCGACGGGTCCGACGTGGCCCCGGGCCAGTACGGCTTCACGGCCAAGCTGACCATGGCGAGCATCCCGCGCCCGGACGGAAGCACGTACACGAGCTTCTGCTCGGGCTCCCTCGTCGCGCCCACGTGGATCCTCACGACCGGCCACTGCTTCCACGACGCGCAGCGCAACCGCGTGTCCGGCCCGGTGCCGTACCCGACCACCGTGACGCTCGGCCTGGTCGACGAAGCGAAGGAAGCGGGCGTCACCCGCAAGGCCACGCAGGTGCTGCAATCCGCGGAGAACGATGTCGCCCTCGTGCAGCTCGACAGCGCGGTCCCGAACATCACGCCGCTGACCGTGAACCGCCTGATCCCGGCCGCGGGCCAGCGCCTCACCCTGGCGGGTTGGGGCAGCCACACGGCGAAGAACCCTGTGCCGTCCTCGAAATTGCAGCAGGGCACCGTGCAGATCGCCTCCGTGTCCAGCACCACCGTCGGCGTCCGCGGCGTCGCGCCCTCGCCCACCACCAGCGCGTGCGTCTACGACTCCGGAGCGCCCTACTTCGTCCCGTCCGGCAGCGGCGGTCAGCTCATCTCCGTGGAGACGACCGGCCCGGACTGCCCCCACACGACCGTCGAAACGACATCGCGGGTGGACGTGATCGCGGATTGGATCGCGGCGCGGACGAAATAGCCGGCCGACCGGCGCGGAGAGCGACAGTCAGGATCGCTCTCCGCGCCCCTGCCGCTGGCGGGTCACTGCGTGACAGCTTTTTTTACGCGTATTTCCCCTCGCGGCGTGCGGTCACGTTCGCCGGAATAATCGCGGCTTTACTTGTCCTTTTTCTTCGGCAGCTGGTCGGCGGCTTTCTTGCCCGCCGGGCCGAGTTTGTCGAGGACGGAGCGCACGCCGCTGACCACGGCGTCGCCGACGGGGTTCGGGTGATCGTCGTCCGGGTCGCCGATGCCGCCGGCAACGCCGCTGGAGCCTGAGTCCATGGTATTTCTCCCCAACTGTTGTTTATCGGATTACCCGTTCAATTACCGATGCTACGCAATCGCTGCACCCACAACAACCGCGCGATTTGGGCCTCCTCTCCGGGAACTGCGCCGAGTCGGTTGTTCATCAGGTGGACATGCTGGAACGCCGCGCGGTAAGGCGAAACTCGCCGTGCCGATTCGCGGTACTCCGTCCAAAAGCGCTCGGCGTAGCGGCGCAGGGGCTTGCCGACGCGGTCGGTGGCCAGTTCGCGCGTCACGTTCTCCAACAGCCGGCCCGCCTGGCGCACCGCGGCCGGGTCGTCCGGGCGGGCGGTGGCCGCGGCCGGGCGCCAGGCGACCGTGCGCGCGCCGCGGCCCGACCAGTACCAGGCGTACTGGTGCAGGAAGCTCACCTGCTGGTCGGCCGGCAGGCGCTCGACGATCGCGGCGGTGTGGGCCGCGGCCTGCGTGATGCGGTGGGTGGAAGCGCGGCCGGGGAGCAGCTCCAGCGCGGTGTCGCTGCCCAGGTGGGCCACGCGCTCGGCGAACTCGACGCCGTCGGGGCCGCGGAACTTCGCCAGCTCCGGTTCGTACCAGCGCTTCACGACCTCCGTGCCGCGTTCGGCGAAGCGGCGATCCAAGTCGGCTTCGACCACGGCGCCGGCATCCGGCTGCGCCTGAACCCGAACGCGCAGCTGGAGGCCCGACATGTCCATGTACTGCAGGAAAAACCAACGGCGCAGCGGATGTTCAGTGACCACCGGCCGCACCACCTCGTTCAGCAGCCGCGTCACGGACGGCAGGTCCGGGACGTACACGCGCCAGTAACGCCAGTCGGGCCACAGCAAGGCCTCAAGCATGGGTCACCACCGTCAGGAACTCGGTCACGCGCCCGACGCTCGCCCCGGCCGCGGGCAGGGCCTCCGTGAGTTCGAGCTCCTCCGCGCCGGCCAGGCCTTTCAACGCCGTCCACGCCGCAAGGGGGTGGGCGAAGCTGAGCCACTGCGGTTTCCCCTGCGGCACGCCGCCCGCGGCCAGACCGCGGACGAACACCTGCTCGGGCAAACCGTGCTCGGCCAGGAACATCCGGCCGGCGCGGAGGAAGTCCACATCGGGTCCGCCGGCGACGGCGGGCAGCGCCGACGCCGGCAGCGTCCAGCGGGCGCGGCGCAGCACCAACCGCCCGTCGGTCACGCGCTCGCGGAAGCCCGCGCCCGGCACCGGAGCCCACGGGCCCAGCGACAGCCACGGATCCGACAGCAGCTGCAGCACCCGCGGCACCCCGCGCAGCAGGTGCGCGGGCACGGCGCCGAGGTAGCTCAACGCGGCCGACCGCCCGGCCGGGTCGAGCACCTCCAACGTCCCCGTGGCCAGGTCGTGGCGCACACGGAACCCGTCGATCGACACGCCACCCGGCCCGGCCGACGGACGTTCGGCACCCCACGACAGCCACGGCGCCGAACGCACGGCCGGCCGCTGCGTGTCCGTCCAGTCGGCGTGCGCGGTCACCTGGTACACCGCGCAACCGGGGAAACGCTTCTCGTGCAACGAAGTCACCGCCGCCTCGACCCGCGCGGCCAGGCCAGGCACGCCGGCCCAGCGCGAGACGGCGCCGAGGTAACCCGGGTGCACCTGGTTGACCACCAGCGAATCACCCGCGACCTGCCAGAACACCGAGTGCGCCGGACGACCGATGCTCGGCCCGACGATGTCGCGTACGTCGGGTTCGGGCACGGCGCAGCGCGACAGCCACAGCATCGGGTCCAGGTCCCGCACCGCGCGGAACGCGAACTCGGCCAGGTCGGCGACGCCGCCGTTGCCGTAGTGGTGCAGGAAAAACCGGACGAGGTCGTAGTACCCCGCGCGCGGCCGCGCGGTGGCGCCCAGCAGGCCGTCGAGCCGGTCGAGCTCCCCCGCCACCCACACGGGCGGCGCGGTCTCCGGCTCCGGGCCGTGCGCGACGGTTTCGTGCACCAGCCCCAGCCCGTCGAGCCAGCGGGCGCGCGCCGGATCGCGTTCCGCCAGCACGGTCCGCAGCCGGCCGCGCAACGCGAGCACGGCGTCGGCCCGGCGCCTGCCGTCCGCGCTGCCGGCCACGACCTTCTCGGCTTCGGCCAGCGAAGGACGTCCCCAGGCGGTGAAGTGCCGGGGTTCGTCGAGCCGCCACGGCGGGCTCACCAGCAGCAATCCCTGGTCCACGAGCCGGCGCACGTCGTCGACGGCGCAGCCCAGCTCCGCGGCCAGCTCACGCAGCCGCCGCGGCCGCGGGTCGAGCGGCACCGGCCCGGCCAGCGCGGTGACCTCGTCCTCGCGGAAGTACACGCCGTGGCGCATCAGGTGCGCGGGCAGCGCGGCCAGCCACTCCGTGCCGACCAGGCGAGCGTCCACATTGGGCACCACGATCGGGTCGTCCTCCAGCGCCGCATACGCGAGCCGCGCGGCGACCCGCGAGGAACTCACCAGCCGGCACCCCGCGCCAGGGTCGACTGCGCCGCCGAAGTCCCCGACGCCGACGGTCGTCAACGCGCCGAACGGGCTCGGCTTCAACGTGGTCCGCACCAGGTACGACACCGCGCTGCGGCTCAGCCGGCCTCCGGGTTTGCCCAGCTCAGCGCGTTCGGTGAACGCCGTGACGAACTCGGGGCTCGCCAGCGCCAGCCCGGCCAGCACGGGCCGGCTGCGCAGGGCCGAAGCCACGGCGTGCTGCGCCGAAGCCAGCTCGGCGCCGAGTGCCCGCGCCGCCTTCTCCAGCAGCTCACGCTCGTGTACCAGCAGCTGGTGCCACTCGCCGAGCCGGTCCGCCTCCTCGGCGGACAGCACTTCCCGCGCGAGCCTGACGCCGGCTTCGTCGGAGCGCTCGTTGAACACGCTCCGACGAAGCCGGATCAGCCCGCGCCGCTGCTCGCGCGACAGCTCGTCGCGGCCGATCACGGCGTGCAACGCCTCGCAAACCGGTTCCGCCAGCGCGGTTTTGCGCGCGGCGGCGGACTCGGCCTCCTCAAGGAGGGCGACGGTCTCCGGGGCACGCAGACCGTCGAGCACGCCGGCGGGCAGGCCGCAGATCCGGGAGACGAGCAGCTCGGACACGACCTCACCGCCTCCGCGCGGCGAGCGACTCGGCCTGCCAGCCCGGGTCGTTACCGGCCCGCCAGTCGAGCGCGCCGTCGCCGCTCACCGGGGCGGGCAGCTCGCCCGGCGCACTGCCCAGGATGAACTCGCCGACCGACGACTCCTTCAGGTAGTCCAGCCCGAACGCGCGCGCCGCCGCGTCGGCGTCGCCGCTGCCGAGGCCGCAGCCGGCCAGGCCCATCGCGGTCGCCACCAGGTACATGGTCTGGTACAGCGCGCCGGCGTGCTTGAGCGTCACCGCGTACGCGATCGACTGGTACTTCCACGCTAGCCGCTGAAAGCGCGACGTCATGGTGACCAGCACGTCGGGCACGGCCTGGCCGCCGGTCGAGAGCGTCGCCACGCGAAGCAGCTCGTCGCGCGCTTTGGCCTCGGTGTTGATCAGCCGCAGCACGTGGTCGCCGGCGTCGTAGTGGTAGATGCCGGGCTCGAGCCCCTTGCACCGGCGGACGGTGACGTACAGCTCGAGCTCGTACCCCGCGCCACCGCAGGGGTACGGGCGGCTCGAACCCTCGTACGGCATCCGCGCCTCGGGCCGCGGGCCGTAGGTGCCGCGCACGCGCGCCGTGCGGTAGAGGAACTCGCCCAGCTGCTCGGCGGTGATGGGCTCCTCGCCGTAGGCGCGGATGGACTGGCGGGCCTCGATCGTCTCCTGCAGCCCCTGGTCAGCGGCGCGCACGGTGTCGAAGGACGGACGGAACAGCTCCGTACGCGGGCCTTCCGGCGCCGGCGCCACCGCGGGCAGCGGCTCGATCTCGCCGACGTAGGGGAACCGGCCGCCGAACGCCTCGTCGGTGCGCCCGATGCGGCTGCGGCTGTGGAAGTACAGGTCGTGCACGTCCCACTGGCGCAGCACGTCATCGGAGTCGACGGGGAACTCGCCTTCGGCACCGACGTCGAGGAAGCCGGCACCCGCCAGCGCGGCCAGCACCGGCCACCACTCGGTGTCCACTTCCGACGTTGGCCGCGCCACAGCGAGCGCGGCCACCGCGCCCGCCAGGCCCGCGTCGAGCAGCACCGCGCGGTACTTGCTCAGCGGCGACTCGATCACCAGCTCACCGCCGCGACGGCGCAGCAGGCTGAACTTGCCCAGCCGCAGCCACGCGCCGGCCAGCTCGGCCACCTCGGGCCGCAGCCCGGTCACGCCGGTGCGCTCCAGCACGGCCACACGCTCGCCACGCAGGCGGAAACCCGTGGCCAGGAAGGGTTCCACCTTCGTCAGCACGGTCGCGACCGGCGAGGCCGGGTGCTCCGCAGCCAGCTCTTCTTCGGTGTGCAGCCCGGCGCGGACCTGCTCCAGGGCCGCCAGCATCGGGGCGCCGACGCCGCGCAGGCGGTACCCCGCGCGGTCGGCCAGGCCGAGCAGGACCTGGTCGTCCTTGGTCAGCACGGCGACGTCGCGGCGGAAGGTGACGGTGTACTCGGCGGTGCGTTCGAGCGTGGTCATAGGAACATCGCAATCGGGTTGAGGTCGGCTTCGGACGGCGTTTCATCGATCCAGCCCAGTTCGCGCGGCACGTCGAAGAGCCGGCCGGGCGCGAAGCGGGGCCAGAAGTGCCGCATCCCCGGCACCAGCACGCGCACCACGGGCAGGCCGATGTCCACCCGCGTCTGGTCCAGCACCAGCATTTCCATCCCGCGCTCGGCCACGGAACGCTCGGCACGCAGCACGTCTTCGCGCACGTCGGCGCTTTCGTAACGCTCGAAGTCGGCCCGGGTGCGCAAGGCGCCTTCGGCCGGGAGCACGTACGGCTGGTTCTCCACCGTCGCGTTGCGCCACCAGTGCAGCTGGTCCGGGTCGTTGTAGGCGTAGGAACCCGAACCGTCGGCCTTCATCCCGATCACGGCCGGCAGGAACTGGTTCATCTCCGACAGCGCCCGCCCGATCGCGACCTCCACGTCGAAGTGCGCGCCGAGGGCGAACAGGATGTCCTGCGCGGGTTTGTCGCGGCGCACGGAAACCGCTGCCACGGACGGAATGCCCAGATCGTTGGTCAGGTCCAGCACCCAGGTGTCGCGCTGCAGCTCGTCGTAGCGCTGCTGCCACTGCGCGAAGTACGGCACGTCGAACGTCGACAGGTCGATCGCGGGCCGGCGCAGGCGGTGGTACCACCACATCGCCACGGTGTCGCGCTCCACCAGCTCCATGAAGCCCTGCAGGATCGCGTCCTCGAGGCTCGTGCCCGCCGCGCAGCCGTTGGAGTTCGCGCCGGCCTGAAACGGGGTTTTCGGGTTGTGGTAAGCGAAATACAGGCCTGAGGTCGGGAACAGCTTGGTGCGCTGCTCGGTCAGCGACCACACCGGCGACCACTCGATCTCGGCCTGCGGGTCGAGATCGTCGGCGACCCAGTGGAAGTGCGACGGGCGCGAGTTCCACGCCTTGCGGTCGCGGAACTGGTCGTCGCTGTAGAGGTGGAGGTCGTTGGGGTGGATGACCTCGGCCGGGTCCAGGTCGGCCAGCCGCGCGGTGCGGCGGGCCTCGTCTCCGTGGAACAGCCCCGAGTAGCGCTCGATCGCCTCGCCGACGGCCGACGCCTTGGCCTGTGCGTCGCTCATGCCCTTGCCCGCGCTGCAGCTGCGCAGGCCGGCACGCAGGTCGTTGGCGTTGGCCATGGGAATCGCGAAGTTCTGGCCCGCGGTGTAGGTGTGCAGGCCCTCGACCTCCAGCGGCACCTTCACAAGGTTGCTGATCGGGCCTGTGACGGGGCTGATCAGGTGCTCGTAGCGCGCCACGAACTGTTCCGGCGGACTCGAACGGTAACCACCGTCGCTGCTCGCCATGCGCGGACGCGGCTCGAGCCGCACCGGCGCCGCCATGCGGTCGGCCTGCAGGTCCGGCTCCCCGCACAGCGGGCACTGCGGCCGGCGCTGGAACGGGTGGTGCTCCTGCGTGAGGCTGACCGTGTCGAGCGTGATGACCTCCGACTGCCACGGCGTGCCGTACTGGGCGGCCACCCCGCCCGGCGGCTGCGGCATCGCGGCCCGGCCCGCGGCGAACGCGCCGGTGAGCCACTTGCCCACGTGCAGCGCGGCGAGGCGGTAGGCCAGCTCCTTCGTGACGCCGGTGCCGGTCACGGAGTTGACCAGCGCCGGGCTGTCGAGCACCCCGCGCTGGCGCAGGTAGCTGGCCAGCACGTTCTTGTTGGACAGCCGCACGCGCAGGCATTCGTAGCAGCCGGTCACGCCGGGCTCGAAGACCGGGCCGACCCAGATCATGCTGCCGACCGGCTTCACCGGCAGCCACGGCGTGCCGGCCGCGTGGAACTTCGTGCCCCACTCGGCGAGCTCGGGGCGCAGGTAGTCGTCGGTGAGGACGACGGTGAACCCGGCCGGCGCCTCGGGATCCGTCGTGACGCCGGTGCCGAGCGCCGCCAGCGCCGCGGTGAACCCGGCCGCGTCGACGTCGCCGGCGGTGAGCACCCGCACGTCCGCACCGGCCAGGCGGCGCACGGCGTCGTCACCGTCCACACCGGACGCTTCCCAGTAGCCGCCGACGCGCGGGTCGACCTCCGGGTCCACCTCCACGACGTACCCGCTGCGGCGCAAGCGGTCCAGCGCCACGTCGATGCGCGCCGGGTCGGCTTCCGCCAGCGCCTGCTTGATGCTTTCGCGGCTGTGCTGCCCGTCGACCAGCAGCGGAGCCAGCTGCTCGACGAGCGCGCCGGCCAGCCGGGTCTGCGTGGTGCGCTCGCTCGTGAGGTACACCGCGTCGCCGGGCACGGTCAGCACCCGCAGCGACCGGTTGAACCTCGTGATGCGATTGATGCTCTTGGTCATGGTTGTCCCCTCAGTCGAGCCGGCGGGCGCTGCCCACCAGCCGGGCGAAAGCCGTCGAATGGCCGGACAGCTCGGCAAAGGTGCCGAGGTCGGCGATGCGTCCGTGCTCCAGCACGGCGATCCGGTCGGCCGAGCGGATGGTGGAGAGCCGGTGGGCCACCACCACCCGGGTCAGCCGCAGGTCGTCGACCGCGCGCCGCACTCGCTCCTGCGCGGCGGCGTCGAGCGCGCTCGTGGCCTCGTCGAGCAGCAGCACGGCGGGCCGTTTGGCGAGGGCTCGGGCCAGCAGCAGGCGTTGCACCTGGCCGCCGGACAGGCCGCTCTCGCCATCGGTGACCTGTGTGTGCAGGCCCATCGGCAAGGCTTTTACGACCTCACCGAGCTGGGCCTGCTCGGCAGCGTGCTGCGCGAGGTCGAGATCCACCTCGGCCGCCGCGCCGCAGATGACCTCGGCGAGCGTGCCGCGCATGAGCGTCGCGTCCTGTGCGACGTAACCGATCCGCGTGCGCAGCTCGTCGACGTCGCAGGTGTTCACGTCCACGCCGTCGAGCAGCACGCTGCCGCGCTCGGTCCGGTCGAGGCCGAGCATGAGGCGCAGCAGGGTCGACTTGCCCGCGCCCGACGCGCCGATCAGGGCCACGAACTCCCCCGGCTCGATGCGCAGGGAGATGTCCGTGAGCAGGTCACAGGTCTGGCCGGGGTAGCGGAAGCTCACGTCGCACAGCTCCACCGCCCCCCGCGCGGCCGGCAGCGGGGTCGGGTGCGCCGGCGTTTCGGGCCGCGTGGTCAGCACCGGCGCGAGGCGGGCGTGCACCAGGCCGATGGCGAACAGGCCGACGAGCGCGCTCTGCAGCCGGGTGGCGGTGAGGTTGAGTGTCATCGCGACCATCACCACGGTCCACTGCCCGGTGAACCCCAGGCCCGACGCCATCGGCAGCAGCACCGCGAGCAGCGCCGGGTAGCAGGCCACGGCGAGCGCACTGGCGATTTCGGCGTACCTGAGCCCGGCGTCGTCGGACCGCTTCTGCGAGCGGAACGCCTTGCTCCAGCGACCGACCACATAGGACTGAGCGCCGAACGCGCGCACGTCGTCGATGCCGAGCATCGCCGGGTACACGGCCGCCTGCACGTCGTCGACGGCCGACAGAACCTCGGTGTCGTGCCGCTGCTGGCGCACGGAAAGCCACAGCATCGCCCCGAGCACGAGCCCGAAAATCCCGACCGCCGCGACGGCCAGCCACGGGTCCAGCAGCGCCAGCAACGCGATCGCCACCAGCGCGAACACCGCGTGCAACGCCGCCGTGAGGCCGCCGCTGCCGAGCAGTCCGCGCAGCTGGCCGACCCCGCCGGAGAAGCCCATGAGGCGACGCAGCGGATAGTCGCGGAAGAACGTCGCGGGCAGGCTCAACAGGCGTTGCCAGATCGCCGACTCGAGGCGGTCCTGCGCCCCGTCGGTCAAGGTCAGCAGCCCGCGTTCCACGACCGCCGTGGTCAGCAGCTGCAACGCGAGCAGCCCGACCAACGCGCCGGCCAGGTACGGCACGGCGGCGCGGTTGTTCGCGGCGATCGCGATCGCCAGCACCATCCCGGCCAGCGGCACGACGAACCCGAACACGGTCGCCAGCAACCCGAGCACGGCACTCACCACGAGCCGGGCCCGTTGGCCGCGCATCGCGAAGGACAGGAGGTGGCGACCGGTGCTGCCTTCGTGGGGCAGGACGGCGGTGGCCTTGCGAGGCAAGGCGGGCTCCGGCTCAACCTTCTTCTGGACGGCGGTGGCCGGCGAAGGAACGGCAGCATTGTCGTCGATACCCTGCGGCCCGGCCGCTTCGGGCTTGATCCGGCCGGCGACGGCGTGGCGCAGGGACGCCGCCGTCGCGCCCGTTTCCTCGAACCACGAGCGGCTTTTCTCAGTGGGCAAGGTGGTGGTCATCCGGCCACCTCCGCGATGTCGCGGTAGCCGCGGGAGTGGGCGAGCAGGTCATCGTGGGTGCCGTAGACGCGCACGGCGCCGTGGTCGAGCAGCACGACCGTGTCGTCGCCGCGGACTTCGGAGAGGCGGTGGGCCACGACGACCGTGGTGGTGCCGCGGGCGCGCAAAGCGGCGTCGATGCGGGCGGCCAAAGCGGTTTCGACCGCGCTGGTCGCCTCGTCGAGCACGAGGACGCGCGGGTTGCGGGCGAGCGCACGGGCCAAGGCGAGCCGCTGGCGTTCGCCACCGGAAAAGTTGCGGGCCTGCTGGCTGACCTGCGCCGCGTCGATGCCGCCGCGCAGCTCGATCATCTCGGTGAGCTGGGCGTCGTCGAGGGCGGCGGCGATGGCGTCGTCCGGCAGCGCGGTGCCGAGTTCCAGGTTCTCGCGCACGGTGCCCTCGAAGAACGCCGGGCGCTGCGGCACGTACCCGACCAGGAACGGCCGCACCGACGGCGGCAGGTCCGCGCTGCGCCGCCCGTCGACCAGAGCCACGCCCGACCACGGCCGCACGAGCCCGGCCAGCAGCTTCGCCAGCGTCGACTTGCCGCAGCCGCTCGGGCCGACCAGCGTCATCCGGCCGCCCGGCGGCACGTCGAGGTCGAGTGAAACCAGCAGCGGCTCGGCGTTGGTGTCGTAGCCGTAACGCAGTCCGCGCACGGTGACCCGGCCCGGGCCGACGGCGACGGGTTCGTCCACATCGGACGGATCGGTCTCGGCGCCGGCCACGTCGTCGTACGCGGCGAAGCTGCTGCGCAGGCCGCCGATCCGGTGCAGTCCCGTGACGAGCCCACCCGCGTGCAGCTGCCACACCGCGGCCAGCACGGCCACGGTGATCACCTCGCCGGGCGCGACCAGCGCGGTCAGCGCGAGACAGGCGGCGTACCCCAGCGCGTGCAGCGCTGTGACGGCCAGCCCGATCCCGTGCTCGCCCAGCGCCGCCCGCCGTTGCGCGGCCAGCACCTTGCGCTGCGCCGAAGACCAGCGCCCGAACGCCTGGCGCCCGCTGCCCTCGGCCTTCACCGTGTCGATGGCCGACAGCACGTTGAGCGAAAGCCCGTCGCGCGCCGACTGTTCGACCATCAACGCCGACTGCCGCTCGGTCCCGGCCCGCCGCCCGAACCGCACGACCAACGCGGTGAGCAGCGTGCTCCCGGCCAGCAGCGCCGCGGCCGGCGGGGCGAGCACGGCCAGCACCGCGAGCAGCCCGACGACGGCGGCCAGGCTCACCGCGACCGGCAGTACCACCGTGGTCAGCTGCTGCGCGATCGTGTCGGCGATCTGCACCCGCGCCGCGACGCCGCCCGTGAAGCGACGGTGGAAGTAGCTGCCGGGCAACCGAAGCAGGTGCCCGACCAGTTCGGTCGAGCGCTTCACCGAGGTGCGCAGCAACGCGGCCGAAACCAGCCGCTGCTGCGCCCAGCCCGCGAGCGCGACACCCACGGCCACCGCGGCCAGCCACCACGTCGCCCGGGGCCCGGCCGTCGCCGTGACCAGCGATCGCGCCAGCAGCGCGGCCACCACGGTCAGCCCGGCCGTGACCACCCCGGCCACCACGGCGCCGAGAACCACCGGCAGCCCGGCGCCGAGCCAACGCAGCGCGCGCGGCAGCACCCGCTGCGGCGCGCCACTCGGCTCGAACCCGGCCCCCGGCCGGAAACCCAGGTACAGCCCCGAAAACCGCTCGCGGAACTCGTCGATCGACAGCGTGTGCCGCCCGGCCGCGGGGTCGTGCAGCCGCACCTTGCCACCGCGGCCGACGCGTCCCAGCACCGCGAAGTGCCGGTTGTCCACGAAGACCACGCCGGGCGCGGCCAGCCCGCGCAGCGTGGCGACGTCGGCCTCCCCGCCGGACAGCCGCACGCGCTTGGCGCTCACCGTCAGCCCGAACTGCTGGCCGCGCCGGGCGAGCGTCGCGGCGCTGATGCCGTCGCGGCCACCGCCGCAGGCCTGCGAAAGGACCGGCCACGACAGGTATTTGCCGAACCCGGCGAGCAGGATGCCGAGGCAGGCCGCGCCACAGTCGGACTCTTCGACCTGGCGGAACTCGGCTCCGGCGCGCGACCGGTAGCGCGTGCTCACCGGGCACCGCTTTCCGCCAGCGCGGGCGCGAAGGTCACCGGCAGCACGCGCGGCGTCGGAAAAGCCAGCGACGCGCGCCACGGCAGCTCGGCCAGCGGACGGCTCGGGGTCGGCAGCCGGTCGTGCACCGCGGTCAGCAGCGACTGCGCGGACATCGCGGCGAGCGCGCTGCCGAGGCAGTAGTAACTGCCGTGGCCGAAGGCGACGTTGCCGGTCATCGGCCGGTCCCAGCGGAACTCGAGCGGCGCGTCGAACTTGCGCGGGTCGAGGTTCGCCGCGGCGAAGGCGAGGATCACGGTGTCGCCAGCCTTGAAGTTCAGCTTGCCGACGGACAGGTCGTGCGCGACCTGGCGCGAGCCGAACGCGACCGGCGTGCGCAGTCGGATGGCTTCGGCGAACACGCGGTCTCCGCACTGCGGGTCGGCGGCCAGGGCCGCGGCGACGTCGGGCTTCTCGGAGAGAACGACGAGCGTGTTGGCCAGCGCGGCCGTGACGGTGTCGAGCCCGGTCATGAACAGCAGCAGCACCATGTCCACGGCTTCGTCGGCGGTGAGCTTGCCCGCCCCCTGCGACTGGGCTAGGTGCCCGATCAGGTCTTCGGCCGGCTCGGCGCGGCGCCGGGCCAGCAGCCCGGCGACGTAGTCGCGCAGCTCGGCGAACTCGGCGGCGGTGATCGGGGTCCCCGCCTCGGGGTGCGACTCGGTGAGGAAACCGGCGGCGAGCTGGCTCATCATCCCGGTGGCCCGCGCCGTGACTAAGTCGCGGTCGGCGGTCGGCACGCCCAGCAGCACCGCGGTCACGGCGGCCGGCAGCGGCGTCGCCAGCTCGGAGACGAACTCCGCCTCGCCGCGACGCAGGGGTTCGGCCAGCAGATCGGCCACCACGTCGTCGATGCGGTCGCGCAGCCCGGCCAGCCGGCGGCCGGAAAACGCCCCGGTGAGCACACCGCGTAGCCGCGTGTGCTCCTCGGCGGCCCGCACCGACATGGTGCTGCCGAAGAAGCGAACAAACTGTGGGTTATCTCGGTGGACCACGTCGGTGAAGACGGGGGCCGCCATGGGGAAGCCGGGGTGGGTGCACAGGCGGGTCACCAGCTCGTAGCCGGAAATGACCCACATTCCGTCGAAGCGCACCACCGGCGTCTGTTCCACCAGCTCGGCGAAGAAATCCGGAGCCTGCATTCCGAACGACTCCAGGCGGGCGAAGTGCCGCCACAACCGCTGGACGATTTCCGACATCCCCCAGTCCTTTCCCAAGCACGTGTTTTCCCGCACCGCGTGGTCGCCGCCATTTCATGAATCATTTTTCGACGGCGACCACGCGGTGTGGGTGGAATAGCTGACCTAGCTCACCTGGAATCTGGTGGCTCAGGTGGCACAGCCGTACGTGCCGAAGCACACCGGGCAGCCGATGCTGCCCGCCGTTCCGAAGCAGTTGCTGGCACCGGCCTCGGTGAGCTCCTCGATCACGAGCTCCTCGACCTGCGGGGCCTGCGTGGTAACGTTCTCCATGACAACCTCCCTTCAGAGGTTCGTTTCGCCGCGGATGTCCTGGGGGATTGTCAGCTCGAGCTCGCGGTGCCGACCGTGCCCGCCGAGCTCGGGCACCCCGCGGTGCCCACGCTGCCGAGGCAGAAGCTGCCGGCCTGCGCGTCGGAGAGCTGCTCGATGGTGAGCTCGGTCGTGGCCGGCTCGAAGATTTCCTCGTTCATTTCTTTTCCTCCCTGCTCAGTTCAGTGCGTCAGTGCGAGCTGACGGTGCCGTAGCTGCCGGCGCTCGACGGGCAGCCGAACGTGCCGGCCGACCCGACGCACCAGCCGGCGCCGGTGGCGTCGGACAGCTCTTCGACGGTCAGTTCCTCGGTGAAGTCCTGCGTTTCCTGCGTCTCCATGACCGTTTTCCTCTCAGGACCAGCTGAAGGCGGTGCCGATGCACGCCGGGCAGGTGGTGGAGCTGATGGTGCCGCCGGTGTTGGTGGTACCGGCGCCGGCGACCTCGCCGAGCTCCTCCACCGTGATGTCCTCGGCGAACGCCTGCTCGACCTGGTTGTCGAACTCGTTCATCTCGGGTCTCCTCAGGTTTGTGGATCAGTTGTGTGGGACTGCTCAGCCGAAGCTGGACGCCGTGCCGGCGCTGGACGGGCAGCCCGCGCTGCCGATGCAGAAGGCGGTGCCGGCCGCGGTGGTTTCCACCAGCTCCTCGACCTGCAGCTCCTCCACCGCGTCCACGGCGGTCGTGTTTTCCTGCATTCCCTTCACCTCCCTTCGAAGGTGCAGAAAGCGAATGGAATTCACGCCTTGGGTTTGCAGGTGACAGTGCCCTGATTCCAGCCGTTGAAGCTGTACCGGTACAGGTATTCTCCGCCGTCGCCACCGACGTAATCCCATTTCGCCAGCTCGAAGCCGACGTACGCGAACTGCGTGCCGGGCACGCATCTCGGGGGCGCCGGGACGCTGGCCTCAGCAGCGGAAATACCGGATAAAACGGACACAACTACGATAGCGGCAACCATGACAGTTCTCATCACGCAAGCCCCCCCAGGCTTTTGATTCCCCAGTTTCGTGCTATTCGCGTTGAGCGATTCGCACAGGGGGAACGCTAAACCCAACCCGGTATGCAAGTGGAGGGTAAATCACACATGTCACCCGTCTGGAGTAGTTAGCTGACAGCTATCTTAGGTTTCTCCTAGGGTTCCCTTAAGGTAGATCAACTATGGGTGCCGGAGTGACTACTCCTCGGCTACAGCGAGTACGGCCCGGGCGGCGAGGACGAGAGCCCGCCACCCGTCCGTGAGAGCGGCCGGCTCCGGAGCGAAGTCAGGTGAGTGGTTGGTGCCGCGCGTGCCGACGCCGAGCGTCCAGTAGCACAGCGGCACGGTCCTGCCGTCCGGCAGAGCGGCCAGGTGGCCGAAGTCTTCGGCCGCGGCCACGGGCGGCGTCCAGCCGACGCGGTCCGCCCCCAGCCCTGACAGGTGCGCCGCCCGCACGGCCAGCACGAGCTGCCGGTCGTTGGTGGTCGCCGGCGCCGAGCGCACCGTCACGACCTCGGGCTCCACGGGCGCGCCGGACGCGGCGGCCTCGGCTCGGCACACGCGCCCGATCGCGGCCAGCGCCCGGGCCAGCGCCCCATCGCTCGCCGCGCGCACGCTCACCCCGAGCTCCACGCGGTCCGGGATCACGTTCGCCGCGTCGCCCGCGTGCACCGAGCCGACGGTGACCACGACAGGATCGGCCGGGTTCGTCTCCCGCGCGACCACCGACTGCAGGCGCACCACGAGGTGCGCGGCCAGCACGACAGGGTCCACGGCGAGGTGCGGCACGGCCGCGTGCCCGCCCCGGCCGTGGACGGTGATCGCCAGCTCGGCGCACGGCGCGGTGATCTGCCCCGGCGAATGGCCCACCCGGCCGACCGGTCCGGGCACCGCGTGCTGGGCCAGCAACGCGTCGGGCGCACCGAACACGTCGTGCACCCCGTCGGCCACCATCGCGAGCGCGCCTTCCAGCGTCTCCTCGGCCGGCTGCCCGAGCACCACGACCCGGCCGCGCCACTCCGCGCGCGTCGCCACGAGCTCGCGAGCGGCGCCGACCACGGCGGTCAGATGCAGGTCGTGGCCGCAGGCGTGCATGGCGGGACCGTCAGCCGCGTACGGCAATCCCGTGCGCTCGGCGAGCGGCAACGCGTCCAGCTCGGTTCGCACCGCTACCGTCGGTCCGTCGCCGTTTTCGAACGCCGCGACCACACCGTTTCCGCCGATTCCGCTACGCACGGTGAACCCCAGCGCGGTCAGCTCGCGAGCGAGTACGTCCGCCGTCCGCTTCTCCGCGCCGGCCAGTTCGGGGTTCGCGTGGAGGTCCTGGTACAGCTTCAGCAGGTCGGTCACAGCCATCCTGCCTCCTCGGCGACGCGGTACGCGGCCACGCGGTTGTCCACCTGCAGCTTGGTCAGCGCGCTCGACAGGTAGTTACGCACCGTGCCCTCGGCCAGCGACAGCCGCGCGCCGATTTCGGCGGGTCGCAGCCCCGCGCCGGACAGCCGCAGCACGTCCAGCTCCCGCTCGGTCAACGGCGTCTCCCCGACGGCCAGCGCGTCGGCGGCGATCTCCGGGTCCACGTGTCGACCGCCTGTGCAGACCTTGCGCACGGCGGTGATCAGGTCGTCGGGCGAGATGTTCTTGGTGACGAATCCACGCACGCCGGCCCGCATCGCGCGGTGCAGATAGCCGGGTTTGCCGTAGCTGGTGACCACGAGCAGCCCGCAGTCCAGCCCCTCGGCGCGCACGGCCTCGGCCACCTCGAGCCCGGACATCCGCGGCATGTCGATGTCCACCATGGCGCCGTCTGGGCGCTCGCGGCGGATGGCCTCCAGCGCGTCGGCGCCGTTGTCCACAGCTTCCACGACGTCGATGTCCTCGGCGAGGCTGAACACCGTGCGCAGCGATTCGCGCAGCAGGGCGTGGTCCTCGGCCAGCACGATCCGCAAGGTCATGAGCTCTTCCTCGGCAGGTCAAGGGGCACGCGGGCGGTGAGCACGAAATCGCCGTCGACCTCGCGGTGCTCCAGCGTGCCGCGCACGGCGGCCAGCCGCTCGGCCAGGCCGGTGAGGCCGTGGCCGGCCCGGGTGCCGCCGGCGTGCGGACGGTCGTTGCGGATCCGCACGAGCACGCACGAGGGGTCCCGCACGAACTCGACGCGGCAGTTCTCGGCGGCGCTGTGCCGCAGGATGTTGGTGCCGCCTTCGCGGATGGCCGAGCCGATCGCCTCCGCGACGGGTCCGGGCAGTCCCTCGGGCACCGGATCGGCGACCACGCGGACACCGGCGAGGCTGAGGATCGACGACGTGCCGCGCAGCTCCTCGGCCAGGCTCGGTTGGCGGTAGCCGGCGATCACCTTGCGCAGCTCGGTCACGGACCCGCCGGCCAGCTCCGCGATCTGCACCAGCTGCGCACGGGCGGCTTCGTGGTCGGTGTCCATCAGCCGCACGCCCAGCTCGGCCTTCAGGCGCACCACCGACAGGCCACGGCCGAGCACGTCGTGCAGGTCACGGGCGAAGCGCAGCCGCTCCTCGACCACGGCCATACGGGCCAGCTCGTCACGGTTGGCGTGGACCTCGGCCGCGTAGGTCACGAGCAGCCCCATTCCCGCCAGCACCACGATCGTCACCAGCGACCGCAGCAGCACCTCGGCCACCGCGTAGGCCGGCACCTGCATCAACAGAGCAAGCGCCGCCGTGACGACGAGTACGACCAGCGGGAAGATCCAGCGCTTGAGCCCCGTGAGGCTGATCGCGGAGACACCGGCGACCAGCGAAGGCAGCGCCAGCCACGCCGGCCCGAAGGCCAGCAGCAGCGCGAACGCCAGGCTCGTGGCGATCGCCACGTCCACCAGGTGCTCGCCGCGGGCGGCTGAGCGGCGCACGACCGCCCAGACGATGCGCCCGGTGCCGGCCAGCACACCCGCGCCGGCCAGCACCGCGAAGAGCACGTCGAGCACCGGGGGGTGGGTGCTCAGCCACAGAAAAAACGCCTCGACGGTGAACGCGGCGGTGGTCCCGAGGATCAGCAGCGCGACGACGCGGCCCAGTGTCCCGGGGTTCCACCGGTCCACGTCTCCTCCTGCTCAGCCCGACCGCTTCGGGTCCCACTTGAAGAAGCGCTTGCCCAGGCCGAGGGAAACGCCGATCCAGGCACACAGTAGTCCCAGGGGCATAACGCACACCCTGAACGACTCCAGGAATCCGACCTGGTGCGGCAGCTGCGCCGTCGCCGGATTCGACGCGAAGTCGCGGCCGAGATACGCGGTGCGCAGGATTTCCACGACCGAACTCGACGGCAGGTACTGCACCGGCACCTGAAGGAAGTGCGGCATTTCGGACAGCGGGAAAACGATCCCGGACGCGAACATCATGAGGAACAGGAATGGCGTCACGATCCACGTGGACACCTCACTCGTGGGCAGCAGACCCGACACCCCGATCGCCAGCAACGCGAACGTGAACGCCCCCAGCACCACGCCGACCAGCAGCAACAGCGGGTTGGCCGGCGCGGGCGCACCCAGGTACGTCAGCCCGAAAACGAGCAGGACGACCACTTGCGCGATGCTCGTGACCGATCCGCTCATCGCTTCGCCGGTCATGATGGCGGTGTCCGGCAATGGCGTGCCGCGAAGGCGTTTGTAAATCAGTTTTCCGCGTCGGCTGGTCGCCGAGTTCACCACGTTGTAGACGATCCAGACGAGGACGAATCCCATCATCCCGGGCAGCAGGTAGACCCCGCCGTCGACGCCGGCGATGGCGCCCTTGCCGTGCTGGCTCGCCGGCAATCCGATGCCGAGCCCGAGCGGAATGAGCACACCGGTGAGCGCGAATCCGAGATCGCGCCAGTGCACCTTCTGCGACAACAGGAATTGCGACCAGGTGTAGCGCCAGAAGCCAAGTGAACGACGAGGTCCGGCGGACGCGGGGGCGATGGCGGTCATCAGCGCTCCTTCGCGGTGGTGGCGAGGGCGGCCTCGTCGGCCACCTTGAGGAAAACGTCTTCGAGCGAGTTGCGCCGGACCTCGAGGTCCGAGATCCGCGCCCCGGCGCGGCCGGCCCAGTCGAGCAGCCGGTGCAGGTCCGCCTGTGGATCTGTGCTGCTCAGCTCGTAGTGGCGCCCGTCCTCCGACACCCCGGCCAGCTCGACCGGCACCGCCACCTCACTGACGAACGTGACCGTCGACCCGTGGTCCGCGCCGATCACCTCGTCCACGGACCCGTGCCGCATGATCCGCCCGCGGTCCATGATCGCCACGCGGTTCGCGAGGTACTGCGCCTCTTCCATGTAGTGCGTGGTCAGCAGGATCGCCATGCCGCCCGCGACCATGTTCTCCAGCACGTGCCACGTCCGCCGCCGCGCCTGCGGGTCCAGCCCTGTCGTCGGCTCGTCCAGGAACAACAACTCCGGCCGCCCCAGCACCGCCAACGCCAGATCCAGCCGCCGCCTCTCCCCACCCGACAGCTTCCCGACCCGCGTACCCGCGACCTTCCCCAGATCCACCAACTCGACGGCCTCGTCGACCGTCATCGCATCCGCCGTGAACCTCCGCCACGCCCGAATGGATTCGACCACCGTCAGATCGTCGAAGAACCCGGCCTCCTGCAACATGATCCCCACCCGCGGCGCCACCTCCTCGCGCTCACTGGCCGGATCCACCCCGAACACCCGCACACTGCCGGCCGATGGTCGCCGATACCCCTCCAGCACATCCATCGTCGACGTCTTGCCCGCACCGTTCGTCCCCAGCAACCCGAAGACCTCACCGGCCCGCACCGTGAAACTCAACCCGTGAACCGCGACAAAGGACCCGTACTCGACCCTCAGCCCATCCACCTCGACAACCGCTTCCCTACCCATGCCCCCACCGTGGCCGCCCCCGCGCCCAGCCCCCCAGACCCATACCTCACCAAGCCAGCGTGAATCCCCCACGCCCAACCCATGACAAACCTCATAACCGCAGCTCAGCACTATGGGTCTGGACCACGCTGGGTCGCTCACCAACCGCACCGTGGCGGTTCGGGTGGCTCCCATGCAGGAAGCGCCACCAGTGGCACCGTGGGGGGTCCGGGGGGCTCGGCCCCCCGGGAGACATGACGACCGACAAACGGGAGAAGCCCCCAGTCGCGCTAGCGGCTGAGGGCTTCGACCAAAGTGGGCGAGGAGGGAGTTGAACCCTCACGTCCTTTCGGACACACGGACCTGAACCGTGCGCGTCTGCCATTCCGCCACTCGCCCGAGTTGCTTCTCTCTGACAGCCAGCAAAGCGTAGCAGGGGGTTTTCACAGGTTTCAGCGGGGGTCGTGTCGAGGCTTCCTCTCCCGGATAGGATCGGTGCGGAAGCACACGTGCGAGGAGGTCACCCCAGGTGGGTCGGGTAGAGCGCTTCGACAGGCGTCTCGAGAACCTCGTGGGGAACACCTTCGCGCGCATGTTCGGTGGCAACGTCGTCACACAGGAAGTGGCGGTGGCGCTCGAGCGGGAAGGCGAGGAAAACGTTCGTGAGCTGGCAGGAGGTCGGCAGCTCGCCCCGAATCACTACATCGTGTCCTTGGGGCAGGCTGACCACGATCGGATGGCCGGTGACGAGCAGCGGGTCACTGCGGTTCTCGCACGAGCTGTGGGCGAACACCTCGCCGAGCACGGCTGGGAGACCTATGGTGACGTCGTCGTATCACTCGAGCGCAACGAGGCGCTGCATACTGGACAGTTCAAGACCCGTTCGTCCGTCGATCCCGACGCCCACGCGAGTGGACCCGGTGGCTCGTCACGGTCGGCACGACCCAGCAACGCAGGAGACCCAGCAATGAGCCAGCCCCCCGGATACGGCCAATACGACCAGGGTGACCCGTACGGCCAGCAGGGCCAGTACGGCTACGGACAGCAGGGTGGCCAGCAGCCCGGGTACGACCAGGGCTATGGCCAGCAGGGCGGTTACGAGCAGCAGGGTTACGGCCAGCAGCCCGGCTACGACCAGTACGGCCAGCCCCAGCAGGGCGGCGGTGCCGCTCAGCCCGGCTACGACCAGGGTGGCCAGCAGCCCGGGTACGACCAGGGCTACCAGCAGGGTGGTTACGACCAGGGTTACGGCCAGCCCCAGCAGGGCGGCTACGACCAGTACGGCCAGCCGCAGCAGGGTGGCGGCTACGGCCAGCAGGGCGGTTACGACCAGGGCTACGGCCAGCCCCAGCAGGGCGGCTACGACCAGTACGGCCAGCCCCAGCAGGGCGGCGGCTACGGCCAGGCGCCGGCGGCGGACCCGTACGGTCAGCAGCAGCCCGGTTACGGCCAGGCCCCGGCCGACCCGTACGCCCAGCAGCAGCCCGGCTACGGCCAGCCCGCTCCCGCGGCCGGCCGCGCGCTCGCGGCGAGCCTGCAGCTGGACGACGGCTCGAACCGGACGTACTCGCTGAAGCAGGGCGGGAACGTCGTGGGCCGCGGCCAGGACGCCGACTTCCGCCTGCCCGACACGGGGGTGTCGCGCCGGCACCTGGAGATCACCTGGGACGGCCAGAGCGCCACGCTCGCCGACATCGGGTCCACCAACGGCACGACCGTGAACGGGACTCCGGTGCAGACGTGGCAGCTGGCCGACGGGGACGTCATCCGGGTGGGTCACTCTTCGTTGGTGTTCCGAACCCAGGGCTGACCAGAGGCCGGTGACGGGGTTCCCGCAGAATTGTCGTGCGGGGGGATCCGCGGTGCGCGCGCGCCGCGGCTTGCAGGCAGAGTCGGGAGCGGACACAACAAGTGCCAGAGCTGGTCGTTCAACTCACCAGAGTGGGCTTTCTCGTGCTGCTCTGGCTCTTCGTGTTCGCCGCCCTGCGGGTCGTCCGTTCTGATCTCTACGCCGCGTCCGGCCTGCGGGTGCAGGTGCCCTCGTTCCGGCGGAACAAGGAGAAGAAGCCGCGGGGCAGCAAGGCCCCGCAGCAGCTCCTGGTGACCCATGGGGCGCTGGCGGGTACCCGCATCGCGCTCGACGGCCGGCCGATCCTGATCGGCCGCGCCGACGACTCGACGCTGGTGCTCGACGACGACTACGCGTCGACCCGCCACGCCCGTATCGCCCTGCGCGGGGAGGACTGGTACGTGGAAGATCTGGGCTCGACGAACGGGACCTACCTCGACCGGGCTAAGGTCACTGCACCCCTCCGGGTCCCGCTCGGAGTCCCCATCCGGATCGGCAAGACGGTGATCGAGCTTCGCCCATGACTCTCGTCCTCCGCTACGCGGCCCGCAGCGACCGGGGCCTGGTTCGTTCGAACAACCAGGACTCTGTGTACGCCGGCCCTCGCCTCCTCGCGCTCGCCGACGGTATGGGCGGCCACGCGGCCGGTGAGGTGGCCAGCAAGGTCGTCATCGCCTCACTCGCCCCGCTCGACGACGACGAGCCGGGCGACGACCTGCTCGGTCAGCTCCGCGAGGCCGTGACCAACGGCAACGCGGCCATCGCCGAGCTCGTCTCCCAGGATCCCGATCTCGACGGCATGGGCACCACGCTCACCGCCGTGCTCTTCGCGGGCAACCGCCTGGGGCTCGTGCACGTCGGCGACTCCCGCGCGTACCTGTTGCGCGGCGGCCAGTTCGCGCAGATCACCCGCGACGACAGCTTCGTCAACGAGCTGCTCGAGCAGGGCCGCATCACGGCCGAGGAGGCCGCGGTGCACCCGCAGCGTTCGCTGCTGCTCAAGGCGCTCACCGGGCACGAGGTCGAGCCGAGCCTCACCGTGCGCGAAGCGCGTCCCGGTGACCGGTACCTCATCTGTTCCGACGGCCTGTCCGGCATGGTCTCCGACGAGACGATGTCCGAGGCCATCCGCATCCCGGACCCGCAGGACTGCGCGGACCGGATGATCGAGCTCGCCCTCAAGGGCGGCGGCACGGACAACGTCACCGTGATCATTGCCGACGTGGTCGACGTCGACTTCGGTGACGACGCCCCGATCGTGGGCGGCGCCGCCGGCGACGGCAGCGACGAGCAGCACCAGGGCGACTCGCCGGCCGCGCGGGCCCGGGCGCTCACGCAGCCGCCCCCTCAGCCGCGGCCCGAGCCGCAGGCGTTCGAGGAGGACCCGAAGGCCAAGCGCCGCAAGCGGTTCCGCTGGCTCGTCGGCGCCGTCGTGGTGCTGATCGTGCTGGCCGCGGCCGCGATCGCGACCCGCTACTTCGTGCTCAGCCAGTACTACGTGGGCGAGGGTCCCGACCAGGAGGTCGTGATCTACCGCGGGGTGCCGGGCAGCATCCTCGGCATCCAGTTGCACTCCTTCGAGCAGGGCTCGTGCCCGCCGGGGACGCTGTGCACCGACAAGCTGCGCGTGCCGGCCCTGCAGGAGGACGCGCGCATCGCCGTGCAGAACGGTGTGAAGCGCGAGAGCCTCGACGACGCCCGCACGTACATCGACGACTTCCTGCGCCTGCGCAAGCAGCTGTCCGACTGCCCGCCGGCCACCCCCGGGACCACTTCCGGCGTGCCGACGGCTCCCGGCGGTCCGCCGGCGTCGTCGAGCAGCGCTGTTCCGCCGCCTTCGAGCGGCGCGTCTTCGTCGGCGAATCAGCCTGCGGGGAGGGACTGCTCGGCGTCGAGTACGGCGCCGACAGGAGGCGGTAACTGATGGGTCAGCCCCTGGCCGACCCGTTGTCGGCCCAGTTCGCGACCAATCCGCCCCGGGAGCTGCCCAAGCGCCGGGGCACCGAGCTGTTGCTGCTGGCGTTCGCCGCGTTCATCGTCACCCTCGCGCTCGTGCTCGTGGAGGCCAACCAGGAGCAGGAGCTCACGCTCTCGATCCTGTGGCTCGGCCTCGCCTACCTCGGTGTCCTGACGGCAGCGCACCTCGCCGTGCGCCGCTGGGCGCCGTACGCCGACCCGGTGCTGCTGCCGTGCGTCGCGCTGCTGAACGGCATCGGGCTGGTGATGATCCACCGGCTCGACCTGGCCGAAGCCGAGCAAGCCGCGCAGAGGGGCAGCGAGTACAGCCCCGAAGTGACCAAGCAGGTGCTGTTCACGGTCATCTCGCTGGCGCTGTTCGTGGTCGTGCTGGTCGTGGTCAACGACCACCGCACCCTCACGCGCTACGGCTACACGTTCGGTCTGATCGGCATCGCCGCGCTGGCGCTGCCCGCGGTGCTGCCGTCGAGCCTGTCCGAGGTCAACGGCGCGAAGGTCTGGCTCAAGCTGCCGTTCTTCTCGATCCAGCCCGGTGAGTTCGCGAAGATCCTGCTGATGATCTTCTTCGCGTCGTTCCTGGTGTCCAAACGCGACTTGTTCATGGTGGCGGGCAAGAAGGTCCTCGGCGTGGAGCTGCCGCGCGCTCGCGACCTGGGCCCGATCCTCATCGCGGCCGCGGCGAGCATCGGCATCCTGGTGTTCGAGAAGGACCTCGGCACGTCGCTGCTGTACTTCAGCATCATCCTGGTGATGCTCTACGTCGCGACCGAGCGCGTGATCTGGGTCGTCGTCGGGCTCACGTTCTTCATCGGCGGCTGCATCATCGCCTACAACCTCTTCACGCACGTGCAGCAGCGCGTGGAGAACTGGCTCAACCCGCTCGGCCCGCGCTACGACGAACTCGGTGGCTCCTACCAGCTCGCGCAGGGCCTGTTCGGCCTCGGCACGGGCGGGGTCGGCGGCACCGGCCTCGGCGCGGGCCGGCCGGACATCGTGCCCGCGGCGAGCACCGACTTCATCACCGCGTCGATCGGCGAGGAGCTGGGCTTCATCGGCCTGGCCGCCGTGCTGATGCTGTACCTGCTGATCGCGATGCGTGGCATGCGCAGCGCGCTGGCCGTGCGCGACACGTTCGGCAAGCTGCTCGGCGGTGGGCTCGCTTTCACGATGGTGATGCAGATCTTCGTGGTCGTCGGCGGCGTCACGGCGCTGATCCCGGAAACCGGTATCACGGCGCCGTTCCTGTCCCAGGGTGGTTCGTCGCTGCTCGCGAACTACATCCTCGTCGCCCTGCTGCTGCGCATCTCCGACGCCGCGCGCAAGCCGGCGAAGCGCGCGAAACCGCAGCAGCCCCAGGCCCCGATCGCCGAGGCGCACACCGTGCTGGTGCAGCGCCCGCCGGCCGGCGGCAGCCCCAACGGTGACGGGAGGACCGCGTGAACACTCCCCTGCGCAAGGTCGGCATGGCGATGCTCGTGATGATCGTCCTGCTGCTCGCGAACGACACCTACATCCAGGTCGTGAAGGCCGACGACTACCGCACGGACTCGCGCAACCAGCGCGTGCTCTACGACGAGTACTCGCGCCAGCGCGGGCAGATCGTCACGCCCGACGGCGTGGTGCTGGCCGGCGTGAAGGCCTCCAGCGACAAGTTCAAGTTCACGCGCACCTACACCGACGGCCCGATGTACGCGCCCGTCACCGGGTTCTACTCGATCAACTACGGCGCCGGCGGCCTCGAGCGCGCCGAGGACGACGTGCTCAACGGCTCCGACCCGCGGCTGTTCGTGCGCCGCCTCTCGGACATGGTCACCGGGCGCGACCCGCGCGGCGGCAACGTGAAGCTCACGATCGACCCGAAGGTGCAGAAGGCCGCGTACGACCTGATGACCCAGCACGGCTACACCGGCGCCGTGGTGGCGATGGAGCCGAAGACGGGCCGCATCCTCGCGATGGTGTCCACGCCGTCGTACGACCCGAACACGCTGGCGTCGCACGGCAAGGACCAGAACACCGCCTGGGCCAATTACTCCAAGGACCCGAAGAACCCGATGCTGAACCGGGCGATCTCGGAGACCTATCCACCGGGTTCCACGTTCAAGCTGGTCACCGCGTCGGCCGCGCTCGAGGCCGGCATCGGCCCCGACACCGTGATCAACACCGCGCCGAACGTGAAGCTGCCGGGCACCAACACCACGCTCGAGAACTACGCCGGTGAGACCTGTCCCGGCAACACGTTCAAGGACGCGCTGGCGCACTCGTGCAACGTGCCGTTCGCGACGTTCGCGGGCCAGCTCGGCGCCGACAAGATGAAGGCGACGGCCGCCAACTTCGGCATCGGCCAGACCGACCTCACCGTGCCGATGAAGGTGGCGCCGTCCACCGTCGGCGCGCTCGACTCGCAGGGCGCGCTTTACCAGAGCGGGATCGGCCAGCGCGACGTGCGGCTCACGCCGCTGCAGGACTGCCTGCTCGCCGCGACCGTCGCCAACGGCGGCATGGCCATGAAGCCGGAGCTCGTGCAGTCGATCCTGGCGCCGGACCTCTCGACGATCGAGGACACCGACCCGGAGCAGCTCACCGGCACGCCGGCGCTCTCGCCGGCGAACGACCAGATCCTCACGCAGATGATGATCGCGTCGGAGGGCTTCACCGCGGGCAAGGGCAAGAATCCCGCGCTGAAGATCGCTTCGAAGACCGGCACCGCGGAGCACGGCACCGACTCGAAGAACACCCCGCCGCACGCGTGGTACACCGCGTTCGCGCCCTCGGACAACCCGCAGATCGCCGTGTCGGTCATCGTCGAGAACGGTGGCAACCGCGGGCTCGCCGCGACCGGTGGCTCCGTCGCCGCCGAGATCGGCCGCGCCGCCATCGCCGCGCGTCTCGGGGGTGGATAGCCGATGCTGTCCTCGGGTCAGCTGCTGGCCGAGCGCTACAAGCTGACGACCCGAATCGCCGTCGGCGGGATGGGCGAGGTCTGGCAGGCGAGCGACACCCGGCTCGACCGGGTCGTCGCGGTGAAGGTGCTGAAGGCCGAGCTCTCCGGCGATGCCGAGTTCCTGCACCGGTTCCGGACCGAGGCGCGGATGACGGCGTCGCTCAACCACGCCGGGATCGCGGCGGTGCACGATTACGGCGAGACGTTCGCCGGAACCGAGGGCGGTAAAGAGGAAGACGCGCTGCCCATCGCGTATCTGGTCATGGAGTTCGTGGAGGGCGACCCGCTCGCGGGCATCCTCGCCAAGCACGGGCGCCTCTCGGCCGACTACACCCTCGACCTACTGGAGCAGGCGGGCACCGCGCTGCAGGCCGCGCACGAGCAGGGCCTGGTGCACCGCGACGTGAAGCCGGGCAACATCCTCGTGACGCCGGCCGGCCAGGTGAAGATCACCGACTTCGGCGTGGCCAAGGCCGCGCACGCCGCCCCGGTGACGCGGTCCGGCATGGTCATGGGCACGGCCCACTACATCGCTCCCGAGCAGGCGCTGGGCCACGACGCCGAGCCGGCCAGCGACGTGTACTCGCTCGCCGTGTGCGGCTACGAATGCCTCTCGGGCCACCGGCCGTTCCTCTCGGAGAACGCGGTGAGCGTCGCCATGATGCACATCCGCGACCTGCCACCGCCGCTGCCGCCCGACGTGCCCCCGGGTGCGCGCGCGGTCATCGAGGCCACGCTGGTCAAGGACCCCCGGCAGCGCTACGCGAGTGGCGGCGAGTTCGCCGCCGCGGTCGCGGCCGTCCGCGCCGGGCACCCCCTGCCGACGCCGCTCGGCCTGGTCAACGCCGCCTACGCGGCGGGCCAGGTCCCGCCGTCGCCGCCCCCCGGGATGCCGCAGGCCGGCGAGCTCCCCCACGTGCCCATCGGTCCTGGTTCCAACCCCGGGTTCCCGCCGCTGTCGCCGGGTTCGGTGCACCCCGTGCATCCGCCCGTGCCGCGGCGGAAGAGCCAGTGGGGCTGGTGGGTGCTGCTCGCGGTGATCGTGGTCGCCGTGATCGTGGCAGCGGCGTTCGTCATAGCCAAAGTGGTGGGCCCCGGCAACGGACAGACACCGAGAAGCGTGGACACAGGCAGACCGGCGCCGGTCGAGCCAACCGGCCGACCCACAGGACCGACCGCAGGCGGACCCACCGAACCGGGTGCGAGCGAGAAGCAGGGCCTGCAAGGCATCATGACCACACCTTGGACGGAATGGAACGGCACACAGAGATGAGCACACCCAGACTGCTCTCCAATCGGTACGAGCTGGGCGAGACGCTCGGCTACGGAGGCATGTCCGAGGTCCATCACGGACTCGACGTGCGTCTCGGCCGGGAAGTCGCGATCAAGGTCCTGCGTGCTGACCTCGCCCGCGACCCCCAGTTCCAGGAACGCTTCCGCCGCGAGGCGCAGAACGCGGCCGCCCTCAACCACCCCGCGATCGTGGCGGTCTACGACACCGGTGAGGCCAACACCGATTTCGGGAACCTGCCGTACATCGTCATGGAGTACGTCGAGGGCCGGACGCTTCGCGACATCGTCAAGACCGAGGGCCCGATGTCGCAGAAGCGGGCCATGGAGGTCATGGCCGACGTCTGCGCGGCGCTGGACTTCTCCCACCGCCACGGCATCGTGCACCGCGACGTGAAACCCGCCAACGTGATGATCACGAAGAACGGCGCCGTCAAGGTGATGGACTTCGGCATCGCCCGCGCGATGCACGACGGCCAGTCGGCGATGACGCAGACGGCCGCCGTGATCGGCACCGCGCAGTACCTCTCGCCGGAGCAGGCGCGCGGTGAAGCCGTCGACGCGCGTTCCGACGTGTACGCGGCCGGCTGCGTGCTCTACGAGCTCATCACCGGCGAGCCCCCGTTCACGGGTGACTCGCCGGTGGCCGTGGCGTACCAGCACGTGCGGGAGGACCCGAACCCGCCGTCGTCGGTGAACCCGGCGGTGACGCCGGAGCTCGACGCCGTGGTGCTCAAGGCGCTGGCGAAGGGCCCGGCCAACCGGTACCAGTCGGCCGCCGAGATGCGCTCGGACCTCGTGCGCACGCTCTCGGGCCAGCGCCCGTCCGCTCCGATGGTGATGTCGGAGGACGAGCGAACCCAGGTGATGAACCAGGACCGCCGGCAGCCCCAGCGCTACGAGGAGTACGCCGAGGAGCCGGACGAGGACCCGAAGGCCAAGCGCCGCAACCGCACGATCTTGGCGGTCGTCGCCGCGCTGATCGTGGCCGGCGTGATCCTGCTGATCATGTGGCTCAACGGCTCGTTCCGCTCCGAGGCCACCACCGCGACGATCCCGAACCTGGTGGGCCACCAGGCGTCTCTCGCGAAGACGGAGCTGCAGACGGCGGGCTTCTCGTCGTTCGCGCCAAACAAGAACGTGGTGTGCGGCGCGTCGGACCCCAGCACCAACCCCAAGGGCCTCACCTGCAGTGACGACCAGGTCGACAAGGTCATCTCGATCGACCCGGACGTCGGCCAGAACGTGGCCACGACCACGCAGATCCAGCTGTACGTGGGTGCCAGGCCCAACCAGACCACCGTGCCGGACCTGACCGGCAAGACCCAGGACCAGGCCGGCCCGCTTCTGGGTCAGGCTCACCTGCAGCTGGGCAACGTCTCGAACAAGACGGTCGACAACCCGGACGACGTCGGCAAGATCATCTCGCAGGACCCGACCCCGAACTCGACGGCGCCCCAGGGCACGAAGGTGAACATCACCGTCGGCGGCGATCTGCAGCTCAAGCAGGTGCCGGACACGACCGGCACCGACTTCACCGCCGCGAAGCAGAAGCTCGAGGGCCTCGGCTTCCAAGTGAAGCGCAACGACGTGGACTCGAATGAGCCGAAGAACCAGGTCGTGACCCAGCAGCCGAACGGCGGCTCGGTCGCGCCGGGGTCGACGATCACGCTGTCGGTTTCCAGGGGCCCGCAGAGCTTCACGATGCCGGACCTGACGGGACAGACCGAGGACCAGGCGACGACGACGCTGCAGCAGATGGGCTGGTCGGGCAAGATCACCGTCCAGTCAGTGCACTTCGGCGCCGGCCAGCCGGGCACGGTCCTCCGGACCAACCCGGACGCCGGCCAGACGATCTCGCCGACGCAGAACGTCACGCTGACGATCCTGGAGCAGGATGACGGTGGTACGCCGTCGACGTCGGGCAGCCCCGGCGGCGGTGGTATCGGCATCCATCCGCCCGGAAATCCTTGATCACCGGCTGAAACGCGACAGGGCCCGCACGGTTTTCCGTGCGGGCCCTGTGCTTTCTCCGGAAGTTCCTCAGTCCTGGTCGAGAAAGCCGCGGACGCTCGCGAGCACCGCGTCGACGTCGCTGCCCGAACCGCAGTCGACGTCGAGTTCTTCGACGGCCCCGGAGCGCTTCAGCTTGAGCAGCACGCGTTCGTCGCCGCGGCCCTTGCGCAGCCAGCCGAACAGCGAGCGGCACAGCGTGCCGACGGAGCGGCTGCTCACCATCACGACCACGGCGTCACCCGCCGCGTCGTCCGACACGGATCTCTCGGCCAGCCGGACGCGGTCGCGGAGCTCGTCCTCGGAACGCAGCCAGGAGGCGAGCTGGTGCAGCTCGTCACCCGAGCCGGCCACGGTGATCGCGGCGATCCCAGCCGTCACGACTCTCCCCTCACGGGTGAACAGACGGCGCGAGGGTAACCGACGCGCTGCCGCGGAGGAAGACCGCCTACCTGCATTGCTGACTGCAATTTGCAACTGCTCTGCCGATTGTTGCCCCTCCGACCACAGTCACGGCGGGAACTCTTACGGCGCGCGGTAACGCTCAGTCGCGCACCCGCCTACTTTTAACCGGATTGGCAACGCGTGCGATCGTGTCGACCGGGCACCGGCATCCGCCGTCGGCACGGGCGCGTCGTGCAGCCGACGAATGCCGGTGGACCGGTAGACCCACCCGCGGCGCCGGAGCGTTTCCCGACGCCGCGGGCTCTCTCCGCAGCAGTGTGTGCTGCTGGCCGGTGCCACCCGCGTGGGTGAAGGCAAGACATTAGCGTGCTCAGGGTGATCTCGGGAAGATCCGAACAAGAAATTGCTATGTGCAATTTGCAGATTTGTGTCGAAGTGCACTCAATCGCTCCGAGCTCAGGCCCGCCGACCCGCCAGCCACCCGACGACGCCGGCGCTCACGCCCAGCGCGACCACCGACGTGACCAAGGCGAGGACGAGCGGGCCGCCGTAGGGCGCGTCGTTGGTGAGCGCCGTGATCAGCGGGTGGACCAGCGGCACCCACTTGCCCAGCAGGACCAGGCCGAGCACGAGCACGGCCGCGAGCACCGTCCAGCCGATGCGCCCGACGAGCAGGCGCGAGCACGGCAGGCCGATCGCGATCCCGAGCAGCCCGCTCGCCGGCAGGCTCAGCAGGCCGACGCCGAACGCGTCCCAGTTCAGCTGCCACGTCCTGATCGCCGACCACACGATCGTGATCACGGTCAGCACCACCAGGCAGCCGAACACCGCCAGCACCGCGCCGCCGATGGTGCGCAGGCGGCTGCGCGCGTGGCTGAGCGTGACGAGCCGCTGCACCGGATCCTCGATGTCGAGCACCGCGATCGTGAGCCAGCAGCCGAGGACGACCAGCGCGCCGCTGCTCACGCCGTAGAGCGGCAGCACCGGCGAGTGCGGGTCGGAGTAGAGGATCACCGACAGCGCGAGGTAGGCCAGCAACGCCGGCAGGTAGCGCTGCGAAAGGCCCAGGAGCGCGAGGTAGTAGCGGCTCACGGCGAGCACGGCGCCACCTCCCGCACGGACCAGCCGCCTGAGAGCGCCCGCAACAGCACCGCGTCGGCGCTCGTCGCGTCGACGGTCAGCACCACGTGCGGGCCCTCGGCGATCGCGTGGCGCACACCGGGTTCGGCGGTCCAGTCGGTGCCGGTGCCCGCGAGCACGATCCGCGTGGCGGGTTCGGTCATCCCGTCGACGGTCCTGAGCCGGCCGCCTTCGACGCGGTAGACGGCGTCGGCGTTCTCGCGCACGACGGCCGGCCGGTGGTCGGTGAACACCACGCTCGCGCCGCGCGCCCGCGTCTCGGCCACCAGCTCGCCGAGCACCGCGTGGGTACCGACGTCGAGGCCCGACCACGGTTCATCGAGGATCAGCAGGTCGGGCCGCGGCAGCACGGCCTGCGCGAGGCCGACCTTCTGCGCGTTGCCTTTCGAGAGCGTGCGCAGCTGCGCATCGGGCCCGCCGACCAGCGCGAGCCGCTCCAACAGCGGGTCGATCGTCGACAAGTCGGCAAGTCCGCGCATGCGCGCCATGTGCCGCAGGTACGACTTCGCGCTCAGCCGCTGCCCGCCGGGGAACCGGTCGGGCAGGTAGCCGATCGACGGCGTGCCCTCGACCGTGCCGAGACTCGCGCGCGAAACGCCCGCCAGGATCCGCAGCAGCGTGGACTTCCCGGAACCGTTCGCGCCGAGGATCCCGACCACACACGCGGCGGGCACGGTCAGGTCGACGCCGTCGAGCACCAGCTCGCCGCCGCCGTACCGCTTACCGACTCCGGTGAGCCGGATCAGCGGGGTGGTCACGCAGCGGCGGCCTTCTGCAGCGCCTTCGTGGCGCGTTCCAGCTCGTCGACCTTTTTCGGGTCGACCGGGTGGCCGGTCGAGGCCAGCCACGTGGCCAGCATCCGATGCCCGCCTTCGGTGAGCACGGACTCGGGGTGGAACTGCACGCCCTCCAGCGGCAGCTCGCGGTGACGCATGCCCATGACCACACCTGATTCGGTGCGGCCGGTGACCTCGAAGATCTCGTCGCGGATCGTCTCGGGCAGCACGGTCAGCGAGTGGTAGCGGGTGGCGGTGAACCCGTCGGGCAGGCCGGCGAGCACGCCCTTGCCCTCGTGGCGGACCTGGCTCGTCTTGCCGTGCAACAGCTCGGGCGCGCGGTCCACCGTCGCGCCGAAGTGGACACCGAGGGCCTGGTGGCCGAGGCAGACGCCCAGCATCGGCGTGCGCGTCTCGGCACACTTCGCGATGACCTCGATGCTCTGGCCGGCGCGCTCGGGCGTGCCCGGGCCGGGCGACACGAGCACGGCGTCGAACTCGGGCACCCGCTCGAGGTCGACCACGTCGTTGCGCCACACCGTGCACTCGGCGCCGAGCTGCGCCAGGTACTGCACCAGGTTGTAGACGAAGCTGTCGTAGTTGTCGACGACGAGTACGCGCATGCGGCCACTTTACTGATCCGGCCAAAAGTAGGCCGCCCCCGAGCGAGACGTAACCGTCACTACGCAAGCCATCGGCCGTGACTGTGGTCGGATCAGTAAACGACCGGCACCGTGCGTCTCAGTTGCTGGACCGTACGCCAGATCACAGTGAAAGTTAGGTAGCCCTAACTTACCGTGGGTGCCGTGAGCCGATCCCTTCGCGTAGCGGTCGTGGGCGCCGGCCCCGCCGGTATCTACGCCGCCGACATCCTGGACAAGTCCGACGCCGAGGTGCAGGTCGACCTGTTCGAGCGCATGCCCGCGCCGTTCGGGTTGATCCGCTATGGCGTCGCGCCCGACCACCCGCGGATCAAGGGCATCGTCACCGCCCTGCACAAGGTGCTCGACCGCCCGAACATCCGCCTGCTCGGCAACGTCGACTACGGCACCGATCTGAAGCTCGACGAGCTGCGCGAGTTCTACGACGCCGTGATCTTCTCCACCGGCGCGATGGCCGACCGGCGGCTGGACATCCCGGGCGCCGACCTCGACGGCAGTCACGGCGCCGCCGACTTCGTGAGCTGGTACGACGGTCACCCCGACGTGCCCCGGACCTGGCCACTGGCCGCGAAGTCCGTCGCAGTGCTCGGCGTCGGCAACGTGGCGCTCGACGTCGCCCGCATCCTCGCGAAGACGGCCGACGAACTGCTCACCACCGACATCCCGGCCAACGTCTACGAAGGCCTGAAGGCCAGCCCCGTCACCGACGTGCACGTGTTCGGGCGCCGCGGCCCGGCGCAGGCGAAGTTCACGCCGCTGGAGCTGCGCGAGCTCGACCACTCGCCGAACGTCGAGGTGATCGTGCACCCCGAGGACATGGAGTTCGACGAGGCCAGCATCACGGCGCTGAGGGCGTCGAAGCAGATCGACATGGTCGTGAAAACGTTGCAGGAGTGGGCGATCCGCGACGAGGGCACGCGCCCCAAGCGGCTGCACCTGCACTTCTTCCACTCGCCGGCCGAGGTGCTCGGCGAAGACGGCCGTGTGACCGGCCTGCGCACCGAGCGGACCGAGTACGACGGTGAGGGTGGCGTGCGCGGCACGGGCGAGTTCCACGACTGGGACGTTCAGGCCGTGTACCGCGCGGTCGGTTACCTCTCGTCGCACCTGCCGGAGATCCCGTTCGACCACGTCGCGGGCGTCGTGCCGAACCAGGCCGGGCGAGTGCTGGACCTCGACGAGAACCAGCTGCCCGGCGTCTACGTCACCGGCTGGATCAAACGCGGGCCGATCGGCCTCATCGGCCACACGAAGGGCGACGCGGCGGAGACCGTCGCGAGCCTGCTGGCCGACGCCGACACTCTCACGTCGCCGAAGCACGACTCCCCCGACGCGATCCTCGACGTCCTCGCCGGGCGCGGGATTCCGTTCACCACCTGGGAAGGCTGGGGCAAGCTCGACGCGCACGAGAAGTCGCTGGGCGAGCCGCACGGCCGGGAGCGTATCAAGGTCGTCGAGCGCGACGAGATGATCCGTGTCTCGAGGGACTAGCGTTTCAAGGGACTAGCCGGCACCGAGGTAGGCGAGCACGGCCAGCACGCGGCGGTTGGTGTCGTCGGACGCGGCGATGCCGAGCTTCGCGAAGAGATTGGCTGTGTGCTTGCCGACGGCGCCCTCGCTGAAGTGCAGGCGCGCGGCGATCGCGGCGTTGGAGCAGCCTTCGGCCATGAGCTCCAGCACCTCGCGTTCGCGCGGGGTCAGGGCCGCGAGCGGGTCGGAAGCGTTGCCCGCGACCAGTTTCGCGATCACCTCGGGGTCCATCGCCGTGCCGCCGGCCGCGACGCGGCGCACGGCGTCGACGAACTGCTCGGCGTTGAACACGCGGTCCTTGAGCAGGTAACCGACGGCGCCGGTGCCGTCGGCGAGCAGCTCGCGCGCGTAGAGCTGCTCGACGTGTTGCGACAGCACGAGAATCGGCAAGCCGGGCATCTCCCGGCGGGCCGTGAGCGCCACCTGCAGGCCTTCGTCGGTGTTCGTCGGGGGCATGCGAACGTCCACAACGGACACGTCCGGCCGGTGTTCCCGCAGTGCCGCGGCGAGTTCGGGGCCGGAGCCGACCGCGGCGACGACGTCGAAGCCGTGCGCGGTGAGCAGGTGCGTCAGGCCGTCTCGGAGGAGGTACTGGTCTTCGGCGATGACGGTTCTGGGGCGGCTGGTGCCGGGACCGCTGCTTCCGGGGCCGGTTCCGGCACTGTCTGGCACGGCACCTCCAGGATCGCCTCGGTCGGTCCGCCCGGTGGGCTGGTCAGGCTCAACGTACCGTCGAAAGCCCCCAGCCTGCTCTCGATTCCGCGAAGTCCCGAGCCGCGCGCGGCTTCGGCGCCGCCGCTGCCGTCGTCGGTCACAACCACGCGCAGCACGCCGTCGGAATACGCCAGCGAGACCGAAACCCGTTTCGCCTCACCGTGTTTCGCCGCGTTGCCGAGCAGCTCGCACACGGCGAAGTACGCGCACGCCTCCACCGGCTGCTCGACGCGACCGGGCACGTCGGCCGTCACCTCGACCTTCAGCGGGCTATCGAGCGCAACCGCGCGCACGGCGTCGACGAGACCGCGTTCGGACAGCACCGGCGGGTGGATGCCGCGCACGAGCAGCCGCAGCTCCATCAACGCTTCGGCCGACGCGGTCCGCAGCTCGGCCGCCAGCCGCTTCGCCGCTTCGGGATCGCTGTCGATCAGCGCCTCGACCGCGCCGAGCTTCAGGCCCATGGCCACGAGTCGCGACTGGATGCCGTCGTGCAGGTCGCGCTCGATGCGGCGCAGCTCCGCGGCCTGGGCCACGGTGACGTCGGTGCGCGACTGGTCCAGTCGCGCCACGCGCTGCGCCAGCCGCGTGGCCTCCGTGGGCCCGAGCCACACGCGCGCGAAGCGGGCCTGCTGCCGGGCCAGCCACGTCGTCGGCGCCAGACCCGCGACCAGCAGCACGAGCACCAGGGGCGTCTGCGCGAGTGCGCCGAGGTGCGTCGACACCTCGGGCAGCGGGTACCACTGGACCGGCTGGTCCGACGCCGTCACGAACGGCCGCCGCACGCAGAGGGTCGCCAGCCCGGTCAGTCCCCAGCCGAGCAACACGACCGTCGGCAGCGTCAGCACCAGCGAGACCAAGGGAATCAGCGCACCGCCGGCGAGGTCGCGCCAGGTGGCCCGGTCGCGCAGGACCCACTGTGTGCGGGCGCGCTGCAACGGCCACCACGGCTCGTCGTACAACTGCTTGCCGAACTGGTAGAGCCCGTCGGCGCGCGGCACCGGCAGCCCGGGCGCCGGCAGGTACGGCCGGTCGATGCGCACGCCGGTCCAGTTCCCCGCCTCGCGCCGGAGCGTGTCCGTGATCGTCCGGCTGCCCACCACGAGCGACGCGATCATCGGGGCCGCGCCGATGATCAGCACCAGCTGCCACACCGAGAAGACCAGGTGCACACACGCCAGCGCGAGGAGGCCGAACTGGTGGCCCACCGACTCGAGGTGGCGGTGCAGCCACCACTTGCGGGCCGGGTCGGCGGCCGGGTGCGGCCCGAGCCAGTGGCGGGTCCACCGGCCGTACCAGCGCAGTGCGCGGCGCCCGGCCACCACGGAGAGCAACGCCGTGACCAGCGCGAACGGCGGGTTGAGCACCTGCCACCCGAGCTCACGGCTCGTCGCCCGATCCTCCATGATCCACGTGAAACGTCGGTTCCAGCGGATCCACCACGCGCGTTTGTAGAGCTGGTTGCCGTCGCGGTACCAGCCGTCGCGCTCGCGTTCCGGCTCCGCCGGCGCCGGCCGGTACGGCGTCGCGACCTCGATCTCGCACCACCGGCCGACGAGCTCCCGGGTGCGTGCCGAGCGGCCGCGTGCCCAGTCGATCGCCGGGGTGAAGAAGAACACGAGCCCGACGCAGAGCAGCAGAAAGGCGAGCAGCTCCACGAGCGCGTCGGCCCAGCTCAGCAGCGCGAGTCCGGCGAGGACGAACGCTCGCCGCACGGATTCCATTCGCCGCACCCCCTTTCCCGCAGTCTGACCGAGCCGGACAGCGGAACGCACTGGCCGAAGCTCCCCTACGAGGGTGGGCCCAGCCCCACCCCCACGTCAGCGAAACCCCACCTGAGCTGGGGTTTCGGCATCATTCTGCCGGACGCCGCGCGCTTTTAGCGTTTCCCGCATGCCACTCATCGAAGTCACCGAGCTCCGGAAAACCTACGGCAAGCGGGTCGCGGTCGACGGTGTTTCGTTCACCGTCGACCGCGGCGAGATCTTCGGCATCCTCGGCACCAACGGCGCCGGCAAGACCACCACCATCGAATGCCTCCAGGGTCTGCGCCGACCCGACTCCGGCGCCATTTCCGTGCTGGGCCTGGATCCCGCGAAGGACGCGGCGCGGCTGCACCAGAGCGTCGGCGTGCAGCTGCAGGACTCGCGACTGCCCGAAAAGCTGCGGGTGGCCGAGGCACTGGAGCTGTTCGCGGCGTTCTACCCGCACCCGGCCGACGTCGGGGTGCTGCTGCGGCGGCTGCGGCTGGAAGAACACCGGACCACTGCGTTCGGCAAGCTTTCCGGCGGCCTGCGGCAGCGGCTGTCGATCGCGCTCGCGCTGGTCGGCAATCCCGAGATCGCGATCCTCGACGAGCTCACCACCGGCCTCGACCCGCATTCGCGCCGCGACACCTGGCAGCTCGTGACCGGGGTGCGCGACGCCGGCGTGACCGTCGTGCTCGTCACGCACTTCATGGACGAGGCCGAGCGCCTCTGCGACCGCGTCGCCGTGTTCGACGCCGGCCGGATCGTCGCCACCGGCACCCCAGCCGAACTCCGTGCCACCACGGGGAAATCCACTTTGGACGACGCGTTCGTCACCCTCACCGGACGGAGCTGACCGTGCACACCTTCACCAAACTCCTCGCCACCGAGGCGAAACTCTTCGTCCGCACGCCGATGTGGGCGGTGTTCGGGATCCTGCTGCCGACCGCGGTGCTGGCCGGCGTCGGCTCGATCCCGGGCATGAGCAAACCGAGCGAGGTTACCGGCGGTTACCGCTTCATCGACCTGTGGGTCCCCTCGCTCGTGGTCGTCGCACTGGCGATGCTGGGCCTGCAGTCGATCCCCGCGGCCGTCGCGAGCTACCGCGAGCAGGGCGTGCTGCGCCGGCTCGCGACCACGCCCGTGCCACCCGCGTTCCTGCTGCTGGCGCAGCTGGTGCTGCACGCGGTAGTGGCGCTCGCGGGCGTCGGGCTGATGCTGGTGACCGCGCGCGTCGCGTTCGACGTGCCGCTGCCGCGCCACCCGCTGACCTACGTCGTGACGCTGCTGCTGGGCCTGGTCTCGGTGTTCGCGCTCGGCCTCATCGCGGCTTCGATCGCCCGCACAGCGAAGGCAGCGGCCGCGCTCGCGATGATCGCGTTCTTCCCGATCATGTTCCTCGGCGGCGTGTACCTGCCGCGGCCGCTGCTGCCCGAGGTGATCCAGCGGATCGGCGCGTACGTGCCGCCGGGCACGCAGCCACTGCAGGACGCGTGGGTCGGCGCGGGCGTTCAGCCGCTGCAGTTCGTCGCTCTGGCCGCGTTCGCGCTGGGCGGGACGGCGCTGGCCGTGCGGCTGTTCCGGTGGGAGTGATCCACCGAAGTGGTGATGAATACCGTTTTCTCTTGTGGCGTCCTCGGCCGGGCGAGTAGCCAAGGAGGGGAACCACTCACCATGGAGGTTGTCTTGTCTCTGGACGTATCGCCCGCGCTGCTGGAAAAGGCCGAGCGCGGGGAGGTCTCCGACGCCGAGTTCGTGGCCTGCGTGCGGGAGTCGCTGCCGTACGCGTGGGAAGTGATCACGGGCGTGATTGCCGAGGCCGACGGCACGCCGGAAGGCTTTGCCGACAACGAGACGCCGCCGCCGAGCGAGGCCGCCCGCGGGCAGCTGCTGCGCGCACTGGCCTCCGACGCCATCCGCGGCGGGCTCGAGCGCCACTTCGGCGTGACGCTCGCTTTCCAGAACTGCCACCGGGTGGCGGTGTTCCGGACGTCCGAACTGGATGGTGACCGCTACCGCGCGTTCGTGTCGGTGCGCGGGCAGCTGCTCAACCAGAGCCCGGAGCTGCGTGACTGTTAAGCCCTGCTTTTGAAACCCTGAGCGCGGGCAGCACCTCGGCGCCGATCCGCGCGATGTTCTCCTCTGTGCCCTCCGGCGTACCGGACGCTTCCACGAACATGATCACGTGGGCGGCGCCGGTGCGCCGGAGGCTCGTTTCCAGCGTCGCCACGCAATACCCGGGATCCCCGACGGGGTGGATCTCGCACAGGTGCTCGGTGTACTCGTGCGGATCGCGCGACGGACCGGGCCGGCCGTCCACGGTCACGTGCGCGCCGAGCCCGTCGGAAAGCCAGCCGGGCAACGACTTCCGCACCACATCGGCCGCCGCCGAGCGGCTCTCGCCGACCTGGCACAGCACCGTCGACACGTGCGCTTCGGGCCGGCCGTACGCCGCGACCGTCGCGGCCTTCTCGTCGTCACCGGCGTGCAGCCCGAGCAGCATCGGCAGCCCCCGTTCCGCGGCCAGGCGCACGGCGTCGGACTTCGGCCCGCCGGCCGCCACGACCACTTCCGGCTTCCGCCGCGGCGCCGGCACCAGCGGCACGTCGCGGAAGGTGAACTGCTCACCAGCTGCGGACGCGGTGCCCGAAGCCGCGCGGAGCAGCACGTCCAGCGACTCCTCGAAACCGCTCTCGTAACGCTCGAGCCCGGTGCCGAACACCTCCAGGTCCTGCCACGGCCCGCCGCGCCCGACGCCGAGGCGCAGCCGGCCGCCGGACACCGCGTCGAGCATCGACCACTGCTCCGCGAGCGCCACCGGGTGCGTCGTCGACAGCACGCTCACGGCCGTACCGACGGCGATCCGGGACGTGCGCCCGAGGACGTGCGCGGCGAGCGTGATCGCCGACGGGCACACGCCGTAGGGCAGGAAGTGGTGCTCGGCGAGCCAGACGTCGTCGAAGCCCGCCGCCTCGGCGGCCTCGGCCGCGCGCACGGTCCTGAGCAGCACTTCGGCGTCCTCCTGCCCCGGGAACCGGCCGGAGACGAGGAAGACGCCGAAGCGGGTGTGCCTCAGTTGTCCACCGACACTTCGTTGAACGGCAGCAGCGGGTCGAGCCACGGGAACACCACGAACATCAGCAGGGCGATGATGCCGAGCACCAGCACGACGGCGATCGTCAGCTTCGCCGCGAACGGTCCCGGCAGACGCCGCCAGATCCACGCGTACATCAGGAAGCACCGCCGATCTCGGTCAGCAGCTTCCCGTAGTCGGAGACCTGCGACTTCGGCACCTGCTGCGTGAGCACCGACGTGATGATCAGCCGCTGCTTCGCGGAGAACTGCGGGTGGCACGTGGTGAGCGTGAGCAGCGACGCTTCCTGCGCCTTCGGCAACGTGTCGGCCGGCTTGTACGGCACCGGGTTCACGGCGTCGCCCTGGCTCGGGAGCACGACCTTGCGGCCGAACGTCTGGTCGTACGCGCCGCCGCCGGCGATGCTCGGGTTGCGCAGCGTCGAGACGCCCTTGCACTTCGGCTGCGCGCCCTTGCCGCTGCTCCAGCCGGACATCTCGTCGTCGTAGGGCAGGACCTTGTAGATGTAGAAGTCGGTCTGCGTCTCGATCACGATCTGGTCGCACGAGCTCAGGTTGTCCAGGTCGTTGAAGGGTGCACCCTTGCCCACGCGGTGGCCGGCGACACCGAAGTTGCCGGGCTCGCCGGGCAGCGCCGTGCCCTTGTAGTGACCAGGGCCGATGGCGAGCGAGTCTTCGCCCGTGCCCTCCTGGATCGTGAAGTTGAAGTCGGCGCCGAACTCCGGGATGTGGATGCGCGCGAACGCCTTGCCGTCGACGAGGCCCGGGTGCAGCGTGCGGTCCTGGGCCCAGTCGCCCTGGAGCTGATCGCTCGCCGCCGACTGCTTCTCCGCCGAGAACAGGTCGGTCACGTAGACCTCGTAGACCATGAACAGCAGCACGACCAGGCCGAGCGTGATGAGGATTTCCCCGGCCGTGCGGATCGCGACGCCGCTCTTGCCCAGCGGCGCGGGCTCGGGCTTCTCCTTCACCGCGGTGGTGCCACCGGCCTCGACGGCGGCGAAGACCTCCGTCGGCTGGTCGGCCACGACGGGCCGGGGCATCCGCGGGTCGCGGCGCGGCTGCGTCATCCTCCCGGTACCCCGCGGCGGCGTGCCCATGCGCTGGGTGCCTTGCGACGGGGTTCCCTCGGCGCGCGGCGGGAGGTTCAGGCGCTCGGTGCCGCGGGGTGGGGTCCCAGGCCCTTCGGCACCCGCGCCACCGCTCCGGGCCGAGTCGCCTTGGGCGCTCGCGCGACGGCCGCGTTCTCCCGGCGCGCCCGGCCCCCGTCGGGAGCCGCCGACGTCCGGCGTCGAGCGCCCCGGCTCGGTGCCGTACTGCTGAGTGGGACGCGGCTGCCTGCTCTGTTCGGGTGATCTGCGCTGGTCGTCCTGCCTGCGCGCCGGATCACCCGCGACGCGGCGCGAAGGCGGCGGCACTCTCCGCGTGGGGTCCTCCCGGGGCTGCCTGCGTGGTCTCGCGGCGCCATCGGCACCGGGCGGCGGCTGGCGTCGCCGCTGGCCGTCGGGCCCTCCCGAGGGGCGGCGGCGGTCGTCTTCACCCGGCCAATCCTGCGTCGTCACGCAAGCTCCTCTCACACCGCCGGTGGAACTGCCGGTGGCGCTATTGTCACAGTCCGGAAATCCGACCGCTCCCGCCCGGTGCTCTGGAGCCGTCGTTTACGTTAACGTGTTCACGTGGCGCTGGTTGCGCAACCCGACGAGCGGGATGCCCGCGAACAGGCACCGCCACCAGCCAGAGCCAGAACCGCACGCGAGGAACACGATGCCGAAGTCCAAGGTCCGCAAGAAGACCGCGTACACCCCGCCCGTTGATCGCCGGACGCCGGTGAAGGTCAAGGCCGCGGGCCCGTCAAACCTGTTCTACAAGATCGTCATGTTCGGCCTCATGCTCCTCGGGCTGCTGTGGCTCATCGTGAACTACATCGCCGGCGACAAGATTTCGTTCCTGACCTCTCTCGGGAACTGGAACTTCGGCATCGGGTTCGCGGCGATGATCGTCGGCCTGCTCATGACTATGCGCTGGCGCTGATCATTACTCTGGATGGCGGCTTGACACCGAATTACACCGGTGTGACTCATCCCCAGTGTGGAAACCTCTGTGGATAACTACCCCACCTCGTGGGCCCCCCGTTCGGCCCTTGTGGTAGTGGCCTGGCTGGTCACGGTCCTGCTGCTCGCCGGCGCGGTGCTCGACGGGATCTTCGGCGACGGCAAGGGCGCGGTCCTGATGGGGCTCGCCACCGTGGCGATCGGGGCGTTCGCGGTGCACTGGAGCGTGGTGCGCCCGCGGCTATCCGTCGATGCCGAAGGCCTGGTCGCCCGCACGCTCGGCGGCACGCACCGCCTGCCGTGGGACCGGACCGGTATCCAGCTGCGCACCACCCGCCGCCTGGGCCGCGACGGCGTGACACTCGAGCTGGAACACGACGACGAGCTCTACATCTTCGGCCGCGTCGACCTCGGCGAAGACCCGCGCGACGTCCTTGACGCGCTCACCGCCCTGCGTGGCGCTCTTTAGCGGCTTTTCGGCGCCGTCTTCCTGGTTCTAGGCCAGCAGCGACGAGAGGGCGGCGGTGCGATAGACCGTGAGGCCGATCAGCGCCACCACGATGATCGACACGCCGATCACCTGCCAGCGCACGCGGTCGCGCTCCGGCGCGTACAGCAGGGCGACGGCCACGAGCGCACCAGTGATGAGCCCACCTACGTGGGCGAGGATCGAGATGCCGGGGATCGAGAACGTGATGTAGGCGTTGATCGCAAGCGTGATCAGCAACCCCGACGGGTTGAGCTTGAGCTTCACCACGATCACGGCGTAGCAGCCCATCAGGCCGAACAACGCGCCCGAGGCGCCGCCGGAGATCTGCAACGGGTTGTCGAACAGGAGTACGGCCGTCGAGGCGCCGAGCAACGACACGAAGTAGAGCGCCGTGTACCGGCCTTTGCCGAAGACCTGCTCCAGCGCCCGGCCCATCATCCACAGCGAGAACATGTTCGCGGCGATGTGGATGATCCCGAAGTGCACGAAGCCCGACGTGAAGATGCGCCACCACTCACCACCGACGAGGGTGATGGCGGGCTGCATGGCGCCGGCGAGATCGATCGGTGCGCTGCTGTTGTCGAGGCTCTTCGCCTGCAACGCGGTGATCAGGTAGATCAGCACGTTGACCGCTAGCAACGTGCTCGTGACGACGACGGAGTTCGTCGGCCGGGCTCCCGCGATCGTGCGTGTGCCCATGCCGGAGTTCTGGTAATCGCGGTGCTGTTGCCGCGTCTGCTGCGAGCCGGCGTGCACGCAGTCGGTGCACTGGAAGCCGACGGGGGCTTCCCGGAGGCAGTCGGGGCAAGCCGGCCGCCCGCAGCGCGCACAGCTCAGGCCGGTCGGGCGGTTGGGATGCCACCAGCAACCGGGGCGCGCGGCCTGCGAAGGGTACGCGGGGGGATTCGGCGGTTGGTTCACGATGACTCCAACCTACCGAAATCCCCCCGAGACGGCCCTAGGCCTCGATGGTGACCTTCTCGATGACGATGTCGGACAGCGGGCGGTCCGCCGGTCCGGTCGCCGCGCGCGCGATCGCGTCGACGACGTTGCGGGACTCCTGGTCCGCCACCTCGCCGAAGATCGTGTGCTTGAAGTTCAGGTGGGTCGTCGGCGCGACGGTGACGAAGAACTGCGAGCCGTTGGTGCCGGGCCCCGCGTTCGCCATCGCCAGCAGGTAGGGCTTGTTGAACTGCAGTTCGGGGTGGAACTCGTCGCCGAACTTGTAGCCGGGGCCGCCGCGACCGGTGCCGGTCGGGTCGCCGCCCTGGATCATGAAGCCGTCGATGACCCGGTGGAAGATCGAGCCGTCGTAGAACGGGCCGGAGTTCGTGCCCTGCGCGTTCGGCTGCGTGTACTCCTTGGAGCCGTCGGCCAGCCCCACGAAGTTCGCGACCGTCTTCGGCGCGTGGTCGGGGAGCAGGTTCACGTGGATGTCACCCTGATTGGTGTGCAGGGTGGCCTTGCGGGCGCTTTCAGTCACGTCGCCATCGTGCCATCCCCTCCCACATTTGGGGGGTTCAGGGGGCTCGCCACGGGGCAACCCGAACGCAGGACCGCAGGAAGATGGGCATTTCCCGAGGTTTCACCGGTTCCCAATGGGGGAAGACACAGCGTCACGCCGCGAAAAAGGGCACGATAGGTTACGGGCAACAGAGCGATATCAAAACGATTGGTGAGGTGAAGGCCATGACCCGGGCCGCAGATTCGGTGGGCGAGTCGGTGAAGTCCGGCGCGGTCGGCCTGCGCAAGCGAGCCACCGAAGCGGGCAAGGCGGGGGCGGCTTCGGCAGCGAAGGCCGCGGAAGCCGGCGCCGAGGAGTTCGCCAAGCAGAGCCGCCGGGCACGCAAGAAGCTCGCGAAGAAGACCGAGCTGACGCGCAAGGAGCTCAAGAAGAGCTCGGCCGCGGCTCGCAAGGAGGCCCTCGCGCGCATCGCCGAGCTGAAGAAGCCCGGTCGCAAGGCGAAGAAGGCCGCGATCAAGGCCGCGAAGTCCGCCGGTGAGTCGAAGCGCCGGGGCAAGAAGGACTTCAAGGCCGCGAAGAAGGACTTCCGCGCCGCGCTGGTCGAGGCGAAGTCGGCGGCCAAGGGCACGCGCAAGCGCCGCCGCTTGCCGTGGCTGCTCGGCCTGGGTGCCGTCGCCGTCGGCACGGCCGTGGTGCTGAAGTCGCGCCAGCAGGAGCCGCCGGTCGCCCCGGCGCCGCCGAAGGCCACCCCGCCGGCTCCCCCGGCGAAGCCCGCTTCGGAGACCAAGCCGTCTCCGGCGAGCAACGGCAAGGCGCCCAGCACTCCGGCCGCCGAGAAGAAGAACTGAACCAGACGCGAAGAGGGCCCCGGGATCGCCGTCCCGGGGCCCTCTTCCGTTGCTACTGAGGCTGATCAGGTGCTACTGAGGCTGATCAGGCCATCGCGGCGTGCTTGTCGATCAGCTGGCCGAGGCGGGGAAGGGCCTCCTCGACGTTCTTCTTGCCGTTCGGGCGCAGCTTCGAGTAGACCTTCTTGATGCTGTCGCGGCTGCTGCGGTCGGCGCGGCTGTCCGTGACACCCAGCAGAGCGTCGGACGCCTCGTCGGAGCGGCTGGTCAGGTAGGCACCGAAGTCGTTGCCGCCCTTGGCCTTGTAGTCGCCGTAGAACGGCTCGAGGGCCCCGGCGAAGTCGTCCAGCAGGGTGTCGACAGCCGAGGGGATGATGCCCGGCTTGATCTTCTTGACAGCGGCGAAGCCGGTCTTCACGACGGCGCCGGAGACCCCGCCCTTGTCGGACACCTCGGCGTCCACGAGGCCCTCGAGGTCGGTCACGACCGACGGGCGACGGCTGGAGTCGAGCAGGATTTCCTTGAGGGTGTCAGCCACGAATCTTGTCCTTGTCGTAGAGATGGCGAAGTGCTTCTGGTGCCGGACGGGCACCCGCCCGCGCGAGTGCTCCAGGGCCTGCGCGTGCCGCACAGGGTAATACAAGATCAACTTCACTCACCCGTGCGGAGGCCACTACTCAGAGCTTCAGGGCCGCGATAGCCTTCTTGGCCACTGTGCGTGCTTTGATGCTCTGCTGTTGGTTACTCGTCACGATGACCGCGGCTCCCCCCTTCGAGACCGCGTACACCACTCCGTCACCGGCCGGCTGGTAGCCGCCTTTCCACCCGGCGGGGTCCGAAGCGGGGTTCGAGGTGTCGACGGGCGCGGCGCGGTTGACCAGTTTCGTCGCGACGTCCTTCGTGCCCACGTACACCTGCACGGTGACCTGGAGCCCGCCGTCGGGGCGGTAGAAGAAGCACGACGGGTGCGGCTCGTCGTCGGAGACGCGTACGGTCGTCACGTGCTGGCCGTTCGCGTCCTGCACCGTCTCGGCCGAGAGGTACGGGCACTTCGCTTCCCGAGCCGGCTGCGGATCGGGCGGCAGGCCGGGCTCAGCCGCGTGCTTGGTGGTCGTCGGCGGCGGCGCGGGCTGCGCGGTGCCCGCAATGGGGGTCGACACGCTGCAGCCGGCGAGCAACGCCAGGGCGGGCGCGAGAGCGAGGATTCGTCGCATAGCGCGCACAGTCAATCATGTCCAGTCACACGAGAGTGAAGAGCGAAAGGTTCGAGTTCCAGCGAGTAAGGGATCTTTCACTCACTGTGGTGATAGTTGAGGGTTGGCTACCTACCCTGGCAGTCACGTATTTTCCGACTGCCAGGGAGACGACAGCCGTGAAACTCTTCGACAGAGGCCGTGCGGTTTCCTGTTCTTCTGCCACGGTGCTTCGACCGTGTTCGGCCTCTGGGGCCACCACGCCGCGGCCGTCGGCACGTGGCCCGGCTGGTGGGCCGCGCTGATCCAGCTCGTCGGCGGCGCAGCCGTGACGCTCGGCATCGGCACGCGCGTCGCTGCCGTGATCTGCTCCGGCTCCATGGCTTTCGCGTACTTCACCGTGCACTTCGGCAAGGCCGTGCTCCCCATCGAGAACGGCGGCGAGCAGGCCGCCATCTTCGCCTGGGCCTTCCTCCTGCTCGCCTTCACCGGCGGCGGCCACTGGGCACTGACCGACTTGCTCCGCCGGACCCGCGGGGTCCCGGCCACCGGCACCGTCACCGCCGGTTGACCGCTCCGGCCGCCCGGCGTGCGACGATGGGCGCCGGGCGGTCGGTTGTCACGGTCAGGGGGTTCGGGTGTTCACGCCGGATCAGTACCTGCAGGGGGAAGCGCAGTGGCAGGCCCCGCAGGCCGGCTGCAACGCCGGCCCCGGCACGGCTGGTTACGACGCCAACACCCCTGGCAAGGCTGAGTATGGCGCCCCTGGCCCCACGTCCAGCGATCCCGGTTCGGTCCCCGGCCCGATTGATCCCACCGCCGGCACGACCGGTCCCACCACCGGCGACCCCGGCCCCGGCGGCTTCCCCGGCCAACAGATCCCACAGGGCTGGCGCCCCCAGATCCCGCCACCCCCGGCCGCCGGCCCACCCGGTCCCCAGCCGCCGCACTACCCACCACCGGGCCGCCCACCGTACGGTCAGTGACATGGTTTCCCTACGCGGCTGGCAATCCTTCCCCGAAGAACTCCCGTCCTTCGACCCGGACGCGGCCCCGGAAACCCCGGAAGACCTGTTCCTCGAGTGGCTCACGGAAGCCGCCGAACACGTCCTCGCTCCCCACGCCGTCACCCTGTCCACAGTGGACTCCGAGGGCGTTCCCGACGCCCGCGTCGTGATCCTCAAGGACGTCGCCCCGTCCGCCTGGGCCATCGCCACCAGCTCGGAAAGCCCCAAGGGCCACCAGTTGGGCGCCAACCCCCACGCGGCTCTCACCTTCTTCTGGCCCGGCCGCGGCCGCCAGGTCCGCGTCCGCGGCACCGTCGCCCCGGCCGCCCCGGAGATCTCGGCGGAAGACTTCCTGGCCCGCCCACCGGCCTCCCGCGTCGAGGCCTTCATCGGCCACCAGTCCGAGCCCCTCCCGGACCCCGCCAAACTCACCGAAGCCGCCGACGCCGCCACCCACTGGGTCGCCGAAAACCCCCACACCGCCCCCAAAACCTGGACGCGCTACCTCGTCACCCCCACGACGGTCGAGTTCTGGCAAGCCTCCCACGACCGCCGCCACCTCCGCCTCCGCTACCTCCGCGCCGCCGACGACACCTGGACCCGCGAACGCCTCTGGCCCTGACCGGGCGTTCTCCAAGCCCGCCGCCGCCCCCACGACCCCGACCGCCGCACAGCCCGCGCACACCTCGGCCCGGCACGACACGCCCCCGCCCTCCACGGGGGGCGTCCCCAGTCCCATTATATCGAGGTGAGGGGCCAAAAATTGGTGTCGCCGAAATCTGTGGACAACTTCGGCGCGGAGGGGTCGATTGTGGACAAGTCGGCCGAGCTGCTGGCCGTGTCCGAACTGTTCAAGACGCGCGCGCGGGAGCGTGCGACGGTGGTCGTATGACTGTGAACCTCGCTGCTGCCGCATCCTTCCTCGCCACGCACGGGCGGGTGCTCGACCGCCGCCGGTTCGAGCTGCTGTTCGGCGAAGGTGAAGGTGCTGCGGAGGCCGTGCTCTCGGCCGTCGCGGGGTACCGCAACGCCGACGGCGGCTACGGCTGGGGGCTGGAGCCCGACCTGCGCGCGCCGGAGAGCCAGCCCGGCGGGGCGCTGCACGCGTTGGAGGTGTTCGAGGACATCGCGCCGAAAACCACGCCGCTGTCGCTGGAGCTGTGCGACTGGCTGGAGGCCGTGTCGCTGCCGGGTGGCGGGTTGCCGTTCGCGTTCCCCGTCGCGGACCGCACCGGCAGCGCTCCTTTTTGGACGGACGCGGACCCGGCGAAGTTCTCGCTGCAGAGCACGGCTTTCGTCGCGTCGACGGCGTTGCGCGTCGCGGCGCACGACAAAGCCGTGGCGGAACACCCGTGGCTCACCGCGGCCGTGTCGACCTGCCTGGACGCCATCGCCCGGGTCGAAGAGCAGCCGCACGCGATCGAGCTGTCGTTCGCCATCCGGTTCCTCGACGCCGCGCACGCCACCCGCCCTGAGGCCGACGAGCTCCTCGACCACCTCGGCAAGTTCCTGCCGGCCAACGGCATCCTCCACGTCGCCGGCGGCGGCGAGGACGAGGTCCTGCGGCCGCTGGACTTCTCGCCGATCCCCGGCCCGTCGCGCAAGGTGCTCGACCCGGCCGCGGTCGCCGCCGAGCTCGAGCGCCTCGAATCCCAGCAGCTCGAAGACGGCGGCTGGACGGTTGACTTCGGCAGTTTCTCCCCCGCGGCGTCGCTCGAATGGCGCGGCTACGCCACCGTTCGCGCGATTTCGGTGCTGCGGGCCAACTCGTAGTGTGGGGGCGTGCTGCCGCAGGACAGCCACGTCCACACCGAGTGGTCGTGGGACACCGTCACCGGGTCGATGGTCCAGTCGTGCCGGCGCGCGCTCGCGCTCGGGCTGCCGTCGGTGGCGTTCACGGAGCACGCCGACCTCACGCCGTGGCTCATCCCGGAGCCGATCCGGCCGTACCTGCCTGATCACTTCCGCGTGCGGCTGCGGACCGACGGCGTACTGGAGCCGCCGGCCCTCGACGTCGAGGGTTACCTCGCGTGCGTGCAGGAGTGCCGCGAGCGGTTCCCGGATCTGCCGATCCTGTTGGGCGTGGAGCTGAGTGAGCCGCATTGGCACCGGCCGGAGGCAGACGCGTTGCTGACGGCGCACCGCTTCCAGCGGGTGCTGGGGTCGGTGCACTCGCTGCCGGAGGGGTCGCACCACTACGAGCTGAGCGTGATCGCGGACCGCCCGGCTGACGCGACGCTGCGCGCCTACCTGGGCGAGGTGCTGGGCCTGGTCGAGTCGACGGCCGATTTCGAGATCCTGGCCCACATCGACTACGCGCTGCGCACCTGGCCTTCGGAGAAACCCTTCGTCGCCGCGGACTTCGAGGAGGAGTTCCGCACCGTCCTGCGCGCGTTGGCCGGCAGCGGACGAGCACTGGAGCTGAACACGAAAGTCCCCCTGCCGCGAGACGTGCTTCTCTGGTGGGCCGCCGAAGGGAGCCGGATCCTGTCCTTCGGCAGCGACGCCCACGCACCCGAACTCGTCGGCCACGCGTTCGCCGAGGCCGCCGCGTTGGCGACGTCGTGCGGATTCCAGCCGGGCCCCACTCCGCACGACCTGTGGATCCGCCAGGGCTAGCGCTTACCGAGCGTCCCCAGGCCGTTCGCCAGCAGGTCGAAGCCCAGTTCGGCCGCCGCGACCGCCTCCGGGTACGCCTCGGTCGCGGAGACGCCGTTCGCCATGCGGTAGTGGTTCTCCACCGACAGCCGCCACTGCACGGACGCGATCTGCGCGGCCGCCAGGCGCGCGGTCAGCGGCGACAGGTCCGGTGACTCGCCGAGCTCGGCCGCCAGCGCCAGCTCCCCGCTTTCCCGGAACCGCAACATGCTCGGCAACAGCGTCGGCGTGCCCATGATCAGCCGGTACAACGCCAGCACCTGCGGAAGGTCGCAGAGCCCGGTGATCGGGTCGTGGCGGCGCAGGCCGTCGAGGAAATGCTCACGCAGCGCGGGAAGCGGGGCTTCGCGATGCGCCCGGACCACGCGCGCGCTCTCGTGCTCGTGGTCGGCGATGCGGTGCAGGACGAGGTCGTCCTTCCCCTGGAAGTAGGCGAACAACGTCCGCCGCGACACCTCCGCGGCCTCCGCGACCTGCGAGATCGACACCTGGTCGAAGCCGTGCTCGAAGAACAGCTCGAGGGCGGCGTTCGAGATCGCCTCACGCGTGCGTTGCTTCTTCCGCTCCCGTAGGCCGGTCTGCTCGTCCACGAAAACAGGCTACCGCGGTGATGCACTCGGGGCTATATTGCACTCAGTATACTTCTGCACTGAGGAGCACTTCATGGACGTGATCGTGGTCGGAGCGGGCCCGACTGGTTTGACGCTGGCGCACGAGCTGGCCCTCGGTGGCGCCGAGGTCGTGGTGGTGGAAAAGCTGTCCGAACGCATCGAGCAGACGAAGGGCGGCACGATCCAGCCGCGCACCGCCGAGCTGCTCGACGCGCGAGGCCTGCTCGACGCGATCGTCGAGCGGCAGTTCGAACGCGCCGCCGTCGGCGGGCACTTCGCCGGGCTACCGGTGCCGCTCGACTGCACGCCTTGGCAGACCAGGCAGCCCCACCCGATCGGCATTCCACAGTGGAAGGTCGAGGAAGTGCTGGAGGCAGCGGCGATCGCCCGCGGCGCGCGCGTGCTGCGCGGAGAGGACGTCACCGCGATCCACGCCGACGACACCGGCGTCACCGTGACCACCGACCGGGACCTGCGCGCCCGGTACGTCGTCGCCTGCGACGGCGCGCACAGCACCGTGCGCAAGCTGTTGGACCTGCCGTTCCCCGGCCGGCCCGGCACGTATCGAGCCGTGCTCTCCGACGTGCGCCTGTCGGCCGTCTCCGAGCTGGTGCCCGCGCAGGCCGGCCACATGAGCACGATGACCAGGACCACCGCCGACCACTGGGGCATGCTCGTGCCGACCGGCGGCGACCACTACCGCTTCACCTACGGCAAACCCGACGAGACCGAGCCGCCGATGACCGCGGAAGCCGTGCAGCAGGCACTCACCGCGATCTACGGCGAACCCACCACACTGGCCGAAGTCCGCACGATCTCCCGCTTCAGCGACGCCACCCGCCAGCTCGAAAACTACCGCCACGGTCGCGTCCTCTTCGCCGGCGACGCCGCCCACATCCACGGGCCGCTCGGCGGGCAGGGACTCAACCTCGGTGTGCAGGACGCGTTCAACCTCGGTTGGAAGCTCGCCGCGACGTTGCGAGGAGCCACCGACGGCCTCCTCGACACCTACCAAACCGAACGCCACCCGAAGGCCGCGCGCGTGCTGCACCACACGTCGGCCCAACGCGTTCTCGCCGTGCCGAACCCGGACCCCGACCTGCTCGCGCTGAGCGAGATCTTCACCGACCTCATGCGCCTGCCCGACACCAACCGCTACCTCGCCGGAATGATGTCCGGTTTGGACGATCCCGCGCGGCTGCCCGATCTGGACCTCGTGACCGCCGACGGACCGACCCGCGTGGCCGAGCTCCTGCGCGGCGGACGCGCCCTCTTGCTCGATTTCACCGGCGACATCGAGCTGCCGGCCGGCTGGGCCGAGCGCGTGAACCTGGTGCGCGCCAAGGCAGACACCGCGTTGCCGGCCGTGCTGCTCCGCCCCGACGCCGCCGTCGCCTGGCGCGGCGACACCCCGCTCGAAGACGCTCTGCGCGCGACCTTTCAGCCGGCCTTGGGCGCGTAGCGGATCAGCACGACGTCGCCGATCGCGCGCGTGTCCAGCAGTTTCATCCGCGCGCCCGGGTACCGCGCGGGCAGCAGGAACCGCGGCGCGGCGGCGGCGCCGACCACGAGCGGCGCGATGGCGAGGTGGATCTCGTCGGCCAGGCTCTGCGAGAGGAACGCGGTGTGGATCTGGCCGCCGCCCTCGACCATGAGCCGCCGGACGCCGCGGCTGCCGAGGTCGTCGAGCAGCGCGCCGAAGTCCACCTGCGGCCCGAGAGCGACGACTTCGGCGAGCTGACCGAGCCGTTCGCGCGCGGTCGGGGCGCCGGATTCGGTGGTGAAGACGAGCTTTTCCCCGCCGTGGTGCCAAAACTTCCACTCCGGGTCAACGTCACCCGACGCCGTCACGGTCACCTTCAGCGGATACTCGGGCTTGCCGGCGCGCACCCGCTCGGCCCGGCGCTCCTCGCTGTTGACCAGCAGCCGCGGGTTGTCGGCGCGGATCGTGCCCGCGCCGATCAGGATGGCGTCGGACTCCGCGCGCACCTGGTCGACGCGGTCGAAGTCCTCGGCATTGGACAGCAGCAGCCGGTCGGGCGTCGTGTCGTCGATCGCCCCGTCGACACTCGTCGCGACGCTCAGCAGCACGTGGGGACGCATCGGCTCTCCTTTTTCGGTTGACCAGCCGGGCACAGTAGATCTTCGTGACCCTCGACGATACGAACTCCCTGCGCCGCCTGGCCGGACTCGCGACGCCGATGGCGCTGCGCGTCGCCGTGACCCTCGGCCTGCCCGCGCGCCTGCGCATGCCCGCGCCGGCGTCCGAACTCGCCGCCGAGCTCGGAGTGAACCCCGTCGCGCTCGGTCTCCTGCTCGATCACCTCACGACGCTCGGCGTCCTCGAGCACACCCCCGCCGGTCACCGCACCACCGCGTACGGCGAAAACCTCCGCGACGACTTCACCGAAACCCTCTTGAACCTGAATACCGCCGGCGGGCGCGCCGAGCTGGCGTTCGTCGAGCTCGCCCACAGCATCACCACGGGCGAAGCCGCCTACCCGCGCCGCTACGGCCAGGATTTCTGGGCCGATCTCGCCGAGGCCGAGCACCTGCGGGAATCCTTCGACCGCCAGATGACTCTCCGCATCCGCGAGCAAATCCCGCAGATCGTCGCCGGCTACGACTGGTCGCGGTTCTCGACGATCGTCGACGTCGGCGGCGGCCGGGGCGACATCCTCGCCGCCATCCTCACCGCGAACCCCGCGCTACGCGGCCACCTGCTCGACCTGGCCCCGACCGCCGCCGACGCCCGCCGCACCTTCGCCGCCCATTCCCTGCCCGCCCAGGTCACCGCCGGCAGCTTCTTCGACCCACTCCCACCCGGCGCCGACGCTTACCTGCTCGTCGACATCCTCCACGACTGGGACGACGTCCACGCCCACCGGATTCTGGCCCGCTGCACCGAAGCCGCCGGCTCGACGGGCCGCATCCTCGTCGTCGAACCCGTCACCGGCCACCAAGCGAACACCGAAAGCGCCCTCGCCATGCTCACCATCTTCGGCGGCCGCGAACGCCACCTCGACGAGTTCCGCGCCCTCGCCTCGGCCCACGGCTTGACGCTGGACACCGTCACGGACCTGACTTCGCAACGCTGTCTGCTCGAATTCCGCCGATTCGGGGGTCACTGACCGAGGTGACCACCGTGGGGGTCCGGGGCGTAGCCCCAGGGCGGGGTTCGCGGGGTTGCACCCCCAGAAACACGACGGAGCGAGCCGGTTGGCGCGTTCCGCCAACACAACTCGCCCCGAGCGACGTGGAGCTGAGGGGAATCGAACCCCTGACCCCCGCCTTGCAAAGGCCGTTCGCAGTATGGGCGTCGCCAGCAGACACCTCGAAGAGACTCCCACCTGCTGTTTCAGCCGCTGTTCCCCGTGGATCCCTCATCCAACGGGCACGAGAGGGGCACGCGGCGGCGGCCGCATGACCCCGCTCGACCGCATCGCGTGCTCGGCCTCGCCGACGGCACCGGCGATGTGATGTCGCACCGGTCCCGAACGAGAACATCGTTATCCGACGGAGACCTGCTTATCGTGTCTTCTCCCGCCGTTTTCAAGGAGAACCATGATCTGCATTGACTGCGCGACACAAGGCATGAACGAACCGGCCGTCGGGGTCTGTGTGCACTGCGGCGCCGCCACCTGCCTTGTGCACGTGGCCATCCAGATGTTGCCGGCCTCATCGCGGGGCGTCGTGGCACCTCGCCAGGCCCGGCGCACGATCACCTGCGCCCACTGCGGCGAACCCCGAGCCACTCCGACCCCCACCCGGCACAAGGCAACTGCGATCGACCGGTAAGTCTCGCCATGCCAGAGCGACGGGAACCGCTGTCGTCCCACCGGACACCGGCGGCTCCCGTCGTTTTGGCAAGGCACAGGAACACCTGACCGCCTGATCCGTGCTTCCGGCGTGCTGACGGCGGGAATGCCTGGCCACGAGCGCGCGACGGTTCGTGACCGCATCGAGGATCCAGATCAATCCCGGTTCCATCCAGTGCCGCCGAGACGCCGACCTGGCGCGAGTTCGCATGCACGTGGCCGAGGCGATCAGCAGGCCGAGCGGCTCGACGATCGCGCCCACGAGCTCCTGGCCGGCCCGGTCGATCAGGAACCCGGCGAGCACGAGCAAAATCGCGGTGATCGAGGAAGGTCGCAGCAACGCTGCCAACGCCGAGCGCCTCGTCGGACAGAACAGCAGTAGGAGCACCAGCAGCACGAAGCTCACGACCGCCGGCCCCGCGAGGACGCCGAAGATGCCGGTCACGAGGGGACGGCCTGATGTTTGTCGGTCCGCAGGGTGGCCGGCTGCGCCGCCACAACTTCCGGAGGCTGCAGGCCGAGGCACGAGTCGACGCGGGAATGCCCGACGCCGTGCACTTCCACGACCTGCGCCACAGCGGCAACGAGCTCGCGGCCGAGGGCGGCGCAACGACGCGGGAGCTGATGGCCCGCATGGGCCACTCGACCACCCGGGCTGCCATGCGGTACCAGCGCGCACGGCGCGAACGTGACCACACGATCGCCGACGCGATGAGCCGCAACACCGAGCAGGCGCGGCAGGTTCGCAGGGGAAGAAGGCCGAAACTCGCCCGTCGACGAGGCGAGGGGCACGCAGGGGACACGGCGGGTGGAACGACCGCCTAACGCAATGGGGGCCAGATCGGAGTAAACACCCTCTGACCTGGCCCCCATTGGAGGTTTTAGCGAGTGGAGCTGAGGGGAATCGAACCCCTGACCCCCGCCTTGCAAAGGCGGTGCTCTGCCAATTGAGCTACAGCCCCGGGCGCGGGTGCCCGTGGGTCACCCGCGCGGTGAGTCAGTTGCGGGAAGCGTCCGCGGCCTTGGCCGGGGTGCTGCCGTTCGCGGAGACCGGGCCCGTTGGGGCGGTCGCCTGGCGCCAGAGGTCGGCCTCGGCCTTGGCAGCCTTGTTGCGCTTGACGACGAACAGAACGCCGCCCGCGACGACTGCGAGTGCCAACAGCTTCTTCATCTGAAGCCCCCTTTTCCAGCTTGCTTCCGTACCCCACGATGCTACTGCACGCTCCGAGCGCCGGATCCAGCGGTTCCAGGGCCTGGTTCCACGTGGAACCATCGGCGGCCCGCGTCACACGCCGAACGGAATACCTCCGGCCGGCGCGCCGTTGAACACACCGGTCGGTGCGCCCAACGTGTCCCCCGGGCTCACACCTTTGCCTTCGCGGAATACCGTTCGGCTGGAGCCGCGTCGTGCCTTTCGCCGAGAGGCGACCGTGCGCGCGCCGATCGCAGACATGTCAGCCCTGCCGGCCTTCTCTTCCCGGCAGGGCTGACTTGCGTCCGGCGAGCCTCGCGCCCCGACGGCGCCCGACTCCACCAGGCCTGGCTGCCCGGTCGCGACGCCCGTGGGTCACCACGAACCGCGGCCTCAGCCGGTGCCAGCCCACGCCTGCCGGTCCTCGGTCGCGCGCTACACGTCGGTGTGCCAGACCGGGCCGGGGCGTCGGGCTCGCCCGTGGTCGACACCGCGACCGGCGACGTCATTGGCATCCACGACACCAGCAACCGCGACGGCGGCCAGTGCACGGCCCGAGCCTTCGTAGCAATGGCCATTGGTCAGCACGAAGGCTTTGTCGTCGTCCGCCGACGTCTGCATCCGGACCAGCGACCCCGAGCACCCGTCGACGTTGAGGCTGCCCGCGAAATCCACGGTCGCGGCCACGGCTTGCGGCGCTGCGAGCACCAGTGCGGAAGAAGTCAACCGCCTTGGCCGCACACGGAATCTTGTCCAGCGACGCGTGCCGTCCATCCAGGACAGTCAGCAGCGAGCCACCGACCGCCTTCTGCGTGTCGGCCGCGTCGGAAACGGCCACCCACCACAGAAAGCGGCGATCTCGAACTTGCCGCCCGTCGCCGGGTACTCGCGCTGGTGCGCCTGCACTACGCCCTCGCCTGCTCGAAATCGCGGCCACCGGTCCCCTCGCTGCAGAACCTCGCGTTGTACCGCACGCTGTTCAGCCCACGGGGATTCACGTCGAAACTGAAGACCCGGCGCGCACCGGCCGGTGCCCCACTGGCGGTCAAGCACCGGCATCCGCGGTCGTGCCGAAGTGGTATTCCGCATCGTGTTGGGCCGGCCACGTGACGAACCGGCCGAACCCCTTCTCCGCGACCGCGTCGATCGAACCGTCCATGGCGGACAGGTCCATCACCGGCGGCATCACGGAATCCAGCCACAACCGGTCGACGCGGCGGTCGAACATCGACCGGTACACGGTGCCAATGACGTTGCCGTAGGAGACGCCGTAGAAACTGATCTTCGGCGCACGGCCGGGCCGTCCTGCCACTCACAGTCGACCTTGTCGCGGTAACCCGCGCCGCGCATGTCGAACCCGACCACGTCGTAATTCGGTAACGAACAAACACCGAGAGTCAGCCGCGCGAACACTCACCCAGGCAGCCAATGGTCACCGATCGCACCGTGGGGGTCTGGGGGCTCGGCCCCCAGATACAACACCGCCCGGTCACAGTTTGCGTATTCCGCAAACATGACCGGGCTAACCGGGTGGGCCCACCAGGACTTGAACCTGGGACCTCTTCGTTATCAGCGAAGCGCTCTAACCACCTGAGCTATGGGCCCGTCGAACGAAGGGAACTTTACAGGACCCCCGGAGGGGCCCTGCAACCGGGTTACTCCCTCTCCGACAGGGTGACTTCGAGGCCACCTGCCAGGTCGGCCGACACGTTGTAGATGAAGGCGCTCACGGTGGCCAGGGCGGAGACCAGCACGATGTTGATCGCGCCCAGGATGGCGGCGACGCCGAACACGCGGCCGGCGCTGATGAGGGGCTCGGTGGACGCGTTGGCGCCCTCGCCGCCGACCAGGGACGAGTAGGTGCCGTTCAGTTTGTCCCAGACGCCCATGCCGTCGAGGACCGTGTACAGCACGCCGACGGCGACCAGCCACACGAAGAACATCGCGACGCCCAGGACGAGCGACAGCTTCAGCACCGACCAGGGGTCGAAGCGCTTGATCTGCAGCGATGCGCGGCGCGGGCCGCGGCCCGGGCGGCGCAGGGCGCTCGGGGTGGGGCGGGTGCGGCCGGCCGGGGGGACGTCGGCGGCGGCCGGGGGCGGGGCCGCGG
>NZ_JBFBAF010000007.1:0-104636 GCF_040682095.1 Amycolatopsis sp. NPDC051372
AGCGCTGCAACTGCGCGGGCAGAGTCGCGATCTTCGCGATCAGGGCGTCGCGCAGCAGGCTGGGTGCGTAGCCCTCGGGCAGGTGCAGCAGCATCACGTAGCGGGTGGCGCGTTCGACCAGGGTGCCGATCGCGGAGCGGTTGAATGCACCCAGGATCAGGTCCCCTTCCCCATGTCCGGGCACCGCCCGGTCGGCGGCTTCGGGTGGTCGTTCGCTGATCATGAGCATCTCCGTGGCCATCCGCGGGCGCCGCTGATCAGCCCGGACATGCGGCCGACGCTGAATGCGCCCAGTCCGCAACCAGGTCGCGACCTCGCCCCGCAACCCACCACGGGCTTGGACGTAGAGGGCTTGGTAGATCGTTTCGCACGTCACATGCCATCCTGGCCGGTCGGGATGATCACGGCGCAGTCGGCGGGTGATCTGCTGCGGGCTGAACCGCCTCTCGAGCCCATCTTGAACGATCGCCCGCAGCCTTGGATCCGCGGCCAGTTTCGAGACTTTGGGCCGGGCCCGACGATCTGCGGCCATCTCATGGGCGGCGTGCGGGTGATAACCGCCGTCGGGTTGCTGGTTGCGGTGCAGTTCGCGGGTGATCGTGGAGACCGGCCGGCCTAGTTCGGCCGCGATCACCCGCAGCGACACCCCGGGCTGGCGGATCCGATCAGCGATCAGGATCCGCTCGGCCAGGCTCAGAAACCGGGCAGACACCACCGGCACCACAGTCGGCTCGCCAGCCTGGGCGGCTGCCTCGGCCTCGGCCCGCCACCGCTTCGCCGTCCGATAATTGATCCCCACCCGCCGAGCCGCTTCCCGACTCCCCAACCCTGCATCCACCAGCGCAAAGTAAGCGACCCGCTCCACCACCAGACGCCTGCCACACTCAGACGAAGCCCGAACCCTCACCGGCCCGGCTCGATCCCGAAACCCTGAAGCCATGAACAACCCCTGATCACTCAGGTGTTGCAACGACCCCTAGAAACCGCCTCCCCAAGGGGGGCGTCCCCGTTCCATTCTATCTGCCACCCCCGACAAGATCCGACGAAAGACGGCCAGGTTCGGCATCTGTCCACAACCCGACCGAGTGGGGACAATGCCGGCTGCGGCGGCCAGGCAGGCCAACCGGTCGGTTGACCCCGGATGTGCGGGGCCTCGCCGCTCACCACCGTCAGTCGCAGTTGGGGCGCGACCTTTGTCGCTCCAACCTCCCCGCGAACTCGTCCGTTGCGGTGGGCGTGGTCGTGGTTCTCGAGGCCGTGGTGCTCGCCCATTCGTGGCAACAAGCGCGGCAACAGGCGCGGCCCGCCGAAGCCAGTTGCGAAGCGATGCGCGCGGCGTGGGCGGACCGCAGCGTCGTGACGGGAGCCGCCGAGGCCAGCGCGGTCGGTGGACTGGGCGATCACATCGACCACCGGCTGCGGATCGCCTTGCGCCGCGGCCGAAACCCAAGCCCCTTCAGATCGGATGCCGGCCCACCCGTCTCGGCGGTGGCGAGCTACACCTCGGCTCACGCTGCGGCCGTGGGTGAAGCTGTGGTGGAGGCGGTTCGAGCTGCGGCGGCGGCTCAGGATGCGGCGGCGGCTCCACCAGCTGCTGACGGAACCGTGGCGCCGCCGACGGCGTCAGTTGTGCCGACCCACTCGGTGAACCTGGTCGGTACCGGCGACTACGAGAGTGACGAGGCAAGCCGTGGACGAAACCTGGGGGATTTCGGGACCGCAGTTCCTGGCGTGGTACGGAATCGCACTGGCCGTGGTGCTCTTGGTGCAGATGGTGGGGCCGCGCGTCGCACGCCCGCGAGCGGGCCAGCACACCGGTGAGCTGCCGGACGTCTACCACCTCGCGTACCTGGCCGGCGGGCCCGAGCGCGTGGCCGACACGGCGATCGCGGCGCTGGTGGATCGTGGTCTGCTGCGCGTGAACAGCGAAGGGCTCTTGACGGCGGCAGGCAAACACCCGTCGCACAAGATCGAACGCTCGGTGCACGAGGGCGCGAAGGGCGCCACCGGCGGTACCACGCGCAGTCTGCGGGCGAAGGCGGCGCGGTCGAAGGCGATGAGCGACCTCGAAGGCGATATGCAGCGCACCGGCCTGCTCACCTCCGGCAGCGAAGCACCTCCGTTCCACACCACAATCTTGCTGGCCTACCTGATCCTCGTGGCGATCGGCGCCGTGCGGTTCGTGACGGGTGCGGCGAACGACCGGCCCGTTGGCTGGCTGTTCCTGCTGCTCGTGGTGGTCCTCGTGCTGACGGTCGTCGCGAGCGTGGTGCGCAACCGCAACCGCAAGCGCGTGCGGATCACGGCGAAGGGCCAAGGGGCCCTGACGCGCGCCCGGGGGTCGAGCCGCACGCAGGGCGCGGCGCAGCCGGCCTTGCTGCTCGCCGGAGCGGCCGGCGCCGTGGCGCTGGGCGGGCTCGTGATGTACCCGGACGACGAGCTGAGCGCGGCGCTGATCCCGCCGGTCCAGCCGTTCGCCGGGTCCGGCGGTGGTTCGTCGAGCGGTGGTTCGTCCTGCAGCAGCTCGTCGAGCAGCAGTGGGTCTTCGTGCAGCAGTGGGTCTTCGTGCAGCAGCGGCGGCTCCTCCTGCGGTTCTTCGTGCGGCGGCGGGGGTTGTGGTGGTTGACCGGCTGGGTGTCGGCATCGGCTGGCGGGCCGAGCTGGACCTGTCGATCGCGCGGCTGCCGGGCGTCGACTGGGTGGAGGTCGTCGCCGAGAACCTCCACGCGCCACACCTGCCCGAGAGCCTGCTGGCATTGCGGCAGCGCGGCCTACCCGTGCTGCCGCACGCCGTGTCGCTCTCGCTCGGCGGGGCGGAGCCGCTGGACACGAAGCGCGTCGAGCACCTCGCCGAGCTGGCCCGGGCGCTCGACGCGCCGCTCGCGAGCGACCACGTGTGCTTCGTCCGCGCGGGCGGGCTCGACTCCGGGCACCTCATGCCGCTGCCGCGCACGCGCGAAGCGCTCGACGTGCTCGTGGCCAACGTCCGACTCGCCCAGTCCATTGTGGACGTCCCTTTGGCACTGGAGAACATCGCGGCCGTACTGGAGTGGCCCGAGAACACGTTGTCGGAGGAGCAGTTCCTCACCGAGCTGACCGAGCGCACGGGGTGCCTGCTGATCATCGACGTGGCGAACCTGTATGCCAACGCGCGCAACGTCGGAACCGACCCGGTGGCGTTTCTCGACGGGATTCCCTGGGAGCGCCTGGCCTACGTGCACATGGCAGGCGGGGTCGAGCGCGACGGCGTCTACCACGACACGCACGCGCACCCGGTGCTGCCCGAGGTGCTCGACCTGCTCGCCGAGCTGCGCCGCCGCACCGACCCGCCGGGCGTGCTGCTGGAACGCGACGACGACTACCCCACCGACACCGAGCTGGCCGCGGAGCTCGCCGCCCTGCGCACGACGGTGACGGCGTGAGCCGCGAGGAGCTCGCCGCCCGGCAGGCCGCGCTGCTCGACGCGTTGCTCACCGGCGCCCCACCCCCGCCGGGTTTCGCGCCTGACCGGCTGTGCGTCGAAGCCGACGTCCTGCTCACCAAACGCCGCCGGCTCATGGCGTATCTGCACCCCGACCTGGCCGAAAGCCTGGGCGAGCGCTTCGGCCCGCTCTTCGCCGCCTACGCCGCCGCGCACCCGAAAACCGACACGATCCGGGCGCGCGAGTACGCCGACGCGTTCGCCGCCTGGGTCGCCGCCCGAGAACCCGCGAAGCGGCGGCGCTGGTTCAGGAGCTGACCGGGTGCCACACCGCGCTGTCGGCTCCGGGCAGGTGCGACGGGTGATCCCAGTGCGGCTGGGCGCCCGGCAGGTCGCCGGCCATCTTCACGCGGGTGAGCTTGCCGAAGTCGCTGTCGACTTCTTCGACGAGGTCGCCGTAATCCACTGAGTCCACACTGGACACCGAAGGTTCCTTGCGCCCCAAGGAATCCAGCCATCGACCCGTTCCCGCGAGAGACAACCGCACGTTCCAGCTGCCACCCTCGATGACCGTGCGGCGCACCGCCGTCATGATCGCCGCGGCCGCGAGCCAGCCCGTGGTGTGGTCGAGCGCCTGCGCGGGCAGCGGCGTCGGCCGGTCGGTGCCCGCGACGCGAGCGCCTTCCTCGGCGATGCCCGAGGCCATCTGCACCAGGCTGTCGAACCCGCGGCGGCGGGCCCACGGGCCGGCCCAGCCGTAGGCCGACAGGTCGGCCGTGACAAGACCCGGCCGCAGCTCGGCCAACACCTCCGGACCGAATCCGATTCGCTCCAGCGCGCCGGGACGGAACGACTGCAGCACCACATCGGCGCGCGCGATGAGCTTCTTCAGCCGCGCGCGGCCGCCCTCGGTGTCGAGCGCGACGAACCCCGAACGCTTGCCGTGGCCGGTGTCCATCGTCAGCGCGGGGATGCGCGGCAGGTGCGCGGCGCCGACGTGCAGCACGTTCGCGCCGTGGGCCGCGAGCACGCGGCCGGCGACGGGCCCGGCGAGCACGTGCGTCAGCTCCAGCACCCGGACCCCGCCCATTGGCCGGTCGGAGTCGAAAAGCGTGTTCTTCGGCGCGTCGCCGATCTGCCGGATCTCGGCGAGCGGCAGGCCGGCGACGGCCTGGCCCTGCGGGTGCGCGAGCCACTCGTCGCGCGAACGCATGAGCGCGGCCGCGCCACCCGCCGTCACCACGGCGGACTCGACCTCGGCGGCGGTCTTGGCGGCCACGGTCTTCGCGACGGCGTCGCGCTGCGCGGGCACGCCGAGCGACCAGCACACGGCGGCCTCGTGGCGGGGATAGTTCGCGTGGAGCTTCACCCAGCCGTCGGAAGCGAGGTAGTCGCCGGCGATCGGACCCCACGGGCTCGCAGGCGGCTCGCCGTCCACGCGCACGAAAGCTTCGCTGCGCACGGCGGCGGCGGCGTGGCGCGTGTCCGCACCCACCGTGCCGGGTTCGATGCCGCGAAGGCGCAGCAGCTCACCGGCCGCGAGCGTGGCGGCCGCGATGCCCGCCGTCGCGGCGGCCTCGACCCGGAAAGTGCCGGGCAGCAAGGATTCGTCGCCGGTCAAGGACACGGCCGGGAGGGATTCGCCGGTGAGCGTCTGCCACACCCCGGCCAGCACGTCCTGCACGGCGGTTACGGCAGTGCCGCGACGAGCTCGGCGGGCGCCACGCGCGTGCCGGTGTAGAACGGGATCTCCTCGCGCACGTGGCGGCGGGCCTCCGTCGCACGCAGGTGGCGCATCAGGTCGACGATGCGGTGCAGCTCGTCGGCCTCGAACGCGAGGATCCACTCGTAGTCGCCGAGCGCGAACGACGCCACGGTGTTGGCGCGCACGTCCGGGTAGTCACGGGCTTCCTTGCCGTGGTCGGCGAGCATCTTGCGCCGCTCCTCGTCCGGGAGCAGGTACCACTCGTAGGAGCGGACGAACGGGTACACGCAGATGTACTTGCGCGCTTCCTCACCAGCGAGGAACGCCGGGATGTGGCTCTTGTTGAACTCCGCCGGGCGGTGCAGTGCGACCTGGCTCCACACCGGGGTCGACGCGCGGCCCAGCGGCGTGCGCCGGAAGCCGTTGTAGGCGGCCTGGACCTGCTCGATCTCCTCGGCGTGCCACCACACCATGTAGTCGGCGTCGGCCCGGAGCACGGACAGGTCGTAGACGCCGCGCACCACCACGCCCTTGTCGGCGAGCCCGTCGAGGAACTCCGCCGTCTCCTGCCCCGCGGTCCCGCGGTCCTCGCCGAGGCGGCCGGGCTCGACCCGGAAGACCGACCAGGCGGTGTAACGGATGCTGTCGTTGAGCTCGTTGTAGTTCAGCCGCGCCATGGCTCCATCCTCGCACCGCACGGCTTCCGGGCGCCAAGCGCCTCCGTCACGTCACACTGTGAAGCTCGCCGCGATCCGCTTCGCGGCGGCGTCGGCGGTGGCGACGCACGCCGGGAGCCCGACGCCGTGCAGCGTCGCGCCCGCGACGGCCAGGCCGGGCAGCTCGTTGACGGCGGTTTCGATGCGCGTCACGCGCTCGAGGTGCCCGGCGCCGTACTGCGGCAGGCCGCCGCCCCAGCGGGTGACCAGCGTGTCGAGCGGCTGTGCGGTGACACCGGTGAGGCGGGCGAGGTCGTCGCGGACGGCGTGCACCAGGGCTTCGTCGTCGCCGTTCAGCGCGCCCTGCTCGCGGAAGCGGCCGACGGAGCCGCGGACGAGCACCGGGCCGGCGGCGCCGTAGTGGGCCCACTTGTTGGCGGAGAAGGTGAAGGCCTTCGACGCGTACGGCACCCCCTCGGCGTCCTTCTCGCCGGCGCCGATGAGGATGCCCGACGCGTCGGGCAGTTCGGTGCCGGGCGGCAGCGCGAGGGCGACCACGGCCATCGAGGCCAGCTCGACCTCGCCGAACGCCTGGGACGCGGCCGGGACGAGGTCGGCGAGCAGCTTGCGCGCGGCGGGGGCGGGCACGGCGAGCACAACGGCGTCGACGTTCACCGGGGTGTCCTCGGGAGCGTGGGCCGGGGCGGCGGCGCCCACGTCGAGGCGCCAGCCGTTCGCGGTGCGGGTCAGGGCGCGGACGGTGGCGGAGGTGCGCACGGTGGCTCGGGACAGCTCGCGCAGGCGGTCCAGCAGTGTGGTCAGGCCGCCGGTCAACGTGCCGAACACGGGCGCGGTGCCGGGGGTCTTCGGCAGCAGGGCGGCCGCGGCGTCGGTGAGCGACCCGGCGCCCTCGGCGACGGCCTTGGCCAGGCCGGGCATGGTCGCGCGCAGCCCGAGGCCGTCGGCGCCGCCCGCGTAGACACCGCCGAGCAGCGGGTCGACGAGCCGATCGACGAGCTCGTCGCCGAAGCGGGTGCGCAGCAGCGGACCGAGAGCCACGTCGGCGGCGGTGAGCTCGACGGGGCCGAGGGAACGTTCCTTTTCGACGGCGAGGCGGCCGTCTTCCGAGAGCACGCCGGCCACGGCGTCGGCGGAGGCGGGCACGCCCATGACCGTGCCGGGCGGCAGGCCCGTGACGGTGCCGCCGGCGTGGATCTTGGCGCGCGCCTTCGTGGGGTGCACCAGGTGCTCGCCCAGCCCGACCTCGGCGACCAGCGCCGTGACCTCGGGCCGGCGGGCGAGGAAGGCTTCGGCGCCGACGTCGTAGGGCACGCCTCCGACCTCGGCCGTGCGCAGCTTGCCGCCGACGGCGGGGGTGGCTTCGAAGACGGTGATCGCGACGCCGTCGCCGAGCAGCGTCCGCAGGCGGTAGGCCGCGGTCAGGCCGGAGATGCCGCCGCCGACGACGGCGACGTGCTTCACAGCGAGTGCACCAGCTCGGCGACGCGGGTGAGGACCTCGGGCTCGACGCTCGGCAGCACGCCGTGGCCGAGGTTGAAGATGTGCCCGTCGGCCGCGCGGCCCTCGTCGACGATCCGGCGGACCTCGGCCTCGATCACCGGCCAGCCCGCGTAGAGCAGCGCCGGGTCGAGGTTGCCCTGCACCACGGCCTTGCCGCCGAGCCGGCGCACGGCCTCGTCGAGCGGCACGCGCCAGTCGACCCCGACGACGTCGGCGCCCGCTTCGCGCATCGCCACGAGCAGCTCGCCCGTGCCGACGCCGAAGTGGATCCGCGGCACGCCGTAGCCCGCGACGCCGGCCAGCACCTTCGCCGAGTGCGGCTGGACGAACTCGCGGTAGTCGCGCTCGGACAGCGCGCCGGCCCACGAGTCGAACAGCTGGACGGCGTCGGCGCCAGCGTCGAGCTGCGCACGAAGGAAGGTGAGCGCGATGTCGGCGAGGCGGCCGGCGAGCTCGTGCCAGAGCTCGGGTTCGGCGTGCATGAGCGCCTTGGTGTGCTCGTGGTTGCGGCTCGGACCGCCCTCGATGAGGTAGCTGGCCAGCGTGAACGGCGCGCCGGCGAAGCCGATCAACGGCGTGTCGCCCAGGCGTTCCACCAGCAGGCCCACGCCCTCGGCCACGCGCTCGACCTGCTCGGTCTCCAGCAGCGGAATCGCCCGCACGGCTTTGCGGTCGCGCACCGGCTCGGCCACCACCGGCCCCGTGCCGGGCACGATGTCGATGTCCAGGCCCGCGGCCTTCAGCGGCACCACGATGTCGCTGAACAGGACCGCCGCGTCCACACCGTGCCGGCGCACCGGCTGCAGCGTGATCTCGGCGAGCATCTCGGGGTCGAAGCACGCGTCGAGCATCGCGACGCCCTCGCGCAGCTTCCGGTACTCCGGCAGCGACCGCCCGGCCTGGCGCATGAACCACACGGGCGTGCGCACGGGCTTCTCCCCGCGCGCCGCGGCCAGGAACGGCGACTCCGCCAGCACACGCCGCGCCGCGACAGCCGGGGCGGTCTCGGACGCAAAGGACTCAGACACAGACGAAAGCTCAGCCACGAAGCCCATCGTCCCACGCCTGGTGCTCCCGCCTGGGCGGGGCGGCCCCGGCGCCGGATTCGGCCGCGTTCGTCCTCCGTCGCTCGCGGGCGGCGAGCAGCCGGCGGGCCGCTCGGAGGCCTCCGGGGCCGGGTTATCGGACCGGCCGCACAACCCCCACCGGCGCTCCGGCCGCAAGCGGCCGCCGACCTCCGGTCAAGCCACGCCTGCCCACACCCACGGTCCTCGCGCTCCGCCGGCCCGCCCCGCGAAGTCCGACCAGCCTTCCGGCCGGTTCAAGCCGCCGCGCCCGAATCACCCGGCCCGGACAAGCGGCCGGGGACGACGCAGTCCGGGCGCATCGGATCCGATCGCCGAAGTTCGGTCAGCACGCAGTCGCGGCTCCCCCACCCCGGCCCGACCGCCGAAGCCGCGACCAGAACTCCCACCACGACCGGCCTGATCAAGCCTCCGCGCCCGATTCGTCCGCCCCGGCGACGCGCCGGCGGACCACTGGGCCGGTCGGGTCGTCCCTCGGCGCGCCTGCGTCCGCAACGGGGCGTCGCCGCCCTACAGTCGTTGCGTGACCGCGATGACGCCAGTGCCCGAACTCTTCCGCGAAGCCGTCGCGGCGCTGAAGTCCGTGCGGCCGCGTCCCGAGGTGCGACTGGAGACCATGCGGGCGCCGCAGCGGCTGGCGCCGTGGTCGTTCGCCGTGAGCTGTGAGGTGGAGGGCCCGGCGGACGTGCTGGCGTCGGGGCGGCTCGTACTGCTGCACGACCCCGACGGCCAAGAAGGCTGGGACGGCGTCCTGCGGCTGGTCATGTACGTACGGGCGGAGCTCGACCGTGAGCTGGCCACCGATCCCTTCCTGCCGGCCGTCGGCTGGTCGTGGCTGACCGATGCGCTGGAAGCGTCTGGCGCCTCGATGAAGGCGCTGGGCGGCACCGTCACCGAGACCTCGTCGGCGCGGTTCGGCGACATCTCCGGGCCCTCGCGCACCGACGACCTCGAGCTGCGGGCCTCCTGGACGCCCACCGACGCCGCGCTGCGGGCCCACGGCTACGCGTTCTGCCAGGTCATGGCGAGCGTCGTGGGGCTGCCGCCGGTCGGCGTCACGCTGTTCGAACAGCGCCAGAGCTCCTGATCCACCGAAGTTCACCCGGACGGGCCGCCCGTCCGGGACCTTCGCGCGCCCTCAGAACGGCCAGGAGCGCCTGTCGTGGTCTGGACAACCGACGGCACCGGTGGCGGACCGAACGCGATTCTGAGAGCCGTTCACGTCCGTCCACCTGGGACCGCACGCGCTAGCACGCACGGATGCCCACGTTCGTGAAGACCCAATGATCACGGGCTGTCATGCCCTGGTCACGCCCACAAAGCCACTCAGTACCCGCGGAGCCCCCGACACGGCCCCGCCCGGAGCCGCTCGAAGACCCTCTGTGCAAACGTGAAGAAAGTTGATCTTGCCCCGGCGGAGGGCGATTTCCGACGTCTGGTGGACTGCTCACGAGACGTCCGGGCGGAAGCACCCGCAGGTGCACGGCCCACCTGCACGGGCGTTTCGGGTTCGGTAACTCTGTTGCATCGCCTCCGGAAGCCGTTCCGTTAGCAACGGGCTCAGCACTAGCCCGATCGTGTGACGGTGAACGCCCTGAGTGACGAGTCGTTTCAGATAGATACCCATTCGATCCCCCCGTAACGGCCTCCGGGCGGCTACAGTGCCTTCGACGACACCACTTTCGGTCTAAAGCTGGCGCGGCTGAACGGCCGAAGGTCCCGGTGCCGGTCGGGGGGCACGACCGACTCCAGGGAGGTAGTGACGTGGCTACCGTCGGCATTTCTCAGGCCGTTCGATCCACGCCAGCCGGTGCATTGCCGGCGAGCATGGTTCCGCACCCGCGGGAAGAGCTTTTTTCCGTGTTGGTGGTCGATGACCACCCGCTGTTGAGGGAGGCAATCGCAGCACGACTCGCACAGATGGGTGCGGGCACGGTCCACGAAGCCGCCACGGTGGCCGAGGCGAGGGCGCGAGCACAGGCCACCGGCCCGTGCGACCTGGCGATCCTCGATCTCGGACTGCCGGACGGCAGCGGCATCGAGCTGGTTACGGAACTCCGTAGCCACGGATGGCCGCGCGTGGTGGTGCTCGCATCGTCCGACGACCCGTACGCGGTTCGGTCGGCGTTCCAGGCCGGTGCCCAGGCGTACCTGCTGAAGTCCGCGTCGCCGGTGGTTGTCACCGACGGCGTGCGCAGGGTCCTGGAAGGCGGCGTGTACGCCGACCCGAGCGTGGCCCCGGTTTTGGCGACCGGCACGCGGGTCGCGGGTACCGACAACACCCCGCGTGAGCTCTCCGCCCGTGAGGTCGAGGTGCTCCAGCTCGTCGCCGACGGGCAGTCGAACAAGGAGATCGGGGAGGAACTTTCCCTCTCCGCGCTCACCGTGAAGTCGCACCTCTCCCGCATCGGGCGCAAGCTCGGCACGGGTGACCGGGCACAGATGGTCGCATTGGCAATGCGCGCCGGTGTGATCCGCTGACGAAGGCAGACAGAGGCCCTGCGGGGCGGGCGGACCAGGCGCGGTACGCCCGTCCCGTAGGGTCGTCAGCTATGGGAAGTGCACAGGCGGACGGCGCCCGGACCGGAGAGACCACCACCGAGGACGCCGGATCGCCCGTGCTGCTACGCGAGCCCGCCGAAGGCACACCCCCCGTGGTGACCGATCCGGCGGCGCTCGCTGAAGCGTGCGCGCGGCTCGCCGCCGGAACCGGTGCCGTGGCCGTGGACACCGAACGGGCGTCCGGCTACCGCTACTTCCCCAAGGCCTACCTCGTGCAGCTGCGCCGCGAAGGCTCCGGCACGGTGCTGCTCGACCCGATCGCGCTGGCCGACGACCTCGCGCCCCTGCGCGAAGTCCTCAACGACACCGAGTGGGTGCTCCACGCCGCCAGCCAGGACCTGCCGTGCCTGGCCGAGCTGGACCTGCGCCCCAAGAGCCTCTTCGACACCGAGCTGGCCGGTCGGCTGGCGGGCTATGAGCGCGTGGCGCTGGGCACGCTCGTCGAGCTGCTGCTCGGCTACACGCTCGAGAAGGGCCACAGCGCCGCCGACTGGTCGAAGCGGCCGCTGCCCGTCGACTGGCTCAACTACGCCGCCCTCGACGTCGAGCTCCTCAACGAGCTGCGCGAACGTCTCGAGGTCGAGCTGGAGTCCCAGGGCAAGCTCGAGTGGGCACGGCAGGAGTTCGAAGCCGTGCGCACCGCGCCGCCGCCCGCCCCGCGCGCCGAGCCGTGGCGCCGCACGTCGGGTGTGCACAAGATCCGCAGCCCGCGCGGCCTCGCCGCCGTGCGCGAGCTGTGGCAGGCCCGCGACGAGCTGGCCCGCAAACGCGACCGCGCGCCCAGCCGCATCCTGCCCGACAGCGCCATCGTCAACGCCGTGACTGCCGACCCGAAGACCGTTGAGGAGCTGCAGGCCCTGCCGGTGTTCAGCGGCCGCGTGCAGCGCAAGTACACAGCCAGCTGGCTGCGGCACCTGCAGGCGGCCAAGACGCTGCCCGCGAGCGAGCTCCCCAGCCCCACCCAGCCGTCCGACGGCCCACCCCCGGTCAACCGCTGGGCCGACAAGGACCCCGACGCCGCCGCCCGCCTCTCCGCGGCACGCGCGGCGCTGGCCGCCATCGCCGAGGACCGCCGGCTGCCGGTGGAGAACCTCATGCTGCCCGACCTCGTGCGGCGCACGTGCTGGCGGCCGCCGGCCGACCTGTCGGAAGACGGGGTGGCGGCGGTGCTGCAGGCAGGTGGGGCGCGGCCGTGGCAGGTGGAGCTGACGGTAGGGGCGTTGAGCAAGGCGTTGCACACGACGGCGACGGCCTGAAATTCACGTGCGCCTGCGGCTCGTGAGCTGTCAGGCTCACGGCTGTGAACGTGCTTTCCTGCGGGCACCCGGGTCCGGCTTCGGCCACCCGCCGGTGCCCGCACCTGGGTTTTCCTGATTCCCCGCGCCATAGTCTGGTCTTCACTGGAGTCGCCAGTGAACTCGACCTGCTCTGTGAGTCCTGCGCCGACGGGCCTGCCGCCGAGCTCCGAACCATCTGCCCGCGCTGTGTCGCGGCCACGCACCACCCCATCCACGTCGAACGCCTCGTCGGCACCCCGCAGCCGATCCATCGCGATTCACCTCTCGGCGGCACCTGGTGCACCCGCCCGTGCGCGGTCGTGCCGTGGGGCGACGAGTGCCTCGCGCCCCTGCCCGATGGCTGGCTCGCGCTGACCGCCGAGGGCCTCGTGGCTCTGCCGGACGACGGCGATCCCGAACGACTGACCGGTCCGATCCAGTTGCCCGCCGAGAAGCACAAGGCGCTGCGGATGCGCGAACCGCGTCCAGCGTTGTCCACGTCGGCCGACGGCGAACGCACCGCGGTGGTGACCGACTACGGCAGCCACGGAGTGGTTCTCGCGACGCGCACCGGCGAGGTAATCCGGTGGCTCGACATCGGGGACTACAACAGCGAGCAGGTGCCCTTCCCGTTCACCTTTCTCCCGGGGTATTTCGTCGCCGCGAGCGCGTGGAACCGGCTCGACCTGTACGACGCCGCCACCGGAGACCGGCTGCCGCTGGACGACGAAGACCCGGACTACTTCCACGGCCGTCTCACCGCGAGTCCGTCGGGCCGCTGGCTCGTGGACGACGGTTGGGTATGGGCCCCGGCCGGCGTCCCGGCCGTGATCGACGTTTCGGCCTGGCTCGGCGGCGATGCACGGGCACCCCGCGACCTGCCCGTGCTCACCGACCGTGGATACGTGCGGGACACGCCGATGGCCTGGATCTCCGACGACCTGCTCGCCCTGCAGAAACCCGGCCCGGACGAGGGCGAGACGATCGACGGAGTCGAGCTGTTCGACCCGGTCACACGCGAAAGCCGCGGGCTGTTCGCGGGGCCGAACGGTCCGATGTGGGCGGTCGAGAACCTGCTCTACGTGACCGCCGCCGAGGGGTTCGAGGTCTGGGACCCCGCCGACGGTGCCCCGACCGCCTTCGTGCCCGGCTTCCGGCCCACCGCGGCCGACCCGCGCACCGGCCGGTTCGCCGAACTGCGCGACGGATCGCTTCGCGTATGGACACCCACCTGACGAGTGCTCAGCCCAGGCGGTCCAGGACCTCTTGCGCCGCAATCACTTCCGGATGGCCCACCGGCCACGCCACCGCCGCGAGGACCTCGCGGGCGTGGAACGCCGCCACCTCCGGGTCCGGGTGGATTTGGGCCAGGGTCCCGCGGTTGCGCAGCGTCTGGCGCCAGCCGCTCCAGAACTCGGCGACCAGCGACGTGAGCAGGGAGGCCGCTTCAGCGTGGTCGTCGGTCAGAACCAGCACGTCGGCGAGGCACTGGCGGAAGAAGCCGTGGCGCGCGTGCCGGGCGGCGAGTTCGCGCAATGGCGGCACCGCAAGAGCAGGGTCGCCCAGCTCGGCGGTGATCTCCAGGCGCGCGGCTTCCGCCCAGTCGAGGTCGAACGGCTTCTTCAAGTGCGGCACGATCTTCTCGGCCAGTTCGCGCAGGGCCTCGTCCTGGCGGTCGGCATCGCACAGTGCGATCAGGTCGCCGAAGCGAACTTCGCGGGTCAGCGGGTCGGCGTCGCCGAGTTCGGAGGCGCAGTAGCGGACCACCGACGCCGACGCGGCGACACGCTCGTCGATGCGGTTGGCCACCCCCAGGGCCTCGACGAGCATGCGGCGGCACCAGATCGTGGCGGCTTCGGGGCCCCAGGTCTGCTCGTAGACGTCCTCCGTCTCGGCCAGCAGGGGTACGGCCTCGTCGGGGCGGCCCTGGCCGGACCACGACATCGCGAGTTGCACCCAGAGGCCCAGCGTTTCCTTGCTGCGCGGACCGAATTCGCGGGTCATGGGCGGCACGAGCTCACGGAACACCGGCTCGGCGTCGCGCCATTCGCCCAGTTCGCCCAGCCGGACGGCGACCCCGAAGCGCTCCAGCAGGTCACGCGCGCCTTCCCGGCCGCGCGACCACGCGACCGATCCGCGCAGCGCGGACGCCTCGTCCACCGGCCGCGAGCGGAAGAACTTCACGAGCACCACCCCCACGACGTGTCCACAATGCGCATTATGTCCGACCAACCGGGTTGAGCAGCGCGCGGGCCGCCGCTCGCAGCGTGTCGTCCGGTTCGCCGAGGCCGGCCAGCCGGACGACGGCGTCGGCCGTTTCGCGGGCGTGGGCCTCCACGTCGAGCGCCGGGTCGTCGCGGCGCGTGATCGCAGTGCTCTCCACGAGGCCGAACACCAGGTCCGTGCGGATCGCGGGCGCACCGGCGATCCGCACGAGCGTGCCGTACGCGGCCTTCAGCTCGGCCCGCTCCGCGCGGAACCCGGCGAGGTTCGGCGACGACACCTCGGGCAGCAGGTACAGCGCGCCGATGTTGTGCCGCGCCCCGCCGAGCAGCCGCACGTCCGCATAGGCCAGCGCCCACAACCGCACGCTCGCCGGCTCGGGCGAGGGCGAGGAGACCAGCCCGACCGCGACCGCCAGGGAAGGCCGGACCGTGGCCGCCAGCAGTTCGGCGAGGATGTCCTCCTTGGCCGGGAAGTGGTAGTACAGCGACGCCTGCCGCAGGCCCGCCCGCTCGGCGATCGCGCGAGTGGTGGTCGCCGCGTACCCGGCGCCGGTGAACAACTCCCCCGCCGCGTCGAGCACCGCCTCGCGCGCGTCCTGGCGGCTCGCCGCCGCGCCACTCGCGCGAGGCCGCCCCACTCCCGTCGCCTTCCCGTCCACCCCGCCGATCCTGCCAGGCGCCCCGCCGTGTTACGCGCGACAGCCCCTTCCGGAAACACCCGTTAACACTCGCCTTACGCGAGCGAGACGGCAGCGACCCACCGGCGGCTTAATTTCGGTCAACCGATCGAAATACCCGCCAGCAGACGGGAGCCCCGCATGCCCGCGCCCTCGGTCCCCTCCGACGACCTCACGCAGTTCGGCTATCGCCAGGAGCTCCGCCGCAGCTTGGGCGGGTTTTCCGCCTTCGCTGCCGGCTTCTCCTTCGTCTCGATCCTCACCACCGTCTTCCAGCTCTTCGGCTTCGGCTACACCTTCGGCGGCCCGCTGTTCTTCTGGTCGTGGCCGTTCGTGCTCGCCGGGCAGGTCCTCGTCGCGCTCGTCTTCGCGGAGCTGGCCGCCCGCTACCCGCTCGCCGGATCCGTCTACCAGTGGGCCAAGCAGCTCGCGCGCGGCTTCGCCGGCTGGCTCGCGGGCTGGATGATGCTGCTCGGCTGCGTCGTCGCGCTCGCCGCCGCGGCGATCGCGCTGCAGATCGTGCTCCCCTCGGTGTGGAGCGGGTTCCAGCTCGTCGGCGGCGACCCGTCGGTGACCTCGCCGACCGGTGCCACGAACGCCGTGCTGCTCGGCACGCTGCTGATCGTCTTCACCACGGTGGTCAACGCCGCCGGGGTCCGTGTGATGGCCCGGATCAACGACGTCGGGGTCGCCGCGGAGCTGATCGGCGTCGTCGTGCTCATCGGCGGCCTGGCGCTGTTCGCCGTGCGCGGGCCGCAGGTCGTGGTGCACAGCGTCCCGGTGAGCGACGGCGCCTCCGCGGCCGGGATCGGCGGCGTACTCGCTTCGGCGCTGATGGCCGCGTACGTGCTGTACGGGTTCGACACCGCGGCCTCGGTCGCGGAGGAGACGCGCGACGCCCGCCGGGCCGCACCGCGAGCCGTTCTGCGCGCGGTGCTGGTGTCCGGGCTCGGCGGCCTCGCCGTGGTGCTCACCGCGCTGATGGCAGCCCCGAGCCTCACCGACGGCGAACTCGCCGGCCACGGCCTGCCGTACGTCATCACGGCCGTTTTCGGCGACACCTTCGGCCGGATCTTCCTCGCCGACGTCGCGATCGCCGTGATCGTCTGCACCCTCACCATCCAGACCGGCACGATCCGGCTGATCTACGCGATGGCCCGCGACAACGCGTTGCCGTTCTCCGCACGCCTCTCGGGCGTCAACCCGCGCACCGGCACCCCGCTGTGGCCCGCCGTCATCTCCGGCGCGCTGGCGATCGCGCTGCTCGGGGTGAACGTCGGCAACCCGACGCTGTTCAGCACGATCACCGGCACCTCGGTGGTCGTGGTCTACCTCGCCTACCTGCTGGTCACCGGCCCGCTGCTGGTGCGCCGGCTGCGCGGGCGGTTCCCCGCCGAGCCCGGTCTGTTCTCGCTGGGGCGCTGGGCGGTCCCGGTGAACGTCGCCGCGGTCGCCTACGGCGTGGTGATGATCGTCAACATCGCCTGGCCCCGCGCGGAGATCTACGACCTCGCCGGCTCGGGTTCGCCCTGGCTGCTGCTGTTCCCCGTCGAATTCGTCGGCGCCGCCCTGCTGATCGGCTGGTTCTGCTGGCTGCGGCTGCGCCGGACCACCGCCCCCGCCCTCGAACCCGCGGTCTGAGAGGACGTCCATGAGCACCACGGCAACCACATACGGCGCGCGCGACCACGCCCGCGCCCAGGCCGGCACGGTCGTCGACACGATGCCGAGGATCCCGGCGACCGGGTGGCCCGCGCCGCCCGGAGTCGAGCCCGCCGCCCTGACCTGGGCCGAGACCGTGGCCGGCGGCGGCTACACGCACAAGGTCCTCGCCCGCGGCACCCGGCTGCGGCTCACCGACCTTCAGGGCGACGCCTGCGCGCACCTCCTGCTGTTCAACGCCGACGGGCCCTGGGAACGGCTCAACGTCGCCGACACCGTGAAGGTGCAGTGGAACGCCTACCTTGGGGAATCCGTCGCACTGCTCTCGGACCAGGCCCGGGTGCTTGCGACCGTCGTGGCCGACACCAGTGGCCGGCACGACGCGTTGTGCGGAACATCCACTGTGGACGGCAACACCGCGCGCTACGGCGACGGCGTACCCGAAGGCCCCTCGCCGGCCGGGATGCCGCTGTTCACCTTGGCGGCGGCGAAAAACGGCCTGGGGCCCCGGGATCTGCCGCCCAGCCTGTCGTTCTTCCAGGGCGTGCGGGTCAACGCGGAGGGTGGGCTCGAGTTCACCGGCTCTGCGGGTGCCGGGGCTTCGGTCGACCTGCGCATCGAACTGCCGGTGGTCGTCCTCCTGGCCAACACCGCGCACCCGCTCGACCCCCGCGAGGACTACACCGTGACCCCGTTGCGCGTCCTCGCCTGGCGCGACCGGCCCACCGGCCCGGTCAGTCCGGAGTGGACCCACAGCCCGGAAGCGCAGCGCGCGTTCGAGAACACCGCCGACTACCTCACCGCCCGGGGGCTCGCATGACCACGACCGTTCTCGACGTCGAAGTCCCCGCGCGGGCGCCGTTCTCCACCGTGCTGCGCGGCGGCCAGGAGCTCTCGATCATCGACCTCGGCGGCAACCAGGCCGTCGACTTCCTCTGCTACGACGCGGCGGACACCGCGAAGCGCTACAGCGCCGCTGCGACGATCGCCGCGCAGCGCAACATCTTCCTCACCACCGGCAGCGTGCTGCGCACCGGCGAGGGCGCGCCGCTCGTCACCGTCGTCGCCGACACCTGCGGCCGCCACGACACGCTCGGCGGCGCGTGCAGCAAGGAGTCCAACAGCCTGCGCTACGGCCAGCACACCCGGTTCCAGCACGCCTGCGCCGACAACTTCCTCATCGAGGGCAGCAAGTGGGGCCTCGGCAAACGCGACCTGGTGAGCAACGTCAACTGGTACATGAACGTGCCCGTCGAGGCCGACGGCACGCTCGGCATCGTCGACGGCATCTCCGCGCCGGGCCTGGAAGTCCGGCTGCGCGCCGAAACCGACGTCCTCGTGCTCGTGTCCAACTGCCCGCAGATCAACAACCCCTGCAACGGGTTCGACCCGACGCCGGTGCGGATGGTCGTGACCGAACCGGAGCGTGCGGCGTGAAACTGCTGGTCGCCAACCGCGGCGAGATCGCCGTGCGCCTGCTGCGCGGAGCCCACGAGCTGGGTATCCCCACCGTCGCCGTGTACTCCGACGCCGACCGCACCGCACCCCACGTCCGCCTGGCCGACGAGGCCGTGCGGCTCGGCCCGGCGCCCGCGGCCGAGAGCTACCTGCGGGCCGACGCGATCATCCGGGCCGCGCTCGACACCGGGGCGGACGCGATCCACCCGGGGTACGGCTTCCTGAGTGAGGACACCGCGTTCGCCCGTGCCTGCGAGAGCGCCGGGATCGCGTTCGTCGGGCCGGCGCCGGAGCACCTGGAGGTGTTCGGCAGCAAGCACACCGCGCGCGAGGCCGCGATCGCGGCCGGGGTGCCGCTGCTGCCCGGCACCGGGCTGCTCGGCGACCTCGACGAAGCCCTGGCGGAAGCGGCCGGGATCGGCTATCCGGTGATGCTCAAGGCGACCGGGGGCGGCGGCGGGATCGGGATGCGCGCGTGTGCGTCGGCCGAAGAGCTGTCCGCCGCGTGGGAGACCGTGCGCAGCGTGGCGGCCAAGAGCTTCGCCAGCTCCGGTGTGTTCCTGGAGCGGCTGGTGACGAGCGCCCGGCACGTCGAGGTGCAGGTCTTCGGCGACGGCGCCGGCGCGATCCTCGCGCTGGGCACGCGCGACTGCTCGTTGCAGCGGCGCAACCAGAAGGTCGTGGAGGAGTGCCCGGCACCCGGCCTGCCCGACGCGGTGCGCCGACAGCTCGCCGACGCGGCCGTGGCACTGTGCTCGTCGGTGCGCTACCGCTCGGCCGGCACGGTCGAGTTCGTGTACGACCCCGTGCGCGAGGAGGCCGCGTTCCTCGAGGTCAACACGCGGCTGCAGGTCGAGCACCCGGTGACCGAGGCGGTGTACGGCATCGACCTGGTCGGCTGGATGCTGCGGCTCGCCCAGGGCGACCGAGGGATGTTCGCCACCGCACCCGGAACCACCGCGCCGGGAACCACCGCACCCGAGCCGCGCGGGCACGCGTTCGAGGCCCGCGTCTACGCCGAGGACCCGAGCGCGAACCACCGGCCGAGCGCCGGCCTGGTCACCGGCGTCTCGCTGCCGCCGGGCGTCCGCGTGGACACGTGGATCGAGGCCGGCACCATCGTCACCACGCACTACGATCCCCTGCTGGCCAAGGTGATCTGCACCGGAACCGACCGCGCGGACGCGCTGGCGAACCTGCGTGCCGCCCTCGCGACCACCGCTGTCGGCGGGCTGCGCACCAACCTCGGCCAGCTCCGCGCCGCGGCCGTCGATCCAGCGTTCACGAGCGCCACTCACGACACCGCGACGCTCGACGGCGTCACCGACGACGAGCCGCGGATCGACGTCGTGCGCGGCGGCACGATGACCACCGTGCAGGAGTGGCCGGGCCGCACCGGGTTCTGGCACGTCGGGGTGCCGCCGTCCGGCCCGATGGACGACCTGTCTCTGCGGCTCGGCAACCTCGCACTCGGCAACCCCGAGGGCGCGGCCGGCCTGGAGTGCACGGTGGACGGTGTCACGCTGCGGTTCTCCGCCGACACCACCGTCTGCGTCACCGGCGCCACGGCACCCGTGCTGCTCGACGGCGCTCCGGCTCCCTCGTGGACGCCGATCGTGGTCCCGGCCGGCGGCACGCTCGACGTGGGCGCGGGCACGGCCGGGCTGCGCAGCTACGTGCTCGTGCGGGGCGGGCTCGCCGTGCCCGGGTTCCTCGGCAGCGCGGCGACGTTCACGCTCGGCCGGTTCGGCGGCCACGGCGGCCGGGCGCTCGCGGCGGGCGACGTGCTCACGCCCGGCGCCGAGCCCGCGGACCCGGTCGCCGGCGCCGTCCCCGCCGGCGATCGGCCGCGGCTGGGTACACAGTGGACGATCGGCGCGCTGGAAGGACCGCACGCCGCGCCGGAGTTCTTCACGCCGGCCGACATCGAGACCTTCTACCGCACCGACTGGCAGGTGCACTTCAACTCCGCGCGCACCGGCGTCCGGCTCGTCGGGCCGCGCCCGCAGTGGGCGCGGGAGGATGGTGGTGAAGCCGGGCTGCACCCGTCCAACATCCACGACACGCCCTACGCGATCGGCGCCGTCGACTACACCGGCGACCTGCCGATCCTGCTCGGCCCGGACGGGCCGAGCCTCGGCGGTTTCGTCTGCCCGGCCACGGTCGCGACCGGTGAGCGCTGGAAACTCGGCCAGCTGCGCCCGGGCGACACCGTGCGCTTCGTCCCGATCGACACCGACCACGCCGCGGCCCTGCGCCGCCGTCCTGCGGTGCCGCTGCTCGCCAGCCGAGACGCCCTCGACGACGGCGGCGTGCTCGCCCGGCGCACCGCGCACGACGGCGAGCCGTCGGTGACCTACCGGCGCAGCGGCGACGACAACCTGCTCGTCGAATACGGCGACATGACCCTCGACCTCGCGCTGCGGATGCGCGTCCACGCGCTGGCCGAGCGGCTGGCCGCCGAAGGCGTGCCGGGGATCGTCGACCTCACGCCGGGCATCCGGTCGCTGCAGGTGCACGTCGACCCGGACGCGCTGCCGGTCGGCAAGGCCCTCGGCCTGGTGCGCGAGCTGGAGGGCGACCTGCCGGGCACCGCGGACCTGGTGGTGCCCAGCCGCGGGGTGCGGCTGCCGCTGTCGTGGGACGACCCGGCGACGCGCGAGGCGATCGAGCGGTACATGACGGGCGTGCGCGACGACGCCCCGTGGTGCCCGTGGAACATCGAGTTCATCCGCCGCGTCAATGGTCTGTCTACTGTGGACGATGTCTACCGCACGGTGTTCGACGCCGAGTACCTCGTGCTCGGCCTCGGCGACGTCTACCTCGGCGCACCCGTCGCCACCCCACTGGACCCGCGGCATCGGCTGGTGACCACGAAGTACAACCCGGCCAGGACGTGGACGGCCGAGAACTCGGTCGGCATCGGCGGCGCCTACCTGTGCATCTACGGAATGGAAGGGCCGGGCGGGTACCAGTTCGTGGGGCGCACCGTGCAGGTGTGGAGCGGCTGGCACCAGCGCGGCGCGTTCGAGCCGGGGTCGCCGTGGCTGCTGCGGTTCTTCGACCGGATCTCGTGGTACCCGGTGTCGGCCGACGAGCTGCTGGACCTGCGGGCGCGCGGCTCCGCTGGGCAGCTGGAGCTCGACATCACCGACGGGGAGTTCCGCCTCGCCGACTACCAGCGATTCCTGGCCGACAACGCCGAGAGCATCGCCGGGTTCCGCGCCACGCAGTCGGCGGCGTTCGAGGCGGAACGCCGCGCGTGGGCCGCCGCGGGCGAGTTCGACCCGAAGCCCGAACCCGTCACGAGGCCGCCGGCCCGCGTGCAGGCACCGCCGGGCGGCCACGTCGTCGAGGCCCCGTTCGCCGCCACCGTCTGGCGGGTGGACGTCGAGGCCGGCACGCGGGTGGACCACAGGCAGTCGCTGGTCACGCTGGAAGCCATGAAAACCGAGGCGCGCATCCCCGCGCCCGCCGACGGAAAGGTGCTCGAGGTGCTCGTGTCCCCCGGCGACCAGGTCGCGCCCGGCACCCCGCTGGTGGTGCTCGGATGATCCGCGAACGCGTGCACGCCGCCTACCGGCGGATCGAGCAGGTCGACCGGCCCGAGATCTGGGTCGACCTGCGCCCGGAGGCCGAGCTGCTGGCCGAAGCCGAAGCACTCGAGGATCGGTACACCGCCGGGGAACCGCTCCCGCTCTACGGGCGGCTCGCCGCGGTCAAGGGCAACATCGACGTCGCCGGGTTGCCGACCACCGCCGGGTGCCCGGCGTTTGCCTACGAGCCCCGAGCGGACGCACCCGTCGTCGCCCGGCTGAAGGCGGCGGGTGCGCTGGTGCTCGGCACGACGAACCTCGACCAGTTCGCAACCGGGCTGGTCGGCACGCGCAGCCCGTATGGCGCGGTGCGCAACGCGATCGATCCGGCGTACGTGTCGGGCGGGTCGAGTTCGGGGTCCGCGGTCGCCGTCGCGCTGGGGATCGCGGACCTCGCGCTCGGCACGGACACGGCGGGCTCGGGCCGCGTCCCGGCGGCGTTCAACGGGATCGTCGGGCTGAAGCCGACGCCGGGGCTGCTGCCGACGGACGGCGTCGTGCCGGCGTGCGCGAGCATCGACTGCGTGTCGATCTTCGCGCGCACGGTGGGCGAGGCGGAGCTCGCGCTGCGGTGCCTGTCGGAAGCGGGCACGTTCCGGATCGGCGTTCCGGCTTCCCTGGGCCCCCTGCAGGACGGCTGGGCCGAGGCCTACGCCGCCGCGGTGGCGCGCTACGCCGCGGCCGGCGCGGTGGTGACCACTGTGGATTTATCGCCTTTTCTCGCCGCGGCGCGGCTGCTGTACGAGGGTTCGTTCGTCGCCGAGCGCTACACCGCCGTCGGCGAGTTCGTCGAGAAGCACCACGACGAGGTCGACCCGACCGTCGCGGCCATCATCACCGCGGCCCGCGACCTCCCCGCGCACCGGGTGTTCGCCGACCGGGCCACGCTCGCCGGGCTCAAGCGCGAGGCCGACGCCGTGCTTTCCACTGTGGACGCCCTGTTGCTGCCGACCACCATCGGGCACCCGACGCTCGCCGAGGTGGCCGCGGACCCGGTCGGCGCGAACGCCGCCCTCGGCCGCTTCACGAACTTCGCCAACCTGCTCGGCCTGTCCGCGCTCGCCGTGCCCGCCGGGACAGTCGGCGGGCGGCCGTTCGGGGTGATGCTCGTCGGCCCGGCCGAGGCGGACGCGAAGCTGGCCGCGCTGGCCCACGGCGTCGAGGACCGCGTGCGCCTGGCCGTCGTCGGGGCCCACCTGCGGGGGCAGCCGCTCAACCACGAGCTGACCTCACGCGGCGGCCGCTTCGTCGCCGAAACCGAGACCGCGCCCGAGTACCGGCTGCACGCGCTGGCCACGACCCCGCCGAAACCGGGGCTCGTGCGCGTGGCCGAAGACGGCGTCGCGATCGCGGCCGAGGTGTGGGATCTCCCGGTGGCCGGCTTCGGCGCGTTCGTGGCGGCGGTCCCCGCGCCGCTGGCGATCGGGCGGGTGCGCCTGCAAGACGGTTCGGAGGTCTCGGGGTTCCTGTGCGAACCGGCGGCGCTCGTCGCCGCGGAGGACATCTCGGCGAAGGGTGGCTGGCTCGCCCACCTGCGTTCCTGAGGTCCGGGGCCGCCCGGGAGTGTGCCGTCGCCCACTCGTCCGGGCCACTCCCCTGGTTACCCGTGGGTAACAAGGGCTATCGTGCGGACAGGATTTCTGTCTACTTCAGGAGCATTCGTGGCCGCACCAGCAACGCCGCCCCTTGCGCCGACCGCGCGTGGGGTGCGCAACGTCGTGTTCGTCGAAGGGGTACGCACCCCCTTCGGCAAGGCGGGTGACAAGGGCATCTACGCCGGGACCCGCGCGGACGACCTGGTCGTCAACGCCATCCGTGAGCTGCTGCGGCGGCACCCCGAGCTGCCGCCCGAGCGGGTGGACGACGTCGCCATCGCCGCGACGACCCAGATCGGCGACCAGGGCCTGACCATCGGGCGCACGGCCGCCCTGCTGGCCGGCCTGCCGAAGTCCGTGCCGGGTTTCGCGATCGACCGCATGTGCGCCGGCGCGATGACGGCCGTGACCACGGTCGCGAGCGGCATCGGCTTCGGCGCCTACGACATCGCCATCGCCGGCGGCGTCGAGCACATGGGCCGCCACCCGATGGGCGAGGGCGTGGACCCCAACCCGCGCATCATCGCCGACAAGCTCGTGGACCCGACGGCGCTCGTCATGGGCCAGACCGCGGAGAACCTGCACGACCGGTTCCCCGAGATCACCAAGGAGCGCACCGACGCCTACGCCGCGCGCAGCCAGGAGCGCTACGCCGAGGCTGTGAAGACCGGCAAGATCGGCCCTGAGCTGGTGCCGGTGGCCATCCGGTCCAAGGAACTCGGCTGGGGACTGGCCACTGAGGACGAACCGCCCCGGCCGGGCACGACCATCGAGCAGCTGGCGAAGCTGAAGACGCCGTTCCGCCCCCACGGCCGCATCACCGCGGGCAACGCGGCGGGCCTCAACGACGGCGCCACGGCGTCGCTCCTCGCCGACGAGGAAACTGCCCGCGAGCTGGGTCTGCCCGTCGCGATGCGGCTGGTCGGCTACTCGTTCGCGGGAGTCGAGCCCGAGGTCATGGGCATCGGCCCGATCCCGGCCACGGAGAAGCTGTTCAAGCGCACCGGCCTGTCGATCGACGACATCGGCCTGTTCGAGATCAACGAGGCGTTCGCCGTGCAGGTGCTCGCCTTCCTCGACCACTTCGGCATCGACCAGGACGACCCGCGAGTGAACCAGTGGGGCGGCGCGATCGCGTGCGGCCACCCGCTGGCCTCGTCCGGCGTGCGGCTGATGACGCAGCTGGCGCGCCAGTTCGCCGAGCGCCCCGACGTGCGCTACGGCATGACCACCATGTGCATCGGCATCGGCATGGGCGGCACCGTGATCTGGGAGAACCCGGCGTTCGAGGGGGCGAAGTAATGACTTTCACCGCTGAAGAGGCCAAGGCCGCGTTCCCCGACGAGGTCGTGACCACCGCCGTCACGCGTCTGGTGAAGGTGCCCGGGCTCGCGAAGCCGGTCGCGCTGATCACGCTCGACAACGGCCACGACCACACCCGGCCGAGCACGTTCGGCCCGCAGGGCCTCGTGTCGCTCAACGCCGCGCTGGACGTGGCGTTCGAGGCCGAACCCGCGGCGATCGCGGTCACCGGCAAGCCGTTCATCTTCGCCGTCGGCGCGGATCTGTCCGGTGTGGAGGCCGTATCGGACCCGGCGCTGGCCCGAAAGATCGCGCAAACCGGCCACGACGTGTTCCGCCGGCTCACCGAGTCGAAGATCCCGACGTTCGGCTTCGTCAACGGCGCGGTGATGGGCGGCGGGCTCGAGCTGGCCCTGTCGTGCCACTACCGCACGCTCTCGGAGAACACCGCCGCGATCGCGTTCCCCGAGGTGTTCCTCGGCCTGTTCCCGGGCTGGGGCGGCACGCAGCTGCTGCCGAACCTCATCGGAGCCGACGCCGCCGTGACCGTGATCATCGAGAACGCGCTGGCGCAGAACAAGATGCTCAACGTGAAGCAGGCGGCCCAGCTCGGCATCGTCGACGAGGTGTTCGGCTCGGCCGACTACCTCGAGCAGTCGCTGCTGTGGCTTGCCAAGGTCGTGAACGGCGAGGTCATCCCCGCGCGACGCGAGATCGACCGCGGCGCCGGCTGGGATGCGGCCATCGCCCGCGCGAAGTCCATCGTCGACGGTCGCACGCACGGCGCTTCGCCGGGTGCGACGAAGGCCGTGGAGCTGCTGGAACTGGCGCGGGACAACGATCTCGACCGGGGCTACGCCGCCGAGACGGACGGCTTGGCCGAGCTGCTGATGTCCGACGAGCTGCGCGCCGGGCTGTACTCGTTCAACCTCGTGAACAAGCGCGCGAAACGGCCGGCCGGGGCGCCGGACAAGTCGCTGGCGCGCAAGGTGAACAAGGTCGGCATCGTGGGCGCGGGCCTGATGGCCAGTCAGCTCGCGCTGCTGTTCGTGCGCCGCCTCAAGGTGCCGGTGGTGCTCACCGACGTCGACCAGGAGCGCGTGGACAAGGGCGTGGGTTACGTCCACGACGAGATCGACAAGCTGCTGGCGCGCAAGCGCGTGTCGCCGGACGCCGCCAACCGCCTCAAGGCGCTGGTGACCGGGTCACTCGACAAGGCCGCGTTCGCCGACGCCGACTTCGTGATCGAGGCCGTGTTCGAAGAGCTGGGCGTGAAGCAGGCGGTGTTCGCGGAGCTGGAGCAGCACGTCTCGCCCGAGGCGATCCTGGCGACGAACACGTCTTCGCTGTCGATCAGCGCGATGGCGTCGAAGCTGCAGCACCCCGAGCGCGTGGTCGGTTTCCACTTCTTCAACCCGGTGGCCGTGCTGCCGCTACTGGAGATCGTGCGCGGCGAGAAGACCGACGACGCCACGCTCGCCACGGCGTTCTCGGTCGGCAAGCAGCTGAAGAAGTCGAGCGTGCTGGTGAAGGACGCCACCGCGTTCGTCGTGAACCGGCTGCTGCTGCGCTTCCTCGGCGAGGTGCTGGTGTCCGTGGACGAGGGCACGCCGTTCGAGGTCGCGGACTCGGCACTGGAGCCGCTGGGCCTGCCGATGTCGCCGCTGAACCTGATGCAGCTCGTGGGCCCGGCCATCGCGCTGCACGTGGGCGAGACGCTGCACGGCTCGTTCCCGGACCGCTTCACGGTGAGCGAGAACCTCGCCAAGTTCGTGCAGGCGGGCAAGAAGGGCGTGTGGACCTGGGACTCCTCGGGCACCGCGTCCGTCGACCCGGAGGTCGACGCCCTGTGGACGCGTGGCGGGTCGCCCTCCACGGCCGAGCAGGTGCGCGACCGCGCGCTGAACGCCATCGCCGAGGAGATCCGCATCATGCTCGACGAGGGTGTGGTCGCGGAGGCGCAGGACATCGACCTGTGCCTGCTGCTGGGCGCGGGCTGGCCGTTCTGGAACGGCGGCATCACGCCGTACCTGGACCGGGCCGGGGTTTCGGAGCGGGTGAACGGGAAGCCGTTCCTGGCTCCGGGTGTGGCTTCGGTGCCGGTGGCTTGATGTTCGCGGGGCGGCTGTCCTGTGTGGACGGCCGCCCCGGTTCCGCGGTTACGCGCAGACGTCGCCCTGCGCCTCCGGGGCGTACTTCTCCTGCGCGGCCTCGAGGTCGAACGTCTTTGTCTTCTGCGCGTCCGGGAACCGCTGCCTCAACTCTGCGGCGTAAGCGTTGAGGTCGGTGCCCGGCACCGGAAGCACGGCCACCGTCGCCGGCATGGCGCTCTCACTCGTCGCGGCGATTTTCGCCGGATCCTGCTGGTAGATCTTCTTGAACTCCATCCAGGTCAGGGCCTGGGTGTCGAGGTAGACCCGGCGGGCCTTCGGGTCGTTCCGGAGCACGGCGGCGGCGCGCCTCATGGCATCGTCGTCGCGGAAGTAGACCTGCACGGCCAGACAAGGCTGAGGTCCGGTTGTCGGCGGCGATGTCCGGTTCACCGCCAACACCATGGGCCGCACGGCCCCGACGACCAGGAACGCGGCGCCGGCGCCCAGACCGAGCGCGACCACGAGAAGCGGCGCGAGCCAGCGCCACCGACGAATCCCCACGGTCTGTTCCTCTCGCCCCGGAAGCCCTGGTCAGTATTCACCCGAACGTGGGCACTTCGGCGCCTGGCCCGACTTGCCCATCGCCGCGACCATGGCGTCGACGTCCACCGCTTTGACGTTCTGCGCGTCCGGGTGGCGCGTCTTGAGCTGCGACGCGTACGTGGTCAGATCGGTGCCAGGCACCGGCACCACTTCGACCACCGCGGGAGCGTCGGCGGCGTCGATACCCTGCTGCGCCTCCGGGTGATCCTTGAAGATCTTCTTCAGCTTCTCCCACGATTCCCGTTTGGTCTGCACGAAGACCAGCCGAGCCTGGACGTCGTCGCGGAACGAGGCCGCCGCGCGGGTCATGCCGGGGTCCGTGCCGAAGTACAACTCGATGTCGGCGCACGGCCGGTGGCCCGCCAGCGGCACCGGCGTGCGATCCACCGGCAGCGGATCCGGCCGCACCCCGGCGGCGACGGCGAACGCCAGCCCGGCCCCGACCCCGAGCGCGATCACCAGAACCGGCGCCAGCCGGCGCCACCAACGAATCCCCACGCCCGATCATCATCCGGCGGGGCGGGAACGTTACCGGCCGGCGGCCTCATTGTCTTCTGTGGAGACTCACCCCGGGTGCGATCAGAACTCTCCGGCCCGCGGGCAGGCCGGACCACGCTTGCTCGGCTCCACCTTGTCCCGGACGGCGTTCACGTCGTAGGGCTGGGCGTTCTTCGCGGCCGGGAACCGCTTGCCGAGCTCCGTCGCGTAGGCGGTGAGGTCGGTGCCCGGCACGGGGATCACGGTCACCGTGGCCGGCATGTTCTCCGGGCCTGCCTCGGCCAGCAGATCCGGGCGGTCCTTGAACAGCTCCTGGAAGCGCACCCACGCCTCGGCCTGGGTCTCGGTGTACACGCGCCGCGCCTTCGGGTCGTCGGCGAGCGCGGCGGCCGCCCTCCGCATCTCCTGGTCGAGATCCCGCCCGGGCACCCCGGCCTCGAAGAACACCTGAACCGCCGCGCACGGCCGATGCCCCGCCAGCGGCACCGGCGTGCGGTCCACCGGCAGCGGATCCGGCCGCACGGCCGCCCCGACGACGAACGCGAGCCCGACGCCCGCGCCCAGTGCGAGCACCAGCACCGGGGCGAGCCAGTGCCAGATACGCGTCCTCATCATCCGATCATCACACACCCGGCCGGGACCGGTCCCGGTCAGTACTCCCCCGCACGCGGGCACGTCGGGGCGTCGCGGGGTTTGCCGAACTTGTCGTTGTAGGCGTTGACGTCGATGGAGTAGACGTCCTGCGCCTCGGGGAAGCGGGTCTTGAGACTGGCCACGTAGGCGACGAGGTCGGTGGTGGGCATCGGCACGACGGTGACCACCGCGGGCGAGGACTCCTCACCGCCCAAGCCCTTCAGCATCTCCGGGTGGTCCTTGAAGCCATCGCGCAGGGACAGGAAGGACTCGTGCTTGGTCTCGACGAACACCAGCCGCGCTTCGGGGTCGTCGTGGAGTGCGGCGGCGGCGTGGCGCATCTGCTCGTCGGTGCGGAAGTACACGTCGGCGTCGCGGCACGGCTGGTGGCCGGCCAGGGGCACCGGGGTGCGGTCGACGGGCAGCGGAGGCGGCCGGAGCCATGCCCCGGTCACGAAGGCCAAGCCGACACCAGCGCCGAGCGCGACCACGAGAACAGGCGCCAACCAGCGCCACGAGCGAATCCCCACGCACGATCATCAGCGAGGAGCGCGGGAACGTTACCGGGCGGGGACCCCTTGCGGACCCGCCGGCAGGTGCACCGTCACCGTCAACCCGCCGCCCACCACGGGTTCCGCGGAGATCGCGCCGCCGTGGGCCTGGACGGCGGCGCGGACGATCGAGAGGCCCAGGCCCGCGCCGGAGCGGGCGGTGCGGGCGACGCCGGCGCGGCGGAAGGGTTCGAACAGCTCCGGCACGGCCGCAGGGTCCAGCAGGCCGCCCGACGAGCGCACGCGCAGCGTGGACCACTGGGGGCCCGGTGTCGTGGTGACCTCGAGCCAGCCGTTGTCGACGTTGTGGCGCACGGCGTTCTCGACGAGGTTGCCGGCGATGCGTTCGAGCAGCGCGGGGTCGCCGAACGCGGGCGCGGCGACGGTGGCGAACTCGGCCCGCAGGCCACGCGCCGAAGCTTCCGCGCGCACGGCTGCCCACGCGCGCCCGACGAGCACCGCCAAGTCCACCGGCTCCCGCAGAACCAGGCCGGCGCCGTCGGTGCGGGCCAGGAGCAACAGGGAGTTCACGAGCTGGCCCGCGCGTTCCGTGGCATCGCGGACCACGCCGCCCATCCGACGGAGTTCTGCCTCGTCGGCTTCCTCGTCCGACAGCGTGACGTCGAGCTCGGTGCGGATGACCGAAAGCGGCGTGCGCAGCTCGTGGCTCGCGTTGGCGACGAAGTGGCGCTGCGCGTCGAACGCGGCCTGCAGGCGGTCGAGCATGTCGTCGAAGGTCTGGGCCAGCTCCGCCAGCTCGTCGCGCGACCGGATCTCGCCGATACGCTCGCCCATCGACTCCACCGACAGCCGCCGCGCGGTGCCGGTGATCTCGCGCAGCGGCAGCAGCACGCGCGAGGTGAACGTCCACGCGAGGATCGCCGCCGCGGCCACGACGAAGCAGAACGCCAGCGAGCCGAAGATCAGCACCCGGTTCACGGCGTGCGTACGCAGGTGCTGCGCGAGCGTGGACGCGTCGACGTCGACCCCGTCCACGCGCACGATCGTGCCGGGCGGCATGTGCGGCACGGCGTCCACCGCGTCGCCCACGAGCGACCACGCCAGCCACAGCAGGAGCAGCCCGGCCGCGGCCACCAGCACGGTCGCGAGGATCGTGACCCGGGCCCGCAGGCTGCGTGTGCCGGGCAGGTTCACTACGCGCCGGCCTCCGCGACCGGCACGCGGTAGCCCGAGCCCACCACGGTCTCGATGATCCCCGGCTCACCCAGCTTCTTGCGCAAGGTCATCACCGTCACCCGCACCGTCGTGGTGAACGGGTCGGCGTTCTCGTCCCACACCCGCTCCAGCAGCTCCTCGCTGCTGACCACCGAACCCGAGGCCGACAGCAGGACCTCGAGCACGCCGAACTCCTTGCGCGTCAGGTCGATCAGCCCGCTCGCGCGGCGCACGATGCGCTTCGCCGGGTCCAGCTCCACGTCGCCCGCCGTGAGCAGCGGTGGCGCGGCCGGCGTCGCGCGGCGCCCGAGCGCGCGCACGCGGGCGACCAGCTCGGGGAACGCGAAGGGCTTGGCGAGGTAGTCGTCCGCACCGAGGGACAGCCCGTCGACCCGGTCGGAGACGGAACTGCTCGCGGTGAGCATCAGCACCCGCGTGAGCTCGCCCGACGCGACGATCTCGCGGCACAGCTCGTCGCCCGACATCCCGGGCAGGTCGCGGTCGAGCAGCACCACGTCGTACCGGGTGACGGACGACTTCTCATGCCCGTCGTCACCGGTCAACGCGATGTCCACCGCCATGCCCTCACGGCGCAGGCCGCGGGCGATCGCGTCGGCCAAGGGCTCTTCGTCTTCGACTACCAGAACACGCACCAGACCACAATCCCACAGTTTCCTGAGAGCACCTGAGAGACCTGAATGGACACTCGGGGCCACCTCACGCGCAGCTCACGGCGAACTTCGAGCCGGCGTCACGACCAGCGCAACGCGAACCACAGCCGCATCCTCGTCTCCGGGTCCGAAAGGTCCACGCCGAGCGCTCGTTCGGCCTGCCCGATCCGATGCCGGACGCTGTTGCGGTGCACCCCGAGCTCGGCGGCCGTGCGGTCCCAGCCGCCGTGGTGTGCGAGCCAGGTGCGCAGCGTCGGCACCAGCTCCCGGTCGTGCGCGCGGTCCAGCTCCCGCAACGGCGCGAGCACCCGCTCGGCGAACCCCGCCGCAGCACCGGGCGCGACGAGCGCGTCGAAACCCAGCGGATCCGCGGCCACCACCGGGCGCCCGAGCGCCTGCGCCCGGGCCAGGAGCAGCTCCGCCTCCGCGAGCGCGCCCGGCAGCCCGTCCGCGGTCACAGGCGAGCCTGCCACGGCGAGCCAGCCGTGCTCGCGCAAGCCGTCGAGCTCCGGCGTCTCACCCACCACCGCCAGGAACCGCGGCCCCGGCAGCACCCGCACGAGCGGGGTGTCGAGCCGCGCGCGCAGCCAGTCGTGGCGCACGGCGACCTCGTCGGGGCCCCGGCGGTGCGCGATCCCGGCCACGAGCCGGCACTCCCCCGTGCCCAGCAGCGTCGTCAGCACGTCCGCGCCGCCCTGCCCCAGCAACAACCCGGTGGCCGCCGCGCCGAGTTGCGCGGTGTCGGACCCGCGGCGGCCGACGAGCCCGAGCAAAGCCGCGCCGACGGCGAGGATCGCGCGGTCACCACCGTCGAACCGGCGGCGCCGCCCGAGCACGAGCAGGTGCGCCGCCGTCGCCTGCGAGTACACCGGCTGCGCCACCACATACGTGCTGTCGGGCAGCTCGGTGGTCGCGCTGCGGATGCCGGTGCCCGCGCGCAACGTCGTGAGCAGGTCCGCGACTTCGCGCGGCAACGGCTGCGGCGCGTCGTGCCCCGCCACGAGCGCGTCCGCGGGCCCGACGAGCGCCACCCAGCCCCGCAGCCGCTCGGCCAGCGCCGTCACGAGCGCCCCCATGCCGTCGCCCGCGGCGCGCGTGAGTGCCTCGCGCGCGACGGCCGTCCGGCGCTGTTCGCGTTGCCCCGCCTCGGCGAGCGCGACGGCCACGGCCCGGCTGATCGCGAGGAATGGCGTGCGCGGCGGCACGACGACCAGCGGCAGGCCGTGGCGCACGCACGCGTCGCGCAGCGGCTCCGGCAGGGTCTCCGACACGGTCGGCGTGAGGCCGAAACCCAGCGCGGTCACGCCGGCGTTGCGCAGGCGGCAGACGTAGTGCCCGGGCTCGCGCGGCAGGTTCACCCCGGCGGTGAGCACCAGCTCGGCGCCGAGCAGGTAGGGCGCGGGATCGTCGAGCTCGCTCACGTGGGCCCAGCGCACGGGCGCGTCGAGCGCACCCGGCCGCAGCGTCTCCCGCACGACGTCGAGCGCGAGCTCCGGGTTGCCGACAACCGTCCGTAACGGAACATTCACTTCCGCGGACTCGTGCTCGAGGTTCTGGGCCATTTCATCCCGGCTTTCGACGGTTCCTGGACGGATCGTCCCATGCCGGAGCGGTGGCGCACGAACCTACGGTGGCCCGAACAACCCCGCAGAGAACCGAGGAGGACCCCGTGGGCGGCGGCTACGCGGTGATCGCGCTGTACATCGCGGGCATGATCGGAGTGGGCTGGATCGCCCTGCGCCTGGCGAAGACGAAGTCCGACTACCTCGTGGCGGGCCGGCGGCTGGGCTGGTTCATGTACTCCGGCACGATGTCGGCCGTCGTGCTCGGCGGCGCGTCCACGGTCGGCGGCGTGAAGCTCGGCTACACCTACGGCGTCTCGGGCGCGTGGCTCGTGGTCACCATCGGCGTCGGCATCCTCGTGCTCCACGCGGTGTTCGCGCGGCGGTTGGTGAAGCTGCGCGTGTACACCGTCGGCGAGATGCTCGACCTGCGCTACGGCGGCCGCACCAGCGCCGTGTCCGGGGTCGTCATGTGGGGCTACACGCTCATGCTGACCGTGACCTCGACGCTGGCGTTCGCGTCGATCTTCAAGGTCCTGTTCTCCATCCCGAGCTGGGCCGGCATCGCGATCGGCGGCTCGATCGTGGTGCTCTACTCGGTGCTGGGCGGCATGTGGTCGATCACGCTCACCGACATCGCGCAGTTCGTGATCAAGACGATCGGCATCCTGTTCGTGCTGCTGCCGATCGCCCTCGTCTCCGCCGGCGGCTTCGGCGGGATGGCCGAGAAGCTCGACGCCACCTACTTCGAGTTCACCTCGATCGGCGGCGAAACCATCCTCACGTACTTCCTGATCTACACCTTCGGCCTGCTCATCGGGCAGGACATCTGGCAGCGGGTGTTCACCGCCCGCACCCCGCGCATCGCGACCGGCGGCGGCATCATCTCCGGCGTCTACTGCCTCGTCTACGGCGTGGCCGGCGCGCTCATCGGCACCGCCGCGAAGGTGCTCTACCCCGACCTCGGCAGCGCGCAGGACGCGTTCGCCACCATCGCCGAGCGCCTGCTGCCCACCGGCGTGCGCGGGCTGGTGCTGGCCGCCGCGCTGTCGGCGCTCATGTCGACCTCCAGCGGCGCGCTGATCGCGTGCGCCACCACGACGACGTCGGACCTGCTGCGCAAGATCGGCCTCAAGGGCGGCGAGGTGCTGCGCAACCGCGTCACCACGCTGGTCCTGGGCATCGTCGCCATCGGCATCGCGATGGTCGTGGACGACGTCGTCAACGCGCTGACCATCGCCTACGACATCCTCGTCGGCGGCCTGCTGGTCACGATCCTCGGCGCGTTGTTCTGGAAGCGCGGCACGCGGCAGGGCGCGTACGCGTCGATGGTGGCCGGCACCGGGTTCGTGGTCGCGTTCATGATCATCGACGGGGTCGAGGCCAACAGCCCGATCTACTGGGGCCTCAGCGCGAGCCTGATCGTGTACGTCGCGGTGAGCCTCGCGACGCCGCGCACCCCCGAAAGCATCCTGTCGGTCTGGACGCGGCGCCTGAACGGTTCCGCGGCAGATGAAGAGAAAGCGGCGCAGGAAACCCCCGCCGCCGCGAAGGCCTGAACACCCCACCCACGAGGAGCACACCGCAGTGAGTGACCTGCCCCCGATCGGCCCGCTCGACTCGTCGCGCGTCCCGCGCTTCGCCGGCTTCGCGACCTTCGCGCGGCTGCCGCGGATCGACGAGGTGGAGCGCGCCGACGTCGCCGTGGTCGGCGTCCCGTTCGACTCCGGCGTGTCCTACCGGCCGGGCGCGCGCTTCGGTCCCGCCGCCGTGCGCGAGGCGAGCCGGCTGCTGCGGCCGTACCACCCGGCGCTGGACGTGTCGCCGTTCGCCGAACGGCAGGTCGTGGACGCCGGTGACATCGCGGCGAACCCGTTCCACATCGGCGAAGCGATCGAGAAGGTGCAGCAGGACGCCGAGGCGCTGATGGCCGGCGGCACGCGGCTCGTGACGGTCGGCGGCGACCACACCATCGCGTTGCCGCTGCTGCGGGCGACGGCGAAGAAGCACGGTCCCGTGGCGCTGCTGCACTTCGACGCGCACCTCGACACGTGGGACACCTACTTCGGCGAGCCCTACACGCACGGCACGCCGTTCCGCCGCGCCGTCGAGGAAGGAATCCTCGACACGGCAGCGCTTTCGCACGTCGGCACGCGTGGCCCGCTGTACGGCAAGCGCGACCTCGAGGAGGACCGCCGGCTCGGCTTCGGCATCGTCACCTCCGGCGACGTGCTGCGCCGCGGCATCGACGAGACCGTCGACGCGCTGCGGCAGCGGATCGGCGACCGGCCTCTGTACGTCTCGGTGGACATCGACGTGCTCGACCCCGCGCACGCCCCCGGTACCGGCACGCCCGAGGCGGGCGGGATGACGAGCCGCGAACTGCTGGAGATCCTGCGCGGGCTGCGCGACCTGCGCCTGGTGGGCGCCGACGTCGTCGAGCTGGCCCCGGCCTACGACCACGCCGAGATCACTGCCATCGCGGCCTCGCACGTGGCCTACGACCTCGTGAGCCTGCTGGCGCTGGGGAAGAGCAAATGACGCGCATTGGGGGCGACCTCGTCGTCGAGACGCTGCGGGCGCTCGGCGCGGACACGGTGTTCGGGCTGCCGGGCCAGCACGCGCTGGGGCTGTTCGAGGCGCTGCGGCGCGCGGACGGCGTGCGCGTGGTGAGCTCGCGGGTCGAGAACAACCTCGCGTTCGCCGCCGACGGGTTCGCCCGCGCACGGCTGGCGGCTTCTGCGGGCGGTCCGGTGCCGGTCACGCCGATGATCGTGTCGACAGGCCCGGGTGCCTTGCTGACGTTGGCTTCCCTGCAGGAGTCGCGGGCCGCGTCCGTGCCCGTGCTCGGGATCTCCAGCCAGATCCCCGTCGCCGGGCTCGGCGGCGGGCGGCACGGGTACCTGCACGAGCTGCCCGACCAGCAGGCGAGCTTTCGCGACGTCGTGAAGTCGGTGCACGTGGTCCGGACGGCCAGCCAGATCCCGACGGCGCTGCGCGAAGCGTGGACGGCGGCGGCAACCGCGCCGTACGGGCCGGTGTGGGTGGAGATCCCGCAGGACGTGCTGCTGGCGCCGGCTGCTTTGCCGCCCCTGCACGAGGTGGCCGCGACGCCAGTGCCGCTGGAACCGTTGCCGGAGCTGGTGAACGAGGCGGGGCGGCTGCTGGCCGCGGCCGAGAAGCCGGTGATTCTCGCTGGCGGTGGCGCCCTGCGGTCCGGTGCGCATGCGGAATTGCTCGGCTTGGCTCAGGCGCTGCGGGCGCCGGTGGTGTCGACGTTCGGCGGCAAGGGCGTGTTCCCGTGGGACCACGAGCTGTCTGCGCGCTCGTGGCTGGAGGACTGGCACACCACGGAATTCCTGGCCGACGCGGACCTGTTGCTGGTGCTCGGGTCCGGGCTCGGCGAGCTGTCGAGCAACTACCGCGAGTTCGCGCCGCGCGGGCGGGTGATCCAGGTGGAGGCCGACCTCGGGAAGCTGGAGTCGAACTACCCCGCGCTGGGCATCCACGCCGACGTGCGGCTGTTCCTGGAGGCTTTGAAAGTTCCCGCGAGGGCTGCGGACGGGCGAGCCGAGGCCGCCGTCGCGGATCTGCTGGCTCGCGTCGAGTCGCGATTGGACGGTCAAGACCTGGCGGCGGAACGCAAGCTCGTCGACGACTTGCGGGCAGCTCTGCCGGAGGGCACGCAGACGTTCTGGGACATGACGATCGCCGCCTACTGGGCGTGGTCGGCGTGGCAGCCGGACGGCGCGCCGATCCACACCGCGCAGGGGGCGGGCGGCCTCGGCTACGGCCTTCCCGGCGCGCTCGGCGCCGCCGCCACCGGCATCCGCACACTGGCCGTCTCCGGCGACGGCGGAGCGATGTACGGCCTGGCCGAGCTGGCCACCGCCAAGCAACATGGCCTCGACGTCACCTGGCTCGTGATCGACGACGGCGGCTACGGCATCCTGCGCGAGTACCTCACCGGCGCGTTCGGCGAGACGACCGCGACCGAGCTGGCGCGGCCCGACTTCGTGGCGCTGGCGAAGTCGTTCGGGGTTCCGGCTGTGCTGTCCACGCTCGACGCGGTGGGCGCGGACGTGGCGACGGCTCTGCGCACGCCGGGACCGTCGGTGGTCGTGCTGCCCGCCGTGCTGAAGATGTTCGCTCCGACCCATCTGGAGAAGCGGTGACCCAGGTCCTGAACTTCGTCGACGGCGCCCGCACCGACCCATCCGCTGGGGAGGTGGTCAGCGCCCGCACCGACCCATCCGCTGGGGAGGTGGTCAGCGCGAGCGTCCACTCCGGACAGTCCGACGTCGACAAGCGCTGGAGCACGCGGACGTCCACGACGAATTCGACGTCACGTCCTTACCGGTAGACGTCAGGACACCACGTGCATACCCGCGTTCAAGGCTACTGATTTCCTGACCGAACAAAACGGCGAGCCCCTTCACGAAGGGACCCGCCGTTTTCACGAGCGAAAACTCAGCCCCGCGGATTCTCCGCCGGTACATCCTGCACCACACCCAACCGACCCGACGCCCACTCCGTGATCCGACGCGCCACGTCCTGAGCGGTCAACCCCACGCGGTCCAGCACCTCATCGCGCGAGCCGTGCTCGTGGAAGCCCTGCGGCACGGCCAGGTCTCGCAGCGGGACGTCGCAGTCGGCGTCGCGGAGGACGGCGGCCAGGGCGGAGCCGAAGCCGCCGTGGCGGCCGCTGTCCTCGACCGTCACCACGAGCTTGTGCTGTTCCGCGAGGGCGACCAGTTCGGCCGGCACCGGGACGACCCAGCGCGGGTCGACCACCGTGACGCCGATGCCCTGGTCGGCGAGGCGGTCGGCGGCCGCGAGGCCCAGCTTGCCGAACGAGCCGACGGCGACGAGCAGCACATCCGGGGTGCAGGACTCGCGCGGGCGGCGCAGCACGTCGACCGTGCCGAGGCGTTCCACGGCGGGCAGGTCGGCGCCGACGGTGCCCTTCGAGAAGCGCAGCGCGGTCGGGCCGTCCTGTACGGCCACGGCCTCGCGCAGCTCCTCGCGCAGCGTGCCCGGGTCGCGCGGCGCGGCCACGCGCATGCCGGGCACCATGCCGAGCAGAGACAGGTCCCACATGCCGTGGTGGCTGGGGCCGTCGGGGCCGGTGATGCCGGCGCGGTCGAGCACGAACGTCACCGGCTGGCGGTGCAGCGCCACGTCCATCAGGACCTGGTCGAACGCGCGGTTGAGGAACGTGGAGTAGACCGCCACCACCGGGTGGTAGCCACCCATCGCGAGGCCCGCCGCCGACGTCACGGCGTGCTGCTCGGCGATGCCGACGTCGAACCAGCGGTCCGGGAACTTCTCGGAGAACTTCTCCAGGCCGGTGGAGCGCAGCATCGCGGCGGTGATCGCCACCACGTCCTCACGCTCGGCGCCGATCTTCGCCAGCTCGTCGCCGAACACGCCGGTCCAGCTCGGGCCCTTCACCGGCGGCAGGCCGGTCTCGGGGTCGATCGGGTCGGTCTGGTGCATCTGGTCGGCCTGGTGGTTCACCGCGGGCGCGTAACCGTGGCCCTTCTCGGTGACCACGTGCACGATCACGGCGCCGCCGAACGCGCGGGCGCTCTGCAACGCCTTCTCCAGCGCCACCAGGTCGTGGCCGTCGACCGGGCCGAGGTACTTCAGGCCCAGGTCGGAGAACATCACCTGCGGGCTCAGCGCGTCCTTGATGCCGGCCTTCGCGGCGTGCAGCGCGGCGTAGATCGGCTTGCCCACCACGGGGGTGTTGCGGAGGATCTCGCGCCCGCCGTCGAGCAGGCGCTCGTAACCGGGCTGCAGCCGCAGCGCCGCGAGGTGGTCGGCGAGCCCGCCGATGGTCGGCGAGTAGGACCGGCCGTTGTCGTTGATCACGATCACGACCGGGCGGTCCCGGTTCGCGGCGATGTTGTTGAGCGCTTCCCAGCACATGCCGCCGGTCAGCGCGCCATCGCCGACGACCGCCACGGCGTGGCGCGGGGCACCGCCGGACAGCTCGAACGCCTTCGCCAGGCCGTCCACATAGGACAGCGCGGTGGACGCGTGGCTGTTCTCCACCAGGTCGTGCTCGCTCTCGGCGCGCGACGGGTACCCGGTCGGGCCGCCGAGCTGGCGCAGCTTGTCGAACTCGGTGTGCCGGCCCGTCACGATCTTGTGCACGTACGCCTGGTGACCGACGTCCCACACGATCGCGTCGCGTGGCGAGTCGAACACCCGGTGCAGCGCGAGCGTGAGCTCCACGACACCCAGGTTCGGGCCCAGGTGCCCCCCGGACCGCCGCACCTTCTCGACGAGGAAATCCCTGATCTCGGCGGCCAGCTCGTCGAGGTCCTCGACGCTCATGCGCTTCAGGTCCGCCGGTCCGTGCACGGAGTCCAGCATCGTCACAGCTCCACCTCGCCTGGTTCCCTTCGCTCCCGCCAGTTCGGGCCAGTCTACGGATCCGCGCCACCACCGCCGCGCCGCCCGCGTTCCGGATCACACGCCGAGGCCCCGCGCAACTCCACGGTCGGGTGTGAACATGGAGTCTTCGGCCAAGTCGCGGCTACCGCGAGTGGCCCCGATAATCCGAAACGGACCAAGATCGAGAGGACCTCATGGCGGACTTGTACATCGGCGGCGAATGGGTGGACGCGAAGGCGGGTGGCCGGCGCGAAATCCGGTGCCCGGCCGACGGGTCGCCGGTCGCCGAGGTGGCCGAGGCCACGCGCGAGGACACCGAGGCCGCGATCGCCGCCGCCCGGCGCGCGTTCGACACCGGCCCGTGGCCCTCGACGCCCGCCGCGCAGCGCGGTGACCTGCTGCTGCGCACGGCCGACCTGCTCGACCGCGACTCCGAGACCTTCGCCCGCGCCGAATCGCTAGACACCGGCAAACGCCTGGTGGAGAGCCGCTTCGACATGGCCGACATCGCCGCCTGCCTGCGGTATTTCGGCAAGCTCGCGGCCAACGACGCGGGCCGCGTGGTCGACACCGGCAGCGCTGAGGCGTTCAGCCGGATCGTGCACGAACCGGTGGGTGTGTGCGGGCTCATCACGCCGTGGAACTACCCGCTGCTCCAGACCATCTGGAAGGTCGCGCCCGCGCTGGCCGCGGGCAACACGTTCGTGCTCAAGCCCAGCGAGCTGACGCCGCACACGTCGATCCTGCTCATGAAGCTGCTCACCGAGGCCGGCCTGCCCGGCGGCGTCGCCAACCTGGTGCTCGGCGCGGGCCCGGAAGCCGGCGCGCCGCTTTCGGAGCACCCGGACGTGGACCTGGTCTCGTTCACCGGTGGCCTGGCCACCGGCCGTGTGATCGCCGCCAACGCCGCCGCGACGGTGAAAAAGGTGGCCCTGGAGCTCGGCGGCAAGAACCCCAACGTGGTGTTCGCCGACGCCGACTTCGAGACCGCCGTGGACTACGCCCTCACCGCCGTGTTCCTGCACTCCGGCCAGGTCTGCTCCGCCGGCGCGCGCCTGATCGTGCAGCGCGAGTGGCACGACGAGTTCGTCGACGAGCTGGTGCGCCGCGCCGAGCGGATCCGCCTCGGCGGGCCGTTCGACGAGCACGCCGAGACCGGACCGCTGATCTCGGCCGCCCACCGTGAAAAGGTCGAGCGCTACGTCGCCACGGCCCTGGCAGAGGGCGCGGTGCTGCGGACCGGCGGCAAGCGGCCCGACGACCCCGAGCTGCGGAACGGTTTCTACTACCTGCCGACGATCCTCGACAACGTCGCACAGGGCAGCCACGCCGTGGTCGAGGAGTCGTTCGGACCGGTGCTCACGGTCGAGACCTTCACCGACGAGGACGACGCCGTGCGCATCGCCAACGACACCCACTACGGGCTGGCCGGCGGCGTGTTCACCAACGACGCCGCGAAAGCACAGCGCGTGGCCAACCGCTTGCGCCACGGCACGGTCTGGATCAACGACTACCACCCGTACCTGCCGCAGGCGGAGTGGGGCGGGTACAAGCAGTCCGGCTTCGGCCGCGAGCTGGGCCCGACGGGCCTGGCCGAGTACACGGAGGCCAAGCACATCTATCAGAACCTGCGTCCCGGTCCGCAGAAGTGGTTCGCGGGCTGACACCCGCGCGCTGAAGAAGCGCCTTCAAGCCCTAGTCCGATCGAGAACCACCGAAAGGACCAGTGCCCGTGAGCACCGACACCGGCGGCCGTGGCAACGCGGACACCAGCGATCAGGAACTCGGCGAGTTCGGCTACACCAACCAGCTCAAGAGAACGCTGGGCAGCTTCCACACCTTCGCCGCGGGCATCAGCTACATCTCGGTGCTCACGGGCGTCTTCCAGCTCTCCTACCTGGGGATCTCGCAGGGCGGCCCGGCGTACTGTTGGTCGTGGCCGATGGTCTTCGCCGGCCAGCTCATGGTGGCGCTGGGCTTCGCGGAGCTGGCCGCGCAGTATCCGGTGGCCGGGTCGGTCTACAACTGGGCGAAGAAGCTCGGCAACGGGCACGTGGCGTGGCTGGCGGGCTGGATGATGCTGCTGGCCTCGATCGTGTCCATCTCCGCCACGGCGCTGGCCTACCAGCGCACGCTGCCGCAGATCACCTCGTTCTTCCAGTTCATCGGCGACGGGTCGGGCTCCAGCGACGCGGCCAACGGCGTGCTGCTGGCCACCGTCCTGATCGTGTTCACCACGCTGGTCAACGCGTTCGGCGTGAAGCTGATGGCGCGGATCAACAGCGCCGGCGTGTTCATCGAGCTGCTGTTCGCGGTGCTGCTGGTCGTGTTCCTGGCGTTCCACTTCGTGCGCGGCCCCGGCGTGGTCACGGAGACGAACGGCACCGGCGCCGGGCACGCGGGCGGCTACCTCGGCGCGTTCCTCATCGCGGCCATCGCGTCGTCCTACGTGATGTACGGGTTCGACACGGCTGCCTCGCTCGGCGAGGAGTCGGTGGACCCGCACCGCAACGCGCCGAAGGCGATCATGCGGGCGCTCGTGGCGTCGTTCCTGCTCGGCGGGCTGATCATCCTCTTCGCGCTCATGGCCGTCGGCAACATCCACGCGCCGGAGCTCGGCACGGTCGGCCTGCAGTTCGTGCTCACCGACGCGCTCGGGCCGGCGATCGGGCGGATCTTCCTGTTCGTGGTGTTCATCGCGATCACCGTGTGCGTGCTGGCCGTGCACACGGCGGCGATCCGCATCGCGTTCGCGATGGCACGCGACAACGCGCTGCCGGGCGGCTCGCGGCTCGCGCGCGTGAGCAAGAAGACCGGCACGCCGGTGCTGCCCGCGATCGTGATCGGCGTGATCGCGATCGCGCTGCTGCTGGTGAACATCAACTCGTCACAGATCTTCTCAGCGGTCACGAGCCTCGCGATCATCCTGATCTACCTGGCCTACCTGCTGGTGACGGTCCCGATGCTGATCAAACGCCTGCGCGGCGGCTGGCCGCGCAAGGACTGCCCGCCCGGGCGCTTCTCGCTCGGGCGCTGGGGCCTGCCGGTGAACGTGCTCGCGGTGCTGTGGGGCATCGGGATGACCGTGAACCTCGCCTGGCCGCGCACGGAGATCTACAACGCGTCCCCGCCGTTCCACTGGTACCTGCGCTGGAGCTCGGTGCTCTTCGTCGGCGTGTTCGCGGCCGGCGGGTTCGCCTACTACTGGTTCGTGCAGCGCCACCGCATCGGGGTTCTGGCCGGCCACGCCTCGGTGCCGTCGTCGGAGCCGTCCGCAAAGGAGGAGTCCAGGTGAACGAGTTCGACTACGTGGTGGTCGGCGGCGGCACGGCCGGTTCGGTGGTGGCGGCGAGACTTTCGGAGGACCCGGGCGTCACCGTCTGCCTGCTGGAAGCCGGACCGTCCGATGTGGACGACGCCGCCGTGCTCGAACTCACGAACTGGATGGCACTGCTGGAATCCGGCTACGACTGGGACTACCCGGTGGAGCCGCAGGAAGCCGGCAACTCCTACCTCCGCCAGGCCCGCGCCCGGGTGCTCGGCGGGTGCTCTTCGCACAACTCGTGCATCGCGTTCTGGGCGCCGGCCGAAGACCTCGACGAGTGGGCGTCGCTCGGCCTCCCGGGCTGGTCGGCGGCGGACATTTTCCCGCTGTACCAACGACTCGAGACCAACGACGGTCCCGGCGAGCACCACGGCCGCTCCGGACCCGTCACGATCCGGTCCGTGCCGCCGCGCGACCCGGCGGGTGTCGCGATGCTCGCCGCGTGCGCGCAGGCGGGCATCCCGACCACGGAGTTCAACTCCGGCAAGACGGTGACCCACGGCGCGAACTGGTTCCAGATCAACGCGCGCGAAGACGGCGTGCGGTCTTCGGCTTCGGTGTCGTACCTGCACCCGATCCTGGACACCCGCGAGAACCTCGAGGTGCGCACCGGCGCGCGGGCCAAGCGGCTGCTGTTCGACGGCCGCCGCTGCACCGGCGTCGAGCTGCAGCACCCCGACCTGATCCACCACACGACCGTGACGGCGCGGCGCGAGGTGATCGTGAGCTCCGGCGCGATCGACACGCCGAAGCTGCTGATGCTCTCGGGCATCGGACCCGCCGGGCACCTGCGCGAGGTGGGCGTGGACGTGCTGGTGGACTCCCCCGGCGTCGGCTCGAACCTGGAGGACCACCCCGAGGGCCTGGTCCAGTGGGACGCGCTGCAGCCGATGGTCACCGAGTCCACGCAGTGGTGGGAGATCGGCATCTTCACGTGCACCGAGGAAGGTCTGGACCGGCCCGACCTGATGTTCCACTACGGCTCGGTGCCCTTCGACATGAACACTCTCCGCCACGGCTACCCGACCACGGAGAACGGCTTCTGCCTCACGCCGAACGTCACACGCAGCCGTTCGCGCGGCACCGTCCGCCTGCGCACGCGCGACTTCCGCGACAAGCCGCGCGTGGACCCGCGCTACTTCACCGACGAGCACGACCTGCGCGTGATGACCCACGGCGTGAAGCTGGCCCGTGAGATCGCCGCGCAGCCGGCGCTGGACGAGTGGGCCGGTACCGAGCTCTCACCGGGCCGCGACTGCGTGAGTGACGACGAGATCGCCGACTACCTGCGCAAGACCCACAACACCGTCTACCACCCCGCGTGCACCGCCCGGATGGGCCCGGACGGCGACCCGGAGGCGGTGCTCGACGCCCGCCTGCGCGTGCGTGGCGTCGACGGGTTGCGCGTGGCGGACGCGTCGGTGATGCCGTTCCTGGTGACCGTGAACCCGTGCATCACGACGATGGCCATCGGCGAGAAATGCGCGGACCTGATCAAGCAGGACCGCGCCTACTGACCGATCGTTACCAATCCGACCACAGTCACGGCCGAATGGCTTCGTGGCAACGGTTACGTGCCGCGTGGGGGTCGGCCTGCTTTTGGCCGGATCAGTAACGCGGCGGAGATCGCCACGCGAGCCGGGTTTCCGGTGAGCGGGCACCGTCCACAAGCGCCCGTCCGGAGGCAGTGGAACCGGTCACGACGCCCGTACACTCGGGTCCCCCGGGCCTGGTGGAGGTGTCGTGAGCGGTGGGTCGCTGCGCAGCACGCGCGCGGTCGTCGTGGCCGCCGCGGCGGTGGCGGGCGGGGTGGCCCTCGTGCTGCCGACGGCCCACGCCCTGTCCGACCGGTTGACCGACGCCGCTCCCGGTCCGGAGCTCGGCGTGGCGCTGCGCCTCGTGTGCGCGGTGGCATTGGCCGCGGCGTTCACGCTGGCGTGGGTCTCGCTGCGGCGGCACAGCGACGAGCCGCTGGCGTTCGCGACGCTGCCGGGGCTCATCCTGTGCGGCATCGCCGTGCGGTACCTCGTGCGGACGCTGCCGGCGGCGGCCGACGTGTTCCCCACCGCCGAAATCCGGCCGGCGCTCGGCGCGTGGCTACTGCTCGGAGTGGGCGTGCTGCTGACCGTAACGGGGCTCGCATCGGGATTCGCGGTGAAGCGCCGCTGACACATTGCCAGAGTAGGCAATGCTTACCTAATATCCCGGCCATGACTTCTGGCCTGGTGGGGCGGCGTGGTGTGCTCAAAGCCGCGGTGGGGGTGTCCGCGGGGCTGGCTCTGGCGGCCTGTTCCAGCGCCGAGGAGACCCCGGCCGCGGGCGGTCCGGCCGCGCCGGGCTTCCCGGTCGACGTGCAGGGCGTCGAAGGCACCACGACGATCCCCCGGCCGCCGCAGCGCGTGGTGTCGGTGGGCCAGTACCGCGACTCCGACGCGGCCGTCGCGCTCGGCGCCGTGCCGCTCATCACCCCTGACCTGGGCAAGTTCCTGCCGGGCGGGATGTCGCCGTGGCTCAAGGCGAAGGCGGGCGCCCACCCGCCTGAGCTGTTCGCCGACACGCAGCTGCCCTTCGAGCGCATCGCCGCGCTCAAGCCCGACCTGATCCTCGGCACCGACCGGTCCACGCTGGCCCAGGACTACAAGACGCTCAGCGCGATCGCTCCGACGCTGTCGTCCGCCTCCGGGTACAACAAGGACACCTGGCAGGTCACCACACGCCGCGTCGCCACCACGCTGGGCCGGGCTGACGCGGCCGAGAAGCTCGTGGCCGACGTCGAAGCCCAGATCAAGGCAGCGAAGGACGCCAACCCGAGCTTCGCCGGCCGCACGTTCACCATCGGCCCGGTCACCGGCGACGGCACGATCACCACGATCAGCAGCGCCCAGGACGCGTCCGCCCTGTTCTTCGCGCAGCTGGGCCTGGTGCGGGCTGAAGGAGGTCGTGCCCAAGATCGCGGGCGCGATCAAGGCCTGAGCTCTCCCGCGCGCACCGGCGTCCTCCCGAGGAACGCCGCCAGCCGATCGGCCGCCGCCGCGTCCGGGGGCGCCGGCAGCTCGGGCGCGAACGGACCGCCCGGTGGCCGGGACTGGTCGCCGAACCGCGTCCGCCAGGACTCGAGCGCCTGCTCCGCGAGGTCGGGCACGAAGTCCGTGGGCTGGCCCGTGGCGTCGGCGACGTCCCAGCCGTGCGCGAGGTACTCGTTGAGCCGCATGTGGACCAGCAGCGAGCCCGGCACGTCGCCGAGCGGCGTCGTCACCAGGCGCGTGGCCAGGCCGGGCTCGGCGAGCACCTCGCGCGCCCGCGCCACGGACGCCGTGAACGCGCCGGGTGGGTCGGCGCCGAGGTAGTCGCCGGGTGGCGCGGCCGGGCCCGCGCCAGCCCATTCCGCCACGCGCGCGTTGCCGTGCGCGAGGTGGTTGACCACCGCGCGCACGTCCCACTCCGCGCACGCCGTGGGCAGCGACCACTGGTCGTCGCGCACCGAACACACCACAGCCTGCACCACCGCCGCGGCGCGGTCGAAATCGTCGAGCATCACCATGCCGACCAGTGTGACGCTCACCACCGACAATTTTCCGACCGACACTGCAATTTGGCCCCGCCTCCGGCGGGGCGTGCGAGATCGCCTTTGAGCCGGGTTCCGGATGGGGGCGGTCGGATCGGCCGGGGGCCGATCGCGCCGCCCCCCATCCGGAAACCGGCGCGATCTCGCGTTGTGGTGAGGCAGGGGCCAAATTACTGCAGCAGCGCCACGCACTCCACGTGGTGGGTCATCGGGAACGCGTCGAACGCCCGCAGGTCTGTGAGCGAATACCCGTGGTCGGCGAAGGTCGCCAGGTCCCGGGCGAACGCCGCGGGATCGCAGGCGACGTACACGATCCGGTCGGGTGAACCCGCCGCGATCGCGTCCACGACCGCGCGCCCCGCACCCTTGCGCGGCGGGTCGAGCACGACCACGTCGACGGGCTTCGGCGCGTCCGCCAGGGCGTGTTCGACCCGGCCCGCGCGCCACGACACCTGCGGCAGGTCCGCGAGGTTGCGCTCGCCGTCCGTCACCGCCTGGCGGCCGGACTCCACGGCGAGCACGCGGCCGTCCTCCCCGACCTGCTCGGCCAGCACCGAGGCGAACAAGCCGACGCCGGCGTAGAGATCCCACGCGACCCCGCCGCGCGGGGCCTCGGCCCACTCTCGCACGAGCTGTGCGAAGGTGTCCGCCGCGAAGGGGTGCACCTGCCAGAAGCCGTGGGCGTCGAGGCGCCAGTCGCGGTCCGCGGCGTACTGCACGGCGAGACCGCCGGACAGCTGGCGCGACTTCGTGCGGCCGTGGACGGTGGAGAGCTCACGCAGGTGCGTGTGCCCGTCGCCGTCGGTGGTCGTCTCGAGCTCGGTGCCCGGGCGCCAGCGCTTGGCCAGCGCCACGTCGAGCGTGCCCGGCACCGCGATCGGGCAGTCATCTAGCGCGACGACGCGGTGGCTGTGGTGCGCGCGCAGCCCGGCGCGGCCGTCGCGCCCGGCCACGAGCCGCACGCGGCTGCGCCAGCCGAGCGGGCCGCCGTCGAGCGGCTCGACCACGACGTCGCGCGTGATGCCCGCCAGGCGTTCCAGCTGCTCGGCGACCACGGCCGCCTTCAGGGAACGCTGGTACTCCGGGTCGGCGTGCTGCCAGTCGCAGCCACCACAGCCCCCTGGCGCGGCCAGCGGGCACGGCGGCGTGACGCGGTGCTCCGAAGCGCCGAGCACCTCCACCGCGTCCGCCCGGCAGAACGAGCCGCCTTTGTCCTCGGTCACCTCGGCGCGCACGCGCTCGCCCGGCAACCCGTGGCGCACGAACACCACCCGTCCGTCCACACGCGACACGCAGTGGCCGCCGTGGGCGACCGGGCCGATCTCGAGCTCGACCACGCGGCCGAGCCAGTTCTCCGTCATTCAGCAGGTTCCTTGGCTTGTTTCGGGGTTTCCACAGGCTTCGCGGCCGCTGCCCCGCCGCTCGCCGCGAACCCACGCCGCACGTCACCGGCCGCGGGACGGGCCCGGCGACCGCGCTCCGCCGCCTTCGCCGACGACTCCAGCTGCCACGGCACGCTCGCGACGATGACACCCGGCTGGAACAGCAGCCTTCCCTTGAGCCGCAACGCGCTCTGGTTGTGCAGCACCTGCTCCCACCAGTGACCCACCACGTACTCCGGGATGAACACGGTGACCACGTTGCGCGGGTTGTCGCCGCGCACCCGCTTCACGTAGTCCAGCACCGGCTTCGTGATTTCGCGGTAGGGCGACTCGACGACCTTCAGCGGCACCTTGAACTTGTGCGCCTCCCACTCGGCGGTGAGGCGGCGGGTGTCAGCGTCGTCGACGTTCACGGTCACGGCCTCGAGCACGTCGGGCCGCATCGCCTTGGCGTAGGCGAGCGCACGCAGGGTCGGGCGGTGCAATTTGGACACCAGCACGATCGCGTGGTTGCGCGAAGGCAGCACAGTCGGGGTGTCGCCGAGCTCCTTCAGCTCCTCGGAAACACGGTCGTAGTGCTTCCGGATCGCCGTCATCAACGCGTAGATCGCCACCATCGCGGCGATCGCGATCCACGCGCCGAGCAGGAACTTGGTGATCAGCACGATGATCAGCACGGTGCCGGTCATCGTGAGACCGATCGCGTTGACCGTCTGCGAGCGCCGCATCCGCCGCCGCACCGCGCCGTCGGTTTCCTTGGCCAGCAAACGGTTCCAGTGCCGAACCATGCCGGTCTGGCTGATCGTGAACGACACGAACACACCCACGATGTAAAGCTGGATGAGCCGGGTGACCTCCGCGTCGAACGCGATGATCAGCACCAGCGCGAAGACCGCGAGGAACAGGATGCCGTTGGAGAACGCCAGCCGGTCGCCGCGCGTGTGCAGCTGCCGCGGCAGGTAGCGGTCCTGCGCCAGGATCGAGCCGAGCACCGGGAAACCGTTGAACGCCGTGTTGGCCGCCAGCAGCAGGATGATGCCGGTGGCGAAGGAGATGTAGTAGAACGCCGGCGGGAAGCCGGCGAACACGGCCTGGGCGATCTGCGTCACGATCGTCTTCTGCTGGTACCCCTGCGGCGCGCCCTGCAGCTGCTCGGCCGGATTGTCGGCGAAGTTCACCTTGGTGATCACGGCGAGCGTGATGATGCCGATGAGCATCGTCACCGCGAGCACGCCCATGAGCAGCAGCGTGGTGGCCGCGTTCTTCGACTTCGGCTTCCTGAACGCCGGCACGCCGTTGCTGATCGCCTCGACCCCGGTCAGCGCCGCCGCGCCCGAGGAGAACGACCGCAGGATCAGGAAGACGAACGCGAACCCGGTCCACGTGCCCTCGGAGTGCAGCGTGAACCCGGCGCTCTCCGCCCGCATCGTCGTGCCCGTCGCGGCCTCGATCAGCCCCCACACGACCATGACCAGGATGCCGATGATGAACCCGTAGACGGGGATTGCGAAGGCTTTGCCCGATTCGCGCACTCCGCGCAGGTTCAGCGCGGTCAGCACCGCGACGATCACCACGGCGGTGATCACCTTGTGCTCGGCGACCCACGGGATCGCCGAGCCGATGTTGGCGACACCGGACGAAGTGGACACCGCGACGGTCATCACGTAGTCCACGAGCAGGGCGCTCGCCACCGTGAGGCCGAACTTGCTCCCCAGGTTGGTGCCGGCGACCTCGTAGTCACCGCCACCGCTCGGGTAGGCGTGCACGTTCTGCCGGTACGACGCCACGACCGTCAGCATGACCAGCGCCACGGCCACCCCGATCCACGGCGCGAACGCGTACGCCGACAGCCCGGCGAAGCTCAGCGTCAGGAAGATCTCTTCCGGCGCGTACGCGACGCTGGAAAGCGCGTCCGAGGCGAAGATCGGCAGCGCGATGCGCTTGGGCAGGAGCGTGTGGCCGAGCCGGTCACTGCGGAACGGACGTCCGAGAACCAGGCGCTTCAACACGGTCGGGAACTTCGACACCCTGGTGAATCTACAGCGCAGCGGAGCTGCTCCGTTGAGGGCGGTGGAGGGGAGGACGGTGGAACCAACCGGGGCCCGGCAGGGTAGGTTCGCCCGTGGTGCGCGAGGGTACCCACGAACGGGTTTACCCCACCTACGAGGAGGCAAGGCGTGCACGTGGTGATCATGGGGTGCGGCCGGGTCGGCGCATCCCTGGCCGCGGCGCTGGAGCGTCTCGGCCACGAGGTGGCCGTCATCGACAAGAACCCCCAGGCGTTCCGCCGGCTGGGCCACGACTTCCACGGCCAGCAGATCGTCGGCGTCGGTTTCGACCGGCAGGTGCTGATCGAGGCCGGCATCGAAGAGGCCGGCGCGTTCGCGGCCGTGTCGAGCGGGGACAACTCCAACATCATCTCCGCGCGGGTCGCGCGCGAGAACTTCGGCATCGAGCACGTGGTCGCGCGGATCTACGACCACAAGCGCGCCGCCGTGTACGAGCGGCTGGGCATCCCCACCGTCGCGACGGTGCCGTGGACCACCGACCGCTTCCTGCGGACCCTGCTGCCGGACGGCGTCGCGTCGGTGTGGCGCGATCCGTCGGGCAACGTCGCGCTGCTGCAGTTGCCGCTGAACGAGGGCTGGGTCGGGCGCAGCGTGCGCGACCTCCAGGACGCCACGGGCGCGCGCGTCGCGTTCATCATGCGGTTCGGAAACGGCGTGCTGCCGGACAACAAGACCATGGTGCAGGCCGACGACGTCGTGTACGTCGCGGCCCGCTCCGGCACCGTCAGCGACGTGACGAGCGTGGCCGCTCGCGCTCCGGAGGAGGAGAACTGATGCGGGTCGCGATCGCGGGTGCCGGCGCCGTCGGGCGCTCCATCGCCGTCGAGCTGATCGACGGGCGGCACCAGGTGATGCTGATCGAGCGGGAGGCGGACCAGTTCGAGCCCGAGAGCGTGCCGCAGGCCGACTGGGTGCTCGGTGACGCGTGCGAGCTCTCGAACCTCGAGGAGTCCGGCATCGAGCGCTGCGACGTGGTGATCGCCGCGACCGGCGACGACAAGTCCAACCTCGTGGTGTCGCTGCTCGCGAAGACGGAGTTCGCCGTGCGCCGGGTGGTGGCCCGCGTGAACAACCCCGCCAACGAATGGCTGTTCACCGACGCCTGGGGCGTCGACGTGGCCGTGTCGACCCCGCGCATGCTCGCCGCGATGGTCGAGGAGGCCGTGAGCGTCGGCGACCTCGTGCGGCTGATGACCTTCCGCCAGAGCCAGGCGAACCTCGTGGAGCTCACGCTGCCCGAGGAGACCCCGTTGGCCGGCAAGCCCGTGAGCGACATCGCGCTGCCCCGCGACGCCGCGCTCGTCACGATCCTGCGCGGCGACCGCGTGATCGTGCCGCAGCCGGAGGACCCGCTGGAAGCCGGTGACGAGCTGCTGTTCGTGGCGACGTCGGACGTCGAGCCGGAGATCCGCACGGCCCTGGGATACTGAGAAACACAGGAAAGGCCCCTCATGAGCGTGTGAGGGCCTTTCCTGTGTCTCGGGGAAGGCCGTTAAACCTCCGGAGTCGGCGTCTGCGCGTACTTCTCGCGAAGCCGGGCCTCGACCTCCGCGTCGGTCTCCGGCTTCGGCTCAGTCTCGGCCAGCGCCTTCAGCCGCTTGTCCGAGCGGCGGACCGCCCAGACGACAACGAGCAGGCCCAGCGCGTAGAGCGGGTAACCCATGGCGATCTTCGCGAACGCGAGCCAGCCGGTGTAGTCGCTGTTGTAGAGCCAGCGCTGCACCACGAACCGCGCGGCGAAGATCACGGCCAGCGCGAGCGTGGCGACGTCGTAGCCGTAGCGCGAGGGCTTGTCCTTGCGCCAGGCCTGGCCGGCGCCGTTGAGTGCGCTCCACACCACGCCGGCGATCGGCCAGCGCACGAGGATCGACAGCACGAACACGCCGCAGTAGGCGAGGCTCGCCCAGATGCCGAAGAGGAAGAACCCCTTGGCCGAACCCGTGCGGAACGCGATGAACGCCGCGATCGCGACCCCGAAGAAGCCCGAGATCGCCGGCTGCAGCGGTTCCTTGCGCACGACCCGCAGCACCGTGATCGCCACGGCGCTGCCGACCGAGCCCCAGATGGCCGCGGTGAGCCCGAAGAAAGCGTTCACCAGCACGAACACGATCACCGGCACCGACGAGTAGAACAGGCCCGACACGCCGCCCATCTGCTCCAGCAACGTGGGTTCGGGCTTCTCGGTGTCGTTGTCCGTGTCGTGCTTTTCGTCCCCGCCGCCGGGCACGTTCGTCTCGTCGCGGGGAGCGGGTTCAGTCACGGGAGTCGATCAACCTACCGGGCTCTGGAGTTCGTAGTACGGGTTGTACAGCACCTTCTGGCCGTCACGCTCTGCCATCCGGCCGCGGACCTTGATGGTCCGACCCGGCTCGATACCGGGGATCCGGCGTCGGCCCAGCCAGATTAGCGTCACGCCCTGTGTCCCGTCGAACAGCTCGGCCTGGAGCGTCGGAGTTCCCTCGCTCGGGCACAGCTCGACGCTGCGCAGCCTGCCGAGCACTGTCGCCTCTTCGCCGGACCGGCAGTCACAGGCGCGGCGAGCACCTTCGGCCCCTGACCTCTCGGACATCTCGTCGGCGTCGAGGTCCTCGACGTCGCTGGTCAGCTTGCGAACCAACCGGCTGAAGTAGCCGCCGTCCTTGGCGGACATGGTGTGCTCCTGTGCTCCGGGGCCCCCGACTTCGCGGCCCGTGCGTAATCCAGCGTAGCTGTGGTTCACATCAGCGAAACGGGTTTGCGCCAAGATCGCAACGTGACGTCCGCAATCCGGAACCTCCCCGTGGTCCTGCTGCCCGGTACGGGGTCCGACGAGGTGTTCGTTCAGTCGGTGTTCACCGGCCCGTTGGCGTTGGTGGGCGCCCGGCTGATCGCGCCGCCCCCGCCGCCCGGCGCCGCGCTCGCCGACGGGTACCTCGAAGAGCTCGACCGGCTCGCGCGCGTCCACGGATCGCTGGTCGTCGGCGGCATCTCGTTCGGCGCACACCTGGCCACGGAGTGGGCGGTGGCGAACCCGGGCCGTTGCGAGGGGCTGGTGTGCGCGCTCCCGGCCTGGAACGGCGAACCCGGGTCAGCGGCCGCGGCCGTCGCCGCGCGGGCCTCAGCGGATCTGGTGGCCTCTCAGGGCGTCGACGGCGCGTTGGCCGCCGTCGCCGCCGGGAGCCCGGGGTGGCTCGTCGACGAGCTGTCGCGGGCCTGGCGACGGCACGGCGACGAGCTGGTGGCGGGCCTGCGGGTCGCCGCGGGACGGCGGGCGCCGTCGTTGGCGGAGCTGGCGACGGTCGCCGTGCCGGCCGGGATCGGCGGGTGCGCCGGGGACCTGGTGCACCCCGTGGCGGTGGCGCGCGAGTGGGCCGGGGCGCTGCCGAGGGGCGAGCTGGGCGTGGTCGAGCTGGCCGGCTTCGGACGGGACCGCGAGGTGCTGGGGCGCGCGAGCCTCGTCGGGTTCCTGAAGGGCTGGTTCGGGTCCGCCGTGGGCCCGCGATGAAAACCAGGTGGTGAAAAGAAATGAAAGAAGGCCCCGGCACAGGTGAGTGCCGGGGCCTTCCTTCGCTTGACTGTCAGCCTTCTTGCTGCTCGGCGATGTGCTGCGCGACGGCTTCCGGGAGCGTGATCGGGAGCGGCGTGCGCACCGGCATCGGGGAGTCGCCACGGTCGACGATGGTGTGGCGCACGATCATGCGCAGCACGTCGGGAGCCTGCGCGGACTGCGACTGCGGGCCGGCGATCACGCCGCGCAGCATCCAGCGCGGGCCGTCCACGCCGACGAAGCGCAGCGCGACGTCGCCGACGATGGCCGACAGCTCCAGGCCCCACTCGCCGCGACCCACCGTCACCTTCGCGCCGTCGGCCCGCAGCTGGTCGGCCAGCTCGGTGCCGACCTCGCGCCACAGACCGCCCGAACGCGGCGCCGCGTAGGCGCTGACGGTGATCTGGCCCTGCTCGGTCACGACGTGGACCGCGCGGACACCGCCGGCCTCCGGGTCCATCTCGACCTGCACCTGCGAGCCGTCCGGGACCGGGACCCGCACCGAACCGAGGTCGATGCGCGGGATGCCGTCCTCTTCGGCGTCGGCGACGTCGAAGGGCCCCTGCTCGGTCTCCGACAGCTGGTTCTCGGGTTCGACCGCGTCGTCGGCGTCCGCCCCGGTGTCGCCCGCGGCGCCGCCGCCGGGCTCGGTCCGCCCGTCGTCGGACTTGCGCTTGCGTCCGAAGATCCCCACTACTTCTCCGTTCCTTCCCCAGTGCCCGCGTCCGTGCCGGGCACGTGCGGGACCAGTGTGGCGTGCCCGCCCGTCGAGCCGTAACCACCGGCGCCACGTTCGGTGTCACCGAGCTCGGCGACCTCGACGAACTCGGCGCGCTCGACCCGCTGGATCACGAGCTGCGCGATCCGGTCGCCGCGCGCGAGCACCACCGGCTCGTGAAGATCATGGTTGATGAGGCAGATCCGGATTTCACCGCGGTACCCCGCGTCGATCGTGCCGGGGGTGTTCACCACCGACAGCCCCACGCGTGCCGCGAGCCCCGAACGCGGGTGCACGAACCCCGCGTGGCCGGGCGGCAGCGCGATCGCGACGCCGGTGCCCACCACCCCGCGTTCGCCGGGCCCGAGGACGATATCCGAGGTGGTGACGAGGTCGGCGCCGGCGTCGCCCGGCCGCGCATACGCGGGCAACGGGACACCGAGGTCGAGCCGGGTGAGGAGTACCTGAACGCTGGAGGACACGGGCGGCGAGACTACCCTTGTCGCGTGGCTGACACCGTGAACACCGCCGTGAAGCGCGGACTGGCGCACTCCGAACGGCTGTACGTGCCGTGGTGGGGCTGGCCGCTGCCGATGCTCGGCGCGATCCTGCTCGGCGTGGAGATCCACCTCGGGTACCCCTCGATCCCGGTGTGGATCCCGCTGCCCATCGCCGTCGTGGTCATGGGCGCGCTCGTGCTGTCGCTCGGCCGCTCGCGCGTGCGGGTGACGGGCGGTGACGAGCCGGAGCTGTGGGTCGGCGACGCGCACCTGCCGCTGCGCTTCGCCGGTGTGGTCGAGATCCTCGAGAAGGACGACAAGCGTCGCGCGCTCGGGCGCGACGGCGACCCGGCCGCGTTCGTCCTGCACCGCGGCTGGGTGGGCCCGGCGGTCCGCGTGCAGCTCACGGATCCGGCCGACCCCACGCCGTACTGGCTGTTCAGCACGCGCAAGCCGAAGCGCGTCGCCGAACTGCTGCGCGCCCGTTCCTGAGCGAACGCGCCTGAGTTCCGCGGAACCGGTCCCGCGGACGCGGAAGGGGGCCGGCCTGGTAAGCCGACCCCCTTACCCAGCTCGCGAGCGAGCTTCCCCGGACCGCCGCGACTGTGTTTCCCCTGAAAAACCTGTTCCCTGAAGTCCTGTACGAGATCCCCGTACGCCGTCAGGCGCAGGCTGTGCTCAGGCGCAGTCGCGACAGATCAGCCGGCCGCCGTTGTCTTCGGCGAGCCTGCTGCGGTGGTGCACCAGGAAGCAGACCGAGCAGGTGAACTCGTCAGCCTGTTTCGGCACGACCTTCACGGTCATGTCCTCACCGGAAAGCCCGGAAAGGTCGGCACCAGGAAGCTCGAAGTTCTCGGCGTTCGCGTCCTCGTCGACGTCGACGACGCCGGACTGGTTCTCGTTCCGCCGGGCCTTCAGCTCCTCCAACGAGTCTTCGGCCAGCTCGTCGGCTTCGCTGCGGCGCGGAGCGTCGTAGTCGGTAGCCATGTGTCCCTCACCCCTGCGAATCAGCTTGTCTTGTTCTTCCGGTCCCCCGGGCGTGCCCGTGAGCCGGTCGTGCCGCTGGTCAACGTTCCAGGGCCCCTGTTTGTGCCCGGCGCCCGCAGTGACCGAGGTCTCAGCCAGGTGCCCCTCTTCCTGCGGCCGGAGCCCGGGAAGGGTAGCTCACCGTTCGCCGAGCTCCGCACCGAGTCGCGCATTGCTTGAATTTCGTCACCCGACAGGGGGAATCCGCAGGTGAGACGGGTGACGTCCGTTGAGGTTGCCCACGGGTCGCGAAGATCACCCGGCAGCGTTGTCCGCTTGCTCCCGCGGAGGTCTCCGTGGTGCGATCAGCGGACCGGGGATTCGCGGCCCGGCCTCGGCGGGGACGGGGCGGGCGCAGGGTGACCCGCGCCACCGGGCGCGGCGCGGAACGCCTAGGCTGGGCGGCTACGGCGGCCCTCACAGTGTCGCCTGGTACACCGGGGACGACACCGGGGGACGACATCGACTGGGGCGCGCGGCGCCACGGGGTTGTGGGGTCCTGCGGGGCGGGGTCCGCGGACGGGGTTTCCGCGTTCGGGAAGGGACGGGGCAGGTGGCGTCGGGGAACGTCTCGGGGGACCGTGGTGCGCGGCCCTATCGCAAGCACCGGCCGCTGCCCGCGCTCATCGTGATCGGGGTGCTCGCCCTCGGCGCGGTGTTCGTGTGGGTGAACGCCGTGGTCGGCCGAGGGGACGTCGACGAGGCCGTGCTCTGCACGCCGGCCCCCGCTCCGCCTCCGGGCACCACTTACACGACCGTGGCCCACAACGGCCTCGACGACCGCTCCCCCGTGCCGCCCGACAAGGTGGCGCTGAAGGTCCTCAACGCCAGCACCACGCGCGGCCAGGGCGGCATCACGACCACGGCCCTGCGCGAGCTCGGCTTCACCGCCATCGGCGACCCGGCCAACGACCCGGCCTACCCCAAGGGCGACGCCAAGTGCCGCGGCCAGATCCGCTACGGCGAGAACGGCGCCGCGGCCGCCCGCACGGTGAGCCTCGTGGTGCCGTGCGCCGAGCTCGTGCGCGACAACCGCAAGGACGCCAGCGTCGACCTCGTCACCGGCACCCTCTTCGACGACGTCCGCCCGCGCCCGGAGGCGCGCCAGATCCTCCAGAAGCTCGCCGACTGGTCCAAGTCCCACCAGGGCGGGGGCGGCAACGAGCAGTCCTCGGGCCCCGGCGCGCCCGTGATCGACCAGACGCTGCTCGCCGCGGCCCGCGACGTCGCCTGCTGACCCTGGACCCCCGGGCGGGGGTCCAGGGCGGGCGTCAGACGCTCTTGGCGTCCAGCGAGGCCAGCACCTGCCGCAGCGGCTCCGCGATGCCGGGCGCCGCCGCGAAGGTCACGTCCTCGCCCAGGTCGGGTGCCGAGCCCGGCAGGAGGATCGTCGCGCCGGCTTCGGCCGCGACGAGCGCCCCGGCGGCCCAGTCCCAGCGGTGCAGGCCGTGCTCGAAGTACGCGTCGAGCCAGCCCGCGCCGACCGCGCACAGCTCCAGCGAGGCCGCTCCGCCGCGGCGGATGTCCCGCACGTGCCCGAGCAGCTCGCCCGCGAGTGCGCCTTGACGCACGCGACGGTCGCGCGCGTAGGCGAACCCGGTGCCCACCAGTGACAGGTCCAGGCGCGTCGGCGAGGACGCCGACAGGCGCCGGCCGTCGAGCCAGGCGCCCTGGCCCCGCGCGGCCGTCCAGCGACGGCCGCTGACGGGTTCCACGACCGCGCCGGCCACCGACACCCCGTCGACCTGCGCGGCCAGCGACACCGCGAACGCCGGCAGCCCGTAGAGGAAGTTCACGGTCCCGTCGATCGGGTCCACCACCCACGTCACGCCGGACCCTGCCGTGGCGCCGCCGCCCTCCTCCCCCAGCACCGGTTCGCCCGGGCGCAGCTCGGCCAGCCGCTCGCGCACCAGCTCCTCGGACTCCTTGTCGATCGCGGTGACCACGTCGGTGTCCGCCGACTTGGTGTCCACGCGGACCACGCCGCCCGCCTGCATGGCGGTCCAGGCCGCCCGCACCAGCCCGGCCGCCTCGACCGCCACCTGCTCCGCAACGCTTTTCAGCAACGACTCGTCAGCTCCCACGTCCGACATGTCACCACATCCGGTTAAAGTCTCCGAAGCAGACTTCTGAATCGTGCGAGAAGGGACCACGTCAGTGACGGCGACCCGAGGTTTCGGAATCGACATCGGCGGCAGCGGGATCAAGGGCGCGCTGGTCGATTTGGAAACGGGACAGCTCATCGGCGAGCGACACCGGATCGAGACGCCGCAGCCGTCGACGCCCGAAGCCGTCGCGGACGTGGTGGCCGAGATCGTGCGCATCGCGGAGTGGGACGGACCGGTCGGCGTGACGCTGCCGGCGGTGGTCAAGAAGGGGGTCGCGCACACCGCGGCCAACATCGACCACGCCTGGATCGGCACGGACGCCGACGCGCTGTTCGCCAAGCGGCTCGGCAAGAGCGTCGCGGACGTGGCGATGCTCAACGACGCCGACGCGGCCGGCGTGGCCGAGATCCGGTTCGGCGACGAGGCCGCGCGCACCGGCGTCACCGCGCTGCTGACCTTCGGCACCGGCATCGGCAGCGCCGTGTTCCACGACGGCAAGCTCGTGCCCAACACCGAGTTCGGCCACCTCGAGGTCGACGGCCACGACGCGGAGAAGCGCGCCGCGGCGTCGGTGAAGGACAACGAGGGCCTGAGCTACCACCAGTGGGCCAAGCGGGTACACCGTTACTTGACCGTGCTGGAGAACCTGATCTGGCCGGATCTGTTCATCGTCGGCGGCGGCGTGAGCAAGAAGGCGGAGAAGTGGGTGCCGCTGCTGGACGTCCGGACCCCGGTGATCGTGGCTTCGTTGCAGAACAACGCGGGCATCGTCGGCGCCGCCGCGGCTGCGGTCGAGGGCATCGCGCACTGACCCGGACCCGCCCGTGAACGGCCGTGAAACCTACGCGCGGGTCACGGGAAGGTCACGTGCGGGTACCGTGCGGCAGGCCGGAGGGTGATCGCTTCGCGACGCACTGCCCGGCCGTCGTTACAATGGAAGGCGGCCCACGGCTGCGGGAGTGAAAACCGCAGGCCGAGGCGTGTTCCCCGAATGTGAGGCAGCCGAGGTGGCGATACCTCGGCTCGTCATGATCGACCGCTGCGAAAGGGCGTAAGTGGCAGCCGCAAGAACCGCAACCCGAAGCGGGACGAAGACAGCGACCGCAGCCGGCGAGCCGGCCGACGAGGCAGCCACCGGCGCGGCGAAACCCAAGACCGCCACCAGGTCTGCCGGCGCGAAGAAGGCTCCGGCCAAAAAGGCGCCGGCCAAGAAGGCCACCACCAAGGGGTCCAAGACCGAAGACGGCGACCCGGACGGCCCGGCCGACCTCGACGAGGCCGAACTCGACAGCCCGGACCTGTCCGACCTGGAAGAGGTCGAGGTCGACGTCGTCGACGAGACGGTCAACGACGAGGTCGCCGAAGACGACTCCGACGACTCGGAAGAAGAAGCCGAGGAGACGGAGACGCCCGCCGCGCGCCGCCGTAGCAACGCAGCCGCCGAGAAGGGGCCGAAGTCCGCCTCGGACAACCCCGACTTCGTCTGGGACGAGGAGGAGTCCGAGGCGCTGCGCCAGGCGCGCAAGGACGCCGAGCTCACCGCTTCGGCCGACTCGGTGCGCGCCTACCTCAAGCAGATCGGCAAGGTCGCGCTGCTCAACGCCGAGGAGGAGGTGGAGCTCGCCAAGCGCATCGAGGCGGGGCTCTACGCCGCCGAGCGCGTGCGCACCGCCGAGGAGGAGGGCGAGAAGCTCGTCACCCAGATGCGCCGCGATCTCAAGTGGATCGTGCGCGACGGCGAGCGCGCCAAGAACCACCTGCTCGAGGCGAACCTCCGGCTGGTGGTCTCCCTGGCCAAGCGCTACACGGGCCGCGGCATGGCGTTCCTGGACCTCATCCAGGAAGGCAACCTCGGCCTGATCCGCGCGGTGGAGAAGTTCGACTACACCAAGGGCTACAAGTTCTCGACGTACGCCACGTGGTGGATCCGCCAGGCGATCACCCGCGCGATGGCCGACCAGGCCCGCACCATCCGCATCCCGGTGCACATGGTCGAGGTCATCAACAAGCTCGGCCGTATACAGCGCGAACTCCTGCAGGACCTCGGCCGCGAGCCGACGCCCGAGGAGCTCGCCAAGGAGATGGACATCTCGCCGGAGAAGGTCCTGGAGATCCAGCAGTACGCGCGTGAGCCGATCTCGCTGGACCAGACCATCGGCGACGAGGGCGACTCGCAGCTCGGTGACTTCATCGAAGACTCCGAAGCGGTCGTCGCGGTCGACGCGGTGTCGTTCACGCTGCTGCAGGACCAGCTCCAGTCGGTGCTGCAGACGCTGTCCGAGCGCGAGGCGGGCGTGGTCCGGCTGCGCTTCGGCCTCACCGACGGCCAGCCCCGCACGCTCGACGAGATCGGTCAGGTCTACGGCGTCACGCGTGAGCGTATCCGCCAGATCGAGTCGAAGACGATGTCGAAGCTGCGGCACCCGTCGCGGTCCCAGGTCCTCCGGGACTACCTGGACTGATCGCTCGGTCTCGACGAGGAACCCCGTCACCGGAATCCGGTGACGGGGTTCTTTGCTGTGCGCGAAGATCCGCTGGGCACTGATCAACCGGGAACTGATCGATCGGGCATGCTCCGATCAAGCGCTGGCTCGACCGGCCACTGTGGACGAAGAAGGGCCGAAGCAGAGGACTGGACCTCTGTCGGCGGGTCGCCGGCAGGCACAGAGGTCCAAACCATGACCGGTATGTCCGTTTCCGGCGTTCCGCAGCCGTTCGCAGCATTTCCGTCCGCCCTCGGAAACATTTCCGGAACGTGATCCGCGGTATTCGCCCACACACCCACCGCGACGAGCCGCAGGTAGTGAATACCTCGCTGGCCCCGCCCACCGCAACAGCCGAAAGTCGGTCCTTCACGTGCCTGCGGCGGAAATCGTGATTATTTGGTTGCCTGGGAACGAAGATCGGAGGGCCTTCTCCGGATTATGCTGCGCCGACAACGAGCGTCAGCAGCATTCGGAAGGCAGCACCGGCTAGTGTTTTCGACGAAAACTCAATCGGGCGAGAGTCAGGCGTGGCCGTCGGTACGGAGTGGAACCTCCGTTCCCGGTGAATCGAGGAAATCGTGATCGGCTTCCTCCTCCGCCGCCTCGTCAACTACGTGGCATTGTGCCTGGTCGCCACCTTCGCAGCCTTTTCCTTGGCGTCGCTGGCTTTCAGCCCGCTCGACGCGCTGAAGCTGCGGAACCCACCGGCTCCGCAGTCCACTATCGACGCCAAGGCGGCCGAGCTCTACCTGAACCAGCCCATCCCCGAGCGCTTCTTCACCTGGCTCGGCGGAGTGCTGCAGGGGAACTTCGGTCGCACGGTCGCCGACCAGCCGATCACCGACGAGCTCTTCCGCCGTGCCGGCGTGAGCCTTCGGCTGTTCTTGCTGGGCATCACGATCGGCATCATCATCGGCGTGCTCGTCGGTGTGGTGAGCGCGATCCGGCAGTACAAGGTGAGCGACTACGTGGCCACCACGTTCTCGTTCGTCGTGCTGTCCACCCCGGTCTTCGTGATCGCCACGATCCTCAAGGCGGGCGCCCAGTCGGTGAACGACAACCTGCTCGGCGGGTACCAGTTCTTCATCGTGCAGGGCGAGACGAGCGGCATCGACGGCAGTTTCGGCGACGTGCTGCTAGACCGGTTGCAGCACATCATCGTGCCGACACTGGCGATCGTGCTGACGCAGGTCGCGTACTACAGCCGCTACCAGCGTTCGGCAATGCTCGACGTGCTCGGCTCCGACTTCCTGCGCACTGCACAGGCGAAGGGCCTCACCCGCCGGCGCGCGCTGTTCAAGCACGGCCTGCGCACGGCGCTGATCCCGATGGCGACGCTGTTCGCGTTCGGCTTCGGCCTGCTCATCACGGGCGGCATCTTCACCGAGCGGATCTTCGGCTGGTACGGCATGGGCGACTGGCTGGTGACCGGGATCCAGAAGCAGGACACCAACATCGTCGCGACCGTGACGCTGTTCATCGCGATCTGCGTGCTGCTGGCCGGGTGGCTGGCCGACGTGCTCTACGCCGCGCTCGACCCGAGGGTGAGGATCTGATGGCCGCTCCCGTGAACGAGGCCGACATCGCCGACTCCGCCGTGCTGGCGGTCGACCCGCGCAGCGATGCCGAAAGCAGGTCCTCCAGCCGCGGCAAGCTCGTGCTGCGCCGCTTCCTGCGCAACAAGCTCGCGGTCATCTCGCTGGCCGTGATCGTGCTGTTCTACGTGCTGGCCTTCACCTACACCTGGTACTCGCCGTGGTCGTACGACGAGCTCGACCCGCTGTCGAACCTGCTGCCGCCGGACGGGAACCACTGGTTCGGCACGAACCAGATCGGCGGCGACATGTTCGCGCAGACCATGCGCGGGCTGCAGAAGTCGCTCACGATCGGCCTGCTGGCCGCGCTGTTCTCCACCGGCGTCGCCTCGATCGTCGGCGCGGCCGCCGGTTACTTCGGCGGCTGGACCGACCGCATCGCCATGTGGGTCGTGGACCTGCTGCTGATCCTGCCGCCGTTCCTGATCATCTCGATCCTCTCGCCCGCCTTCCGCGGCAAGACGTGGCTGATCCTGGTCGGCCTGATCGCACTGTTCCAGTGGATGATCACCGCCCGCATCGTGCGCGGTATGACGCTGACGTTGCGCGAACGCGAGTTCGTGAAGGCCGCGAGGTTCATGGGCCAGCCGTCGTGGCGGATCATCGCCAAGCACATCGTGCCGAACATGGCCTCGCTGCTGATCATCGACGCGACGATCAACGTCGGCGTCGCGATCATCACCGAGACCTCGCTGTCGTTCTTCGGGTTCGGCGTGCAGTCGCCCGACGTCTCGCTCGGCACGCTCATCGCGAGCGGTACCGACGCGGTGCGCACCTTCCCCTGGCTGTTCTACATCCCGGCGGGCTTCCTCGTGGTCACCGTGCTCGCGGTGAACTACGCGGGTGACGGCCTGCGCGACGCGCTCGATCCTTCTTCGTCGCGGTCGCGGCGCAAGGAGCGCAAGCGCATCGCCGAAAAAACGAAGTCCCCCAGCACCACAGGAGCCACAGCATGACCGCCTCGCTCGCACTGGGCGCGGAGACCGAGAAGCCCACCGGCACGGTCCTGGAGGTCTCCGACCTCGACGTGTCGTTCCCGTCCGAATCCGGCCGCGTGCACGCGGTCCGCGGGCTCTCCTACCAGGTCGCGGCCGGCGAGGTGCTGGGCATCGTCGGCGAGTCCGGTTCCGGCAAGTCGGTGTCGTCACTCGCGGTCATGGGCCTGCTCCCGCCGCAGGCGCGCATCTCCGGCTCCATCCGGTTCCAGGGCAGCGAGCTCATCGGCAAGTCCGACACCGAGCTGTCCAAGCTGCGCGGCAAGAAGATCTCGATGGTCTTCCAGGACCCGCTCTCGGCGCTGACACCCGTGTACACCGTGGGCGCGCAGATCGCCGAAGCACTGCTGGTGCACGCCAAGGGCTCGATGTCCAAGCAGCAGGCCAACAACCGGGCAGTGGAGCTGCTCGACCTCGTCGGCATCCCGAACGCCGCCGCGCGCGCCAAGGCGTTCCCGCACGAGTTCTCCGGCGGCATGCGCCAGCGCGCGGTGATCGCGATCGCGATCGCCAACGACCCGGACCTGATCATCGCCGACGAGCCGACCACCGCGCTCGACGTCACCGTGCAGGCCCAGGTGCTGGAAGTGCTGAAGACCGCGCAGGAGGTGACCGGCGCCGGCATCGTGATCATCACCCACGACCTCGGCGTGGTCGCCGGGTTCGCCGACCGCCTGATGGTCATGTACGCCGGGCGCGCCGTGGAGCAGGGCCCGGTCGAGACCATCTACGCCCAGCCGCGGATGCCGTACACGCTGGGCCTGCTGGGCTCGATCCCCCGCGTCGACGCGCACGAGAAGCAGCCGCTGGTGCCGATCGAGGGCCAGCCACCCTCGCTGGTGAACCTGCCCTCGGGCTGCCCGTTCGCGCCGCGCTGCCCGCTGGCGATCGACGCGTGCCACCAGGCCGAGCCCGAACTGTTCACGATCACGCCGGGCAACCCGAACGCTCCGGTCGACACCACGCACCGAGCCGCCTGCATCCGCACCGAGGAGCTGGCCGGCCCCAAGGCCGACGCGGCCGAGGTCTACGGCGCCGAGGTGATCGAGGAGGCGGCGGTCGCGAAGCTGCCGCGCACGCAGCGCACCACCGTGCTCGACGTGCAGGACCTGCGGAAGCACTACCAGATCACCAAGGGCGCGGTGCTCAAGCGCAAGGCCGGTGTGGTCAAGGCGGTCGACGGCGTCAGCTTCGACATCGTCGAGGGCGAGACACTGGGCCTGGTCGGCGAGTCCGGCTGTGGCAAGTCGACCACGCTGATGGAGATCCTCGAGTTGGCCGCCCCCCAGAACGGGTCGGTGGCGGTGCTCGGCCGGGACGTCGCGAAGCTGAACGGCAAGGGGCGCAAGGAGATCCGGCGCGACCTGCAGGTGGTGTTCCAGGACCCGATGGCCGCGCTCGACCCGCGGCTGCCGATCGGCGACATCATCGCCGAGCCGATGGTGACCCACGGCTACGGCAAGGCGCACATCGCCAAACGCGTGCCTGAGCTGCTCGGGCTCGTGGGGCTGCGCGCGGAGCACGCCGACCGGTACCCGGCGGAGTTCTCCGGCGGGCAGCGCCAGCGCATCGGCATCGCCCGGGCGCTCGCGCTCGAGCCGAAGCTGATCGTGCTCGACGAACCGGTGTCCGCGCTGGACGTGTCGATCCAGGCCGGCGTGATCAACCTGCTCGACGAGCTGAAGGCGAAGCTCGGCCTGTCGTACTTGTTCGTGGCCCACGACCTCTCGGTGATCCGGCACATCGCCGACCGCGTGGCCGTGATGTACCTCGGCAAGATCGTCGAGATCGGCGACGTGGAGACGGTCTTCGACGCGCCGCAGCACCCGTACACGCAGGCGCTGCTGTCCGCGATCCCGATCCCGGACCCGATCAAGGAACGCGAGCGGACCCGGATCATCCTCACCGGCGACCTGCCCAGCCCGGCGAACCCGCCGTCGGGCTGCCGGTTCCGCACGCGCTGTTTCGTGTTCTCGCAACTGTCCGAACAGGACAAGCAGAAGTGCATCGACGTCGAGCCGCCGCGCGAGTCGCGCGCGGACGACCACGACGTCGCCTGCCACTACGCCAAGACCCGCGAAGTCGTGTAGCCACGCATCCGTTGGCACACAGGGAAAGAAAGGCAAATATGATGCGACGGAGAATGGCCGCACTCGTGGCTCCCGTTGCCGCTCTGGGGCTCCTGCTCGCCGCTTGCGGCGGCGGCTCCTCCAGCAGTGGTAACAGCGGACTGCAGGACGCCGGCACCCAGCAGGTCAAGTCCGCGGACATCAACGCGATGCCGCTCGACCAGCTCAAGGACGGCGGCGACTTCAAGTGGCCGGTCGACCAGCTGCCGGACAACTGGAACTACGACGAGGTCGACGGCACGGTCGCCGACGGCGCCTGGATGTTCGGCGCCATCATCCCTTACCCGTTCCCGCAGAACGCGGACGCGACGGTGGGCGTGGACCCGAGCTACCTCACCTCGGCCGAGGTCATCAGCACCGACCCGCAGGTGGTCGAGCTGAAGATCAACCCGAAGGCCAAGTGGAGCAACGGCCGGCAGTTCTCGTGGGAGGACTACGCCGCGCAGGCCAACGTGCTCAACGGCAAGAACCCCGCCTACCAGGTGTCGGGCACGACCGGCTACGAGGACATCGCCAAGGTCGAGAAGGGCACCGACGACCAGGACGTGAAGATCACCTTCGCGAAGAAGTTCGCGGAGTGGAAGTCGCTGTTCAGCCCGCTGTACCCGAAGGAGCTGAACGCCGACCCGGACACCTTCAACAAGTCCTGGGCCCAGAAGCCGGCGATCACCGCGGGCCCGTTCAAGGTCAAGAGCATCGACCAGACCGGCAAGACCGCGGTTTTCGAGCGTGACCCGAACTGGTGGGGCCCGAAGCCGAAGCTGGACACCGTGACCTACAAGGTCGTGGAGCGCGCCGCGCTGCCGGACGCCTTCGCCAACGGCCAGATCGACTTCTACAACCTGAACAACGACATCAACGCGTTCAAGCGTGCGCAGTCGGACCCGAACACGGTCATCCGCCAGTCCAACAACCCGGACTACACGCACGTGACGTTCAACGGCGCGCCGAGCTCGATCCTGGCCGACAAGGATCTGCGCGTGGCGATCATGAAGGGCATCGACACGGTCTCGATCAGCAAGGCGATCCTCGGCCAGATGCAGAAGGACACCACGCCGATCGGCAACCACCTGTACCTCAAGGGCTCCAAGACCTACGAGGACAACTCGGCGCCCTACAAGTTCGACGCGACCGCCGCGAAGGCCGAGCTCGACAAGCTGGGCTGGAAGCAGTCCGGTGACCTGCGCGCCAAGGACGGCAAGCAGCTCAAGCTGCGTCTGGTGATCCCCTCGGCAACGCCGATCAGCCAGCAGACCGGCCAGATCATGCAGTCGGAGCTGAAGGCGATCGGTGTCGGGCTGGACATCCAGGCCGTGCCGAGCACCGAGTTCTTCAAGAACTACGTCAACGTCGGCAACTTCGACCTGACGCTGTTCCGCTGGCTGTCGAACTCGTTCCCGATCGGCGGCAGCAAGGGCATTTACTACCTCGACCCGAAGAACATCAACCAGAACTACGGCCGCATCGGTGACGACAAACTGAACCAGCTGCTCGACACCGCGGCGCAGGAACTGGACGACACGAAGCGGGCCGCGGACATCAACGCCGCCGACAAGGAGATCTGGGCCCTGGGCCACCAGCTCCCGATCTTCCAGTCGCCGGGTGCGTTCGCCGTGCGCAAGACGCTGGCGAACTTCGGTTCGCCGGGCTACGCGAACAACCCGTACGACTACACCAAGATCGGCTTCGTGAAGTAACGCTGTACCCCCGGGAGAGCGGCGCGGGCCCCGGCCCGCGCCGCTCTTTCCTTTGTAGACACCTAAGGTGGCACTCATGCGGAGTTTCCTGCGGTTGCGCCCGGTGCGCCACGTCCTCGTGACGAGCGGCGTGGTGCTGCTCGTGTGCGCGGCCGTGTTCGTGTTGCAGCTGCTGGAGTTCTCCCACGCGCAGGCCGACGTCCGGGGCATCACGGCGCAGGCCACGGGCACGGTGGTGCGCGGCGGCGAAGGCTCGGCGACCGTGCGCTTCCCGGTGGCCGGCGGGTCTCTCACCACGGCCGATGTCGCGCTGGACAGCTCGGCGCCGAAAACCGGCACGAGCGTGCCCGTGCTGTACGACCCCGCGCAGCCGTCCCGCGCGCTGATCCGCGACGCGACCCCGATCGTGACCGCCGACCGCGCGACAACCTACGCCACCGTGACCGTGGTCGCGGCCGCGGCGGTGCTGGCGGTCGATCTTTTGCTGCTCTTCACACGCTTCATCCGGCCCGCGCGAGCCGCGGCGTCGACGGCACCGATCCCGGTGCGACGGGTGAAGGTGCAACGCGGTCTGCTCACGCGGTCCTGGCTCGAAACCGAGACGGCGTCACCGCGCTGGATCCCGGTGTACTTCTCCCCCACCCTGATCGGCCTGCCCGCGCCGACGAAGGTCGTGGTGCGCGGCGACGTGCGCCGCGACCGGCTTGTCGCCGTCGAGGTGGGCGACGAGCTGCTGTACTCGGCCGGCTCCGTGCGGGCCACCGAGCCGCGCGGCCGCCGCACCGACAACCCCGTCGAGCCCGACGAAGAACGCGCGCTCGCCGCGGCGCGCCCGGTGTCGCTGGCCCGCCAGTTCCGCGCCGACCTCCCGGTGCTGGCCGTCGCCCCCGTCGTCGGCGCGTTCTGGGCTTTCGTCGACGGCAGCGGCTTCAGCGGGTGGCTCGTGGTCACCGTGCTCGTCGCCGCGTTCGGGTTCTGGTGGGCCGCGCTGCGCGGCTCCGACCCGTCAGTCTGAGCCCAGCTCTGCGAGGACGGCGGCCAACTCGTCGTAGGAGTCCGCGAGCTTGTCCGCCTGGTCGAGGCGGTGGCGCTCCAGCCGCAGCGCGCCGAGGTGGCGGGCGCGGTAGTAGAGCATCCGCCGCCGGGCCTCGGGTGAGGTGTCGAGCGGGCCGTAGGCCTCCCAGAACGTGTCCCGCTCCGTGCCGGGTTTGGCCAGCGCCATGCGGATCGGCCAGTCGGCCGCCGGGTCGCCCCACCAGCTGCGGTCGTGGTCGTAGACGCCGGTGACGCGGAGGTCGTCGGCGAGCATCACGTTCACCGTCCACAGGTCACCGTGGAGCAGGCGCGGTTCGGTGACCTCGTCGAGCAGCGCCGAGTCGCGGGCGGCGAGCTTGCCGATCTCCCGCACGTCGGCGGCGTCGAGGCCGAGGTCCTCCAAGTCGAGCGCGTTGTCGGCGAAGAAGGCGACCAGCGCTTCGCTCCACGTGGCGAAGTGCGGCCCCGCGACCGGGCCGAAGCCGGGCCCGCGCACGTCGTGCACGAGGCGCGTCAGGCGGCCCAGCTCGCGGAAGAACGGCCCGCGCTCGGCGGGTGGGTGGCTCGGCAGGACGTCGGGCCCGGCGCGGCCGGCGAGCACGGCCTGCACCACGTAGTCGCGCGGGACCACCTCGTGGGTGAAGTCGGCCGCGATCGTGCGCGGCAGCAGGTGCGCGATGGGCGCGAAGTAGGGCGCGGCGATGTACTCGTTGCGCATGAACTGCCACTCGGTCCGCGCCTGGCGCGCAGGCTCGGGGGCCACGCGCAGGATCACCGGCCCGTCGGCGAGCTCCACGCGGTAGGTCGTGTTGTAGCCGCCCCAGCCCAGCTCGATCGCGGCGCGGACCACGGTGGCGGGCCCGAACACGCGCTCGCACACCGCTTCGATCTGCTCGGGGCCGAGCTGCTGCTGGAACGCCCCGATGGGGCGGTCGAGGGGGCGGAAGTCCATGGGCTCATCCTGGCAGCCCCGTCAGCGGCACCTGATCACGAGCCGCACCCCTTCCGCTCAGGGCACCGCCAGGCCCTCGCGCCTCAGCAACTCCTCGATGCGCAGCCGTTCGAGATCGCGGTCGATGCCCTCGGGCAGCGACTCGAGCCGGTGCTCGACGTCGACCGCGCGGCAGGCCGTCTGCAGCAGCTCGTCGTAGGCCTGGCGGGTGCCGATGCGGCGGGCCGCCGGAGTGCCGGGCGGGTACGACGCGAGCACGCGGTGCACCCGTCGCAGGTCCGCGGAGAGGCGCTCGACGGGCGGGCCAGCCGGCTGGAGCTGTTCGCGGCGGCGGTCATGCAGCCAGCGGTAGAGGGTGGGCACGCGCAGCGCGCACCAGAAGAGCGCCGAGGGGGCGATGCTGACCACGGCGAAGAGGACGAGAGGCCCGGCCACGCTGCCGGTCGCGTCGGCCACGCGTCCAGTGTAAGCCGCGTCACAGGTGATCGCGCCGGCGTTTGCGAGCCTGTCCGGCGAACAGGACGGCCGCTCCCACCGCGAGCAGCACTGCGCTGGCCGCGATGTGCAGCTGCGGGGGCAGCAGGTGCAGCTGCACGAACCAGCTCGGGTTCGTGGAGCCGGCGAGCCGGTTGATGAGCCCGCCGGCCCCCTGGATCACGAGCAGGAGACCGAGGAGCTCGATCACGAGGTCACCTTCTGCTTGCTCGCCTCGTCCTTCTTGCCGAACAGCTCGGTCCACAGCGGGCCGGCAAAGAGCCAGATGCCCACGAGACCGCCGAGGCGCGGCAGCCACTCCCACAGCGGCCCGACCTGGCCCGGGCGGCCGATCAGGAAGATCGCGGCGAGCAGCAGCACCGCGGCGATCACACAGGCCAGCACGCACTTGTACCACTCACGCCACTCGTGGCGGACCTTCGCCTTGCCCCGCAGCTTCGGCGCGAGCGGCGGGCCGCCGGCGAAACGGTGGGCGAAGCGCACGTCGGCCCAGCGGACCATGCTCGGGCCGAACACGATGCTGAAGCCCAGGTACACGGCGGCGAGGCCGTGCGAGAGGTTCGGGGTGGTGCCGCGCGCGAGGTCGACGACGGTGGCGACGAGCACCACCAGGTCGATCACGGGCACGGCGGCCAGCAGCACAGTGCTGACCTTCTTCAGCTTCAGCGGGTAGCGCGCCACCAGGCCGCCCACGAGGACGACCCAGAAGGCCACTTCACCACCGACGATGAACAAGGTCGCCGGGTTGTCGACGAGGTAGTTCCCGATACCGTGCATGCCCCTAATGTCTCGCGATCTTGCCTGGGAAGAATCGGTGAAGAGCACGATCGGGGGGTCATCACTTAGTAGGACGACCGCCAGTGGCCCTTGTGCTTCCATGGGGTCGTGCCGCTGCGAGGAACCCGCGCGCCGGCCCTGTTCAAGCCCCGGGAGCTGCCCCCGTGGCAGCAGGACGGCCTCATCGGCCTGTTCGTCTTCGTCGTGGGCCTCGCGCTGTACCTCACCGACGTCTACCGCCTGATCCCCGGCCCCGACCACTTCGGGCTGTGGGTGCGGCTGGTGGAGCTCGCGGCGCTTTGCGGCCTGTCGTTCCTGCGCCGCTGGGTGCCGGGCGGCCTGCTGCTGGCCACGGGTGTGCTCGCGGTCGACCTGGTGCTGGGCCCGTCCCTGCCGGTCGTGGCCGTGTACACCGACTTCCTGTACGCGGCAACGCTCTACGGGTCGCGCCGCATGAGCCGGGTGATGATCGGCGTGGCGGCCACGGCCGCGCTGGCCGTGCTGGTCGCCGCGCTGGCCGTGTCCGCGCAGTGGCGCGTGGCCGTGATCGGCGCGCTCGGGATCCTGCCGTTCCTGCTGGTGCCGGTGTGGTGGGCGGCGAACGTGCGCCAGCAGCGCGACATCGCCACCACCGAACGCGCCAACGCCGAGCAGCTGGCGAAGATCGCCGAGCTCGACCGGCGCGCCGCCGTGGCCGCCGAGCGGGCCCGGATGGCGCGCGATCTGCACGACGTGATCGCGGGCCACCTCTCGGCCATCGCGATCCAGTCCGAGGCCGCGCTGTCGATGGCCGAAGACCCGAAGATGTCCGGCGCGGTGCTCGAGGCCGTGCGCGAGAACAGCGTGAGCGCGCTCGATGAGATGCGCACGATGATCGGCCTGCTGCGCGCCGCGTCGGAAACGGGCGACGACGAGTACGAGACCACCGCCCCCGCGCGGCTCGCCGAGCTGTCGCGGCTCGTGGAATCCGCGCGCGCCACGGGATTGGAGGTCGTCGTCGAATCCACAGTGGACTCCTCCGCCGGCTTGCCCGCCGCGGTCGACCTCACCGCGTACCGGATCGCGCAGGAAGCGCTCACCAACGCGGTGAAGCACGCGCCGGGTGGGCGGGTGGTGGTGGACCTGCACTGCGACGGCGGCATACTCACCGTCGAGATCGGCAACGAGCTGCGCTCGGCGGCCGCGCGCACCGGTGGCACGGGCCACGGGCTGCTGAGCATGCGCGAACGCGCGAGTGCCGTGGGAGGGAAGCTGAGCGCGGGCCCGTCGGGCTCGGACTGGGTGGTCCGCGCCGAACTGCCGCTGGTGGAGGGACACGCGTGACGGTCAAGGTGGTGGTGGCCGACGACCACGGGGCGATCCGGGCGGGCCTCGGGCTGATCCTCGGCAACGCCGAGGGCATCGAGGTGGTCGGCGAAGCCGCCGACGGGGCCACCGCGGTCCGGCAGGCGCGAGCGCTGCGGCCCGACGTCGTACTGATGGACGTGCGCATGCCCGGCACCGACGGCATCACCGCCACGCGCGAATTCGTCGCCGAAGGGCTGGCGCAGGTCCTCGTGCTCACGACGTTCGACCTCGACGAGTACGTGGACGCCGCCCTGCGCGCCGGTGCCGCGGGTTTCCTGCTCAAGTCTGTCGAAGCGCCGCGGCTGATCGAGGCCGTGAAGCTCGTCGCCGCGGGCGAGGGGGTGCTGGCCCCACAGGTGACGCGCAAGCTCATCACGGCGTTCGCGCAGTCGGCCGGAAAACTTGTCACCACGCCCTCGGGTCTGGACGACCTCACCGACCGCGAACGCGAGGTGCTCGGCTGCCTCGGCGCCGGCCTGTCCAACGCCGAGATCGGCACCCGCCTGCACATCGGCGAGACCACGGTGAAGACGCATGTGTCGCGCGTACTCACGAAACTCGACCTGCGCTCACGCCGCGATCCTCGCGCAGGAAGCCGGGCTCGCACTGGACTGAAGTCCGCGCCGAGCAGCCGATCTGCGGGCCGGCCCGTGAGCTTCTAACGTTCTTCCATGGGTGTGCGGAGAACGTTGGACGTGGACGAGGTCCTGAAGCGCCAGGACTCGGGCGAGCTGAAGCGGCGGCTCAGGGGACGCGACCTGGTGGGGTTCGGCGTCGGCATCATCATCGGGACCGGGATCTTCACGCTCGCCGGCGTCGAGGCCAAGACCCACGCCGGCCCGGCGGTCACGCTGTCGTTCGTGATCGGCGCGATCGTGGCCGGGCTCGCGGCGCTCTGCTACGCCGAACTGGCGTCGAGCGTGCCGACGGCCGGCAGTGCCTACACCTACGCGTTCGCCACGCTCGGCGAGGTGTTCGCGTGGATCATCGGCTGGGACCTGCTGCTGGAGTTCGCGCTCGGCGCCGCCGTGGTGTCGCGCGGGTGGTCCGGGTACCTGGCGAACCTGCTCGGGTTGTCGCCCACGTGGTTCGGCGAGGACGCGAAGGTCAACATCGGCGCGGTGATCATCATCGCCGTGCTGACGGTGGTGGCCGTGTTGGGGATCAAGGAATCCGCGTGGCTCACCAACCTGCTGGTGTGCGTGAAGGTCGCGGTGTGCGTGCTGATCGTCGTGGTGGGCGTGTTCTTCGTCAAGGGCGCCAACCTCACGCCGTTCATCCCGCCGGCGCAGCCGCCCTCGGGGGGCTCGGGCGTACTGGAACAGCCGGTGGTGCAGGCCGCGCTCGGCCTCGAGCAATCCGTGTACGGCATCGCGGGTGTCGTGACCGCGGCGGCTGTGGTGTTCTTCGCTTACACCGGTTTCGAGGCGCTGGCCAACCTCGGCGAAGAGACCATCAACCCGCGCAAGGACCTGCGCGTGGGCATCCTCGGCGCGCTGGCCGTGTGCGCCGTGCTCTACATCGCCGTCTCGATCGTGCTCACGGGCATGATCCCGTTCACCGACATCGACACCGGCGCCCCGCTCGCGGCCGCGTTCGACAGCGTCGGCCAGCACTGGGTCGGCGCGCTGATCTCGCTCGGCGCGGTGACCGGCCTGACGTCGGTGATGATGGTCGAGCTGGTGACCATCGGCCGCATCGGCTTCGCGATGGGCCGCGACGGCCTGCTGCCCAAGGCCATCGGCACCACCCACCCGCGCTGGGGCACCCCGCACCGCATGACCATCCTGGGCGCCATCCTCATCGCGGCGCTCGCCGCGTTCGTGCCGATCTCCGCGCTGTCGGACATGGTCAGCATCGGCGCCCTCTCGGCGATGATCATCGTCGCGCTGGCCGTGCCGGTGCTGCGCAAGCGCCGCCCGGACCTGAAGCGCCCGTTCAGCGTGCCGTTCTCCCCCGTGGTGCCGATCATCGCCGCCGTGGCGTGCTTCTACCTCATGCTGAACCTCGACGTGCTCACCTGGATCCGCTTCGCCGCGTGGCTCGTGCTGGGCCTGCTGATCTACTTCTTCTACGGCCGCAAGCACTCCCGCCTCGCGCCGGGCAACCGGGCCGGGTCGACCACTTAGGCGAAGCCGGGCCGCAGGCCCGCGCCGGCGACCGCTTCGGCGAGCTCGCCGGCGTGGGCCGCGTCCGCGACGAGCAGCAGCACTCCCGAGGCGGCCAGCGCCGCCGTGACCCATTCCGCCGGCTGGTCGTGGATCCCGTTGTCCCCCAGCACGGCGTAGGTGTCCACAACGGACAGCAGCGTGCCTTCGGCGCCGATCCGCACGCCGGCCACCAGTACGTGGTGGTGGCCCGGCGGGCGCCACCGGTTCGTCCACAAGGGAGGTACGCCGGTGTGGAGGTAGTCGAGCAACGCGCGTTCCGGGGTGTCGGGCGAGCCCAGTTCGGCCGGGTCCAGCCGCGCGAGCACCGCCACTCGCGGCAGGTCCCACAGCGCCACGAGCAGGTCGACCAAGGCTTGCGGGGACCACTCCCCTGTCGCCGGGACGACCCGCAACCGCTTGCCCGACAACGCTTCCACGGCGGCGGCCAGCGCTTGCGGCTCAGTACCCGCTGTGGCGGCGTCGCACGGGACGGGAAGCCGGAAGACGTCCCGGTTCTTCGCCCCGGCCGGCGGTTCGCCCGGCGCGCGCACGGTGCCGGCCGCCACCGCGACCTCGTCCTGGTCGGTCACGGCGCAGCCGGCCGCCCGCAGCACGGCCAGCGCCGCGAAGGCCGCCGAGAGCCCGTCCTTCTGAGGCAGCTCGGCGCGCGCTTCGGCGATGAGGCGCGCGGCTCCGGGCAGCCAGTGCACGGCGGAGAGCTCCGCGTCGGCCACGCGGTCAGTACCGCCAAGCGTGGGCCGCGACGATCTCCTCCGGCGTGCGGTCCGCGGCCCACGCCGCGTCCGATGCGCGGACCGCGCGGAACGCGCCCAGCAGCTCGTCGCCGAGAACGCCGGCCACGCGGGGGGACGCGAGGAGCGCCGCGTCCTGTTCGGCAGGGTTCGCGGGCAGCGGCAGCACGCCGCGGGTCTCGCGCTCGCCCGCCGTCCAGCCGCCCGGGTCTTCGGCGATCGGCTCGGGCAGCGGGGCGCCGTCCTCGATGCCGGCCATCCCGGCGGCCAGCACGACCGCCAGCGCGAGGTACGGGTTGGCCGACGCGTCGGAAGCCTTGAGCTCGACGTTCGCGTGGTCCGGGCCGAGCAGGGCCGAGCCCGGCACGTACCGCAAGGGCGCTTCGCGGTTCTCCACGCCCCAGAACGCGTACGCGCCGGCGAAGTAGCCCGGGCGCAGCCGCAGCGTGGAGGGCACGCTCGGGGCCGTGACGGCCGTCAGGGCGGGCAGGTCGCGCAGCAGGCCGCCGAGGTAGGCGGCGCCTTCGCCGGCGAGATCGCCGGGGCGGCCCTCACCCGCGAGCAGGTTGCGGCCGCGGCGCCGCACGGAGGTGTGCAGGTGCCAGCCGTTGCCGGCCGCCGCGAGGCTGACCAGCGGCGCGAAGCTCACGGCGAGGCCGTGGGCGAGCGCGGCGGCGTGGATGGTCTGGCGGGCAAGGAGCTGGTCGTCCGCGGCCGACACGGGGTCGGTGGCCGCCAGCGACAGCTCCAGCTGCGCCACGCCGTACTCGGCGTGCAGCTGACCGATCTCCAGGCCGTTGGCGGCGAAGTCGTGCAGCAGCGCGGCGACGAACGCGTCGAGGCGGACGAGCGCGTGCGGGCTGTAGGCGGGGCCGGGGTGCCCGGGAGCCGTGACGACGTCGGTGCTGCCGGCGGGCGTCACGGCGAACTCGAGCTCGTAGCCCGCGCGGAACTCCAGCCCGCGCCGGCCGGCCTCGGCGACCTGGCGTTCCAGCACCGAGCGCTGGCAGTAGGGCCACGGCGAGCCGTCGGCGGCGACCTGCCGTGCGGGCGCCCAGGCGAGCGCGGGCTGGCCGGCGAGGCGGCGCAGGCGTTCGAGCACCGGCACGAGCCGGATGTCGCCGGACGGCGTCGCCAGGCCCGCGTGGCCGTAGGTGATGGCGTCGTGGCTGTCGAACACGGCGAACAGCGAGGTCGCGCCCACGCCGCGGGCGGCGGCGCCCGCGAGGCCGTGGATGGGCACGATGCGCGAGCGCGGGATGCCGTTGTTGTCGGCCCAGGACAGGTGCACCCCGCCCACCCCGGACAAGGCCAGGTCCTTCGCGACCGCCGACGCCGCCTTGGTCATCGCCACCTCCGGGGTTCGGGTCAGTATCGCGGCTCCGGCGAGACATCGTCGAACGCGGGCTCGTCCCTGCGGCGCAGCGCGACCCCGGCGACCACCGCGAGGGTGCCCAGCGCCTCCGGCAGGCTCGGCACCTGCGCGAGCAGCGCGTACCCCGTTACGCCGACCGTGACCGGGAGCAGCGCCAGCAGCACCGCGAAGCCGGCCCGGCCCACGCGCCGCAGCACGAACTGGTCGAGCACGTAGGGCACCACCGTCGACAGCACGCCCACGCCGATGCCGAACAGCAGCATACGTGGCGAAGACCACACCTCACGGGTGCCGAGCGCCAGGGGCGAGAGCACGACCGTGGCCACGGCGAATCCCACCGCGAGGCTGTCCACGCCGTCGCCGGCCACCGCGACGCGCTTGCCGAGCCCGATGTACCCGGCCCACGCGGCCGCCGCGACCAGAGCGAACACGACGCCCGACGCGCTGCCCTCCAGCCGCACGTCGGCGATCGCGACGACGCCGACGGCCACCAGCGCCAGCGCGCCGAGGTCGCGGCGCGTGCGCGACCCCACGGCCGCCACGACCACGGGCCCGGCGAACTCCAGCGCCACGACCGTGCCGAGCGGAAGGCGGGCGATGGCCTCGTAGAAGGCCACGTTCATGACGGCGGTGACCACGCCGAACGCGGCGGCGAGCAGGAACCGCCGGCCCCGCCACGCAGCGCGGGCAGGCCGGCGCCACGCGAGCAGCACCACGGCGGCGCCCAGGCAGCGCAGCCAGGCCACCCCCGAGGGGGAGGCGTGCCCGAAAAGCCCGACCGCGATGGCCGCCCCGGCATACATCGAAATTCCGCTGAGAACGAACAAGACCGGGGCCGGAATGGCCGTCGCACGTTTTCCGGATAGCACAGAACCCACTCGCGCATGGTGCCTGACCTCGGAAAACGACTACGCAGAGGCACCCTTGTCCTAAGGGGCGGGATGGGACTACGGCAACTGGGGTAATTCGGCGTGACACAGGTCCCACCGGTGCGGGAACACTTGCGGGCCGCGAAACGTCTGGAACAGTGGAAGCACGAACACCGCGGAGCCGGAGGCGATCCCGCCGAGGGCATCACTTCCGAAGTGGGCGTAGCTGGATCGAGGTACTGGGTAACCAGTACCGGGACGGAGGGAGACCCCCATGACATCACCCACGCTCACCCGCCCCGAATTGACCGCCGCCGACCGATGCGACCGGTGCGGGGCTGCGGCTCAGGTACGCGCCGTCCTCAGCTCCGGAGGTGAGCTGCTCTTCTGCGGGCACCACGCCCGTGAGCACGAGGCCAAGCTCAAGGAACTGGCCGCGGAGATCCAGAAGTAGGGGTCTCGAAAGACCACGCCGAGACGAACGACTCGGCCCGAAGGCGGCGGGTGCCCGATGCACCTGCCGCCTTCGGCGTATCGAGACCCATTCGCGGTGAAACCGAGACCCCGGCGACTTCGCCACTTGCAACTTCACGTTTTGCACCGGGTGCTGAATTGACAATTCCTGTCCGGTCCGAAACCGCACCGAAACCGAATACCAGGCACTTCAGTGGCAAACGCCACACCCGGCAATTCCCAGTGGGCGATCGCCGGGAAGTCCGTGAAGGGCACCTTGCGGGACTCGGAGTCCGGCAAGGTGCCCTTCACGAAACTGCCTAGACCGTGTCGAGGACGACCTCGAACGCAACCTCGGCGGCGCCCAGCAGCTTCACGTCCGCGCCCAGCGCCGAGCTCACGATCCGCGTCCCGCCGACGGCCCGGCTCACCAGGCTGCGCCGGCGGACCTCGGCGGCCACGGCGCGGATGACCGAGTCCGGCAGCACCGTGAGCAGGTCGCCCAGCACGACGAGCTGCGGGCCCAGCAGGTTGACCACGTTGACGAGCCCGAGCGTGAGCCACTCGGCGAACTCCTCGAGCCGGGAGAGCGCCGCCTCGGGGTCACGGGCCAGCTCCCGCAGCTCGAACAGGATCGCGCCCCGCGCGGTGTCCTCCGGCAGTCCCAGGGCCCGGCACAGGGCCGCCTCGCCGATCTCGGTCTCCCAGCAGCCACTGCTGCCGCAGTAGCAGGCGCGTCCGCCCGGGCGGACGACCATGTGGCCGATCTCCCCGACGTAGCCCGCGCCGCCCCGCAGCGACGAGCCCTGGGCGATGACGCCGCCGCCGACACCGACGTCGGCGGACACGAACACGGCGTCGGACGATCCACGGGCCGCGCCGCGCAGGTGCTCGGCGACGGCGCCGAGTTCGGCGTCGTTGCCGACCAGCACGGGGATGCGCAGCACGCTGGACAGGCGCTCGCCGAGGGCGACGTCGGTCCAGCGCAGGTTCGGCGCCTCGTGCACGTGGCCGTCGGCGCGCCGCACGACCCCGGGCACCGACACCCCGACGGCCACGGGCGTTACCCCGAGGTCGCCGGCCAGCACGGCGGCCGACTCGATCACGTGTGTAATCACTTCGTCGGCCTCGCGCATCCGGCCGCGCAGGTTCCAGCTGTTGCGGCCGAGGATCTGGCCGCCCAGCCCCACGAGCGCGATCGCCACGTGCTCGACCTGAAGGTCGACCGCGAGCACGACCGCCGCGTGCGGCTGGGGCAGGACCAGGAGCGAGGGGCGGCCCGCCCCTCGTCCCGGCCTCGGCACCTTCTCCTCGACGACGCCCGCTTCCGCGAGCCCGTCGACGAGGGTCTTGATCGTGCTCCGGTTGAGCCCCAGCTCCGCGGCCAGGGTCGCCCGGGTGCTCGGCCCGCCGACGTGCAGCAGGCGGAGCAGGGTCGTGCGGTTGTGCCGGCGCACCTCGTCGGGTCGTGCGACGGACGAACTCGTCACCGGCTTGAACGTGACATCGGGCGTCAGCGTGCCGACGCAGCCGCTCGGCGCCGCGACAGCGCGTCGACGGTCGCCGCGAGCAGCAGGACGAGACCGGTGACGATGTTCACCACGGCGGCGGTCTGCTGGAGCAGGCCCAGGCCGTTGTTCACGATCGCCAGCACGGCACCACCGATCACCGCGTCGATGATCCGGCCCTTGCCGCCGAACAGCGACGTGCCACCGATGACCGCCGCGCCCACCGCGAACAGCAGCGTGTTGAGGCCACCGGACTGCGGGTTGACCGAGCCGATCTTCGACGAGTACACGATCGCGCCGATCGCCGCGAACGTCGAGCTGATCACGAACACGCTGGTACGCAGCTTCGGCACGTTGATACCGGCGCGGCGGGCCGCTTCCTGGTTGCCACCGACGGCGTAGAGGTGCCGGCCGTAGCGCGTGCGGTTGAGCACGTAGGTGCCCGCGACGAGCAGCGCCAGCACGATCGGGACGACGAAGGGCACGCCCTCGATCACCACGAGGTTGTTGGACGAGCGGTTGACGGTGAGCAGGTACGTCGCGACTCCCGCGATCACCGCGACCAGGCCGACCTTGAACAGCACGATCGGCGTGGGCTGCACCACGAGGCCACGCTTGAGCCGCGAGAAGTGCTGCCCCAGAGCCACGAGCGCGTAACCACCGGCCGCGACGATGAAGAGGATCCAGCTGCCCAGCACCGACAGGTTTCCGTTGGCCACCGCGTTCAGCGTCTGGCTCGTGCTGATCGGCAGCGTGCCGCCCTCACCGATGAACTGCAGGATCACGCCCTGCCACACGATGAACAGCGCCAGGGTCACGACGAACGACGGCATGCCGATCTTCGAGACGAGGAAACCGGTGATGCAGCCGATGGCCGTGCCGGTGCAGATCGCGATCAGCATCTCGAGCCACGCGTTCACCGGGACACCGATGAGGATCACCACGATGCCGATCCCCGCCACCACCGCCCCGGCCCAGATCCGCTGCAGCACGGCCAGGATCACGGCGAGCGCGAGCACGGCGATGAACGTGATGAACACGCCGCTGCCCATGGTGCCCAGCAGGTTCCCGTTGTGCACGTAGTGCAGCGCCATCAGCGAGGCGCACACACCGGAGGCCGTACCGGCCGACAGGTCGATCTCGCCGAGCAGCAGCACGAACACGATGCCCATCGCGATGATGGTCTGGCCCGCGCCCTGGGCGAGCAGGTTCGCGATGTTGCGAAGCGTGAAGAAGTCACTCGAGAGGGCGCTGAACAGGATCGCCAGGACGATCACGCCGAGCACGGCCGGGACCGAGCCGAGCTGGCCGTCCTTCATCCGCGCGAAGTAGTCCTTGATCGCCTCGCCCGTCGACATCGACGTGGTGTCGATACCGAAGTCGGCGATCGCGTTCGCCTGGTCCGGCTGCGGGGCCTTGGCTGGAGTCTCAGTCATCTGCGATTCTTTCTCGTTGCTCACAGCACGACGGCTTCGGGGCGGGCCAAGCCGAGATCGCCCGACCGGCCGGCGGTGATGAGTTCGACCACCTGGTTCGTGGTCACATCCTTGGTCTGGACCTCGGCGACGAGCCGGCCCAGGTACAGCACGTCGATACGGTCGGCGACCTCGAAGACGTCGGCCATGTTGTGGCTGATCAGCACCACGCCGAGGCCCTGCTCCGCGAGCCGGCGGACCAGGTCCAGCACCTGCCGGGTCTGCGCGACACCGAGGGCGGCGGTCGGCTCGTCGAGGATCACGACCTTGCTGTTCCACAGCACCGACTTGGCGATCGCGACCGTCTGGCGCTGACCACCGGAGAGCGCGGAGACGGGCGTGCGCACGGACTTCACCGTGCGCACCGACAGGGAGGCCAGCGTTTCACGCGCGGCCTTCTCCATGCTGGCCTCGTCGAGCAGCCACTGGCTGCCGCGCTCGCGGCCGAGGAACATGTTCTGGACGATGTCGAGGTTGTCGGCCAGCGCGAGGTCCTGGTACACGACCTCGATGCCGAGATCGGCCGCGTCCTTCGGGCTGTGGATGTGGACGTCCTGGCCGTTGAACCGCACGGTTCCCGTGTCGTACGGGTGGATGCCGGCGATGCACTTGACCATCGTCGACTTGCCGGCGCCGTTGTCGCCGACGAGCGCGGTCACTTCACCCGCCCGCACGGCGAAGTCCACGTCGTGGAGGACGTGGACCGGGCCGAAGCTCTTGTTCAGACCTTTGATGTCGAGAATGGGCTCGCTCATGGGGTTCGCATATCTCTCGCGTGGGTACCGGGCCGGGATGCGTTGTCGGGGAACGCATCCCGGCCCGGCTGTTTTGGGGGTGTGCTACTCAGTCAGCTCAGGAGATGCCGTACTGGGTGCACTTGGCGGCGAGGTCGCCGGTGCAGATGTCCGACGCCTTGACGTAGCCCTGCTGGACCACGGTCTTGATGTCGTTGACGGTGATCAGCTGCGGCGTGAGCAGAACCGACTTCAGGTCGCGGTTGTTCTGCGGGTCGTGCAGCGTGCCGGTCGCGATCGCGTCCGCGGCGGCCTTGTCACCCTTGGCCAGCGCGGCGGCCAGCTTCGCGGTGTTCTCGGCCTCTTGCTTGATCGGCTTGAAGATCGTCAGCGTCTGGTCGCCGCGCAGGATGGCCTGCAGGCCGGCCGCGGTCGAGTCCTGGCCGGTGACGGGGACCTTGCCGTTGAGGCCGTTCTTCTGCAGCACGGTGATGACCGCGCCGGCGAGCTCGTCGTTCGCCGCCACGACGCCGTCGACCTTGCCGCCGGCCGAGGTGAAGATCTGCTCGAAGGTCGTGCCGCCGAGCTGCGGGTCCCAGTCGTTGATGGCCTGCTTGCGGACGAGCTTCAGCGCGCCCGAGGCGTACAGCGGCTTGAGGACCTTGTCGTGGCCGTCGCCGAACAGCGTGGCGTTGTTGTCCGTCGGAGCGCCCTCGATCTGGACGACCGAGGCACCCGGCTTGTTCTTCAGCGCGTCGACCATGCCCTGGGCCTGGATCTCGCCGACCTTCTCGTTGTCGAACGAGACGTAGTAGTCGGCCGAACCGCCGAGGCTCGGGCGGTCGTAGTCGATGACCGGGATGCCCGCGGTCTTCGCCTTGGCCTCGATCGCGGCACCGACGGCCGGGTCGGACGGGGCGATGACCAAGACCTTCACGCCCTGGCTGATGAAGCCGTCGGCCAGGGTCGAGAACTTCTGGTTGTCACCCTGGGCGTTCTGGATGTCGGCGGTGAAGCCCTGGGCCTGGAGAGCGGCCTGGAGCATCGGCTTGTCGAACGCCTCCCACCGGGCGGAGGTGGCGGTCTCGGGCAGGATCACGCCGACCTTGCCGTTCGCGCCGCCGCCGGCGGGGGCGGAGGCCGAGCCGGAGGCGGAGCTGTCCCCCGTGCCCCCGGAGTTCGAGTTGGCACCGCACGCGGTCAGCACCAGGCCGGCGCTCACCGTGGCGGCAAGGAGGGTAAGGGTTCTGCTGCGCATCCTCGTTCCTTCCGGATCATGCTCGCGGGGCGGTGATCCGGAAGGCCCGGCGCACCGACGCGCATATGTTGTGGCCGACAACATATGCCGCTGAGCAGCTTCGCGGAAGATAGCTGGATCGATTAAATGACACCAATTGGACACGGTTTCGCAACACGGCCCGACCACAGCCCGGAAAGGGTAAATCCACTGACGGAGTGATCGCCAGTGCGCACCGAGCGTGACGAGATCGACTTCGCTGACTCTTCGTGAGCCTGACGCCTCAACGGGGTCGCCCACACACGTTCAGTAATCAACCCCGCCACACCCTCCGCATCGCCCCACTGTGGCGTTGGTTGCGTTCAACGCACCCGATGGGGTGTTTGGGCGGATCGGAGGCGAGGAAGCAGGGGTCACCAGGAACGCAGCGTGACGATCCGCTCTTCGAGCTGCTCCACGGTCGCCATGGCGGTCGGCGGGCCGCCGCACACCCTGCGTAGCTCGTTGTGGATCGCGCCGTGTGCCTTCTTCGTGCGGTGGTGGTAGACGCCGACCAGCGCGTTGAGCTCCTTGCGCAGCGAGCCGAGGCGCTCGCTCACCGACTGGGGCCGCGCGGCTGCCGGAGCGGCCTTCTCGGCCTCGGGCTTGCGGCGCTTCTCGTCGGAGAGCTGCTCCTCCTGCCGCTTGCGCAGCAGGGCGCGGACCTGGTCCGGTTCGAGCAGCCCGGGCAGGCCGAGGTACTCCTGCTCCTCGTCCGAGCCGGAGAAGACAGCGGTCCCGAACGAGTTACCGTCGTAAATCACCTGATCGAGCTCGGCCGACGCGCCGAGCGAGGTGAACGCCTTCTCCTCTTCGCCCGGTTCGTCCTCCGTGCGGTTGGCCTGGGCGAGCAGCTCGTCGTCCCAGCCGTCCTTCTCGCGGTGGGGCTTGCCGAGCACGTGGTCGCGCTGCGCCTCCAGCTCGCTGGCGAGCTCCAGCAGCACGGGCACGCTGGGCAGGAAGACGCTCGCCGTCTCGCCCTTCTTGCGGGCCCGCACGTAGCGGCCGATGGCCTGGGCAAAGAACAGCGGGGTCGAGGCGCTCGTGGCGTACACGCCGACCGCCAGCCGCGGCACGTCGACGCCTTCGGAGACCATGCGGACCGCGACGATCCAGCGGTCGGTGGAGTCGGAGAACTCCTTGATGCGACCCGAAGCCTTCGGGTCGTCCGACAGCACGAGCGTGGGCGTCTGGCCGGAAAGGCGTTCGAGGATCTTCGCGTACGCGCGCGCCGACTCCTGGTCGGTGGCGATGACCAGGCCGCCCGCGTCCGGCACGCCCTGGCGCACCTGCGACAGGCGCGTGTCGGCGGCCTGCAGCACCGAGGGGATCCACTCGCCCGACGGATCGAGCGCCGTGCGCCAGGCCCGCGCGTTCTGCTCCGCGGTCAGCGGCTCGCCCAGGCGCGCCGTGAACTCCTCCCCCGCGCTCGTGCGCCAGGAGGCCTCGCCGGAGTAGGCGAGGAAGACCACGGGCCGGACCACGCCGTCGGCGAGCGCGTCGGCGTAGCCGTAGCTGTGGTCGGACTTGCTGCGCTGGAAGCCGCCCTCGTCGGGCTCGTAGGTGACGAACGGGATGGCCGAGTCGTCGCTGCGGAACGGGGTGCCGGTGAGCGCCAGGCGCCGCACGGCGGGCATGAACGCCTCACGCGTCGCGTCGCCCCACGACTTCGCGTCGCCGGCGTGGTGCACCTCGTCGAGGATCACCAGGGTCTTGCGGTTCTCCGTGCGCACGCGGTGCAGCGTCGGGTGCGCGGCCACCTGCGCGTAGGTCACGGCGACGCCGCGGTAGTCCGACGACGTGACACCGGTGGTGTTGCGGAAGTTCGAGTCGATGTCGATGCCCGCCGCCGCGGCCGCGCCCGCCCACTGGTGCTTGAGGTGCTCGGTCGGCGTGACGATCGTGACCGCCTCGATGGTGCGGTCCGACAGCAGTTCGGCGGCGATGCGGAGACCGAACACGGTCTTGCCGGCGCCGGGCGTCGCGACCGCGAGGAAGTCCTTCGGCTTGCTCGAGAGGTACTTCGTGAGCGCCCGGCGCTGCCATGCGCGCAGCGGACGCGCGGTGGTGTCCTGCTCGGCGGGTGGTGCCCCGAGGACCCCCTGCGTCGTCGTCTCGGACAACCTCGCTCACCCCCTCCCCAGGGCCGCGAATCGCGGCCGTGACGTGCGAAAACCCCCACTGTGGTACCGGCTTCGACGCCGGCGACTGCGGTGAGGGCACTTCGGGCAGCTTACCTTCCGGGCACCGCGGCGCCCGGCACCGCCACGGGTGATGTCCCCCGACACGCCCGGAGAGGGGACCCGCGACGAGCCAAATTCCCGCGAATGGACCATGCTGGGACCCACCATGGGTGAGGTGAGACCGGACGCCGAGGCGGCGACGGCGACGAAGACGGCGCGCAAAGGGCCGTGGCGCCTCATCACGCGCACCTTCGCCAAGGCCTGGGACGGCAACATCTTCTCCGAGGCGGCCGAAGCCGCGTTCTGGCAGACGCTCTCGCTCCCGCCCCTGCTGCTCGGGCTGCTGGGCAGCCTCGGCTTCGTCGGCGAGTGGTTCGGCCAGGGGGTCGTCACGGCCGTGCACGACCGCATCATCACGTTCTCCCGCACCATCTTCAGCACCAATGCGGTGCAGGAGATCATCGAGCCGACGGTGAACAGCATCCTCACGGTCGGCAAGGGCGAGATCGTGTCGGTGGGCTTCGTCATCTCGCTGTGGGCGGGCTCGTCGGCGATGTCGTCGTTCGTCGACGCCATCACCGTGGCCCACGACCAGTACGGCGTGCGCAACGAGGTGTGGCAACGGATCTTCGCGCTGCTGCTGTACCTGTGCGGGCTCGTGATCCTCGTCGTCGGGCTGCCGCTGCTGGCGATCGGGCCGGACCTGCTGCCGGAGTTCTTCCCGGTCGCCTGGCGCAGCACGGTGTCGGCGTGGGTCGGCACGCTCTACTACCCCGTGCTGAGCGTGATGATCGTGCTGGCGCTGACCACTCTGTACAAGCTGGCGCTGCCGCGGCGGCTGCCCTGGCACCGCGGGCTGCCGGGCGCGGTGCTCGCGATGCTCGTGTTCCTGGTCTCCAGCATCGGGTTGCGCATCTACCTCAACGCGATCACCAAGACCGGCTACACCTACGGCGCGCTCGCCGCGCCGATCGCGTTCCTGCTGCTGATGTTCTTCATCGGCCTGGCCGTGGTCGGCGGCGCGTACTTCAACAGCGCGATCCAGGAACTGTGGCCCGCCAAGGCGACCCGGCGCCAGCGCCGCAAGTGGCGCCGGCTCGAGATGGAGCGGGCCAACGAGCGGATGCGGGCCGAGGAGGGGCGCAAGCTCTGGGACCGCACCACGATCCCGTTGCGGCGCCCCAAACGCCCTGACACCGCGGACGGGGCCGAGCCCGAAGTGGCGCAGGAGGAAGCGGTTCCGGACGAGGACGCGGCGGACGAGCTGCCCGACCGGTCCGGTCACGACGCCGCGCGCAAGCTGCCGTGAAGGGCACCTCTCGGCAGAGATGCCCTTCACCGGCCTGGGTCAGCCTTGCCGGAAGCGCCAGGTCTTGCTGTCCACGGCGATGCAGACGCTCGGCGACATCACGATCACGCGCAGGGTGCTGTCGCGCTCGTCGAAGTCGATGCCCTCGACCTCGAAGTTCCCGCTGCACCCGCTCTGCAGCGGCAGCTGGCCCCGCGACGTCACGTGGCCGGTCACGTCGGAGCCGGACAGGGGCGCGTCGAGGTCGACCTGCAGCAGCGGTTTGGTGGTGCCGAAGAGGCTGCCGTCGGGGTCGTCGGAGGCGCACATCAGCCGCGTGGCCGTGACGAAGTCACAGCCCTGCACATCGCGGACCTGGTGGTCGAGGCGGATCGCGGAGGCGTAGGTCAGGTTCTGCGCCGGGTCGGTGAAGGCGACGCCGGGCATCGGGTGCACGAGGAGGCGGTCCATCGTGCCCCACTCGCCTGCCACCAGCCAGCGCGCGTCGGGCGAGACGGCGGCGAAGGAGTTGTTGCTCGCCTCCCATGGCTCCAGCGCGTGCCGGTAGTCGGTCTGCGTGCCGTCGGGCGCCTGCACGCGGAAGAGCTTCGCGCCGCGGTCGTCGCGCTGGTAGGGCTCCACGTACCAGCCCTGCGCCGAGCCAGGGTCGCCGACGTGGTTCCAGCCCTGCACGGCCAGCCCGACGTCGACCGTGGCGACGCCGGTGTAGCGGATGGTGGTGCCCGACGGGCGGACGATCGTGGCGAGGCCCTGGCTCTCGTCGAGCGGGCGGGCGCGGTCGGACCCGACGGCGGTCCACCCGGTGACGGCCTGGGCGAGGCCCGGCACGGCGGCCGCGAGCACCACGACGAGGGCGAGGACGATCCCGGTTCTGCGCATGTGGAAGTCTCCTGCGGGAAGGAACTGGCGGGATCGCAGATCTACCAGTTCTTCCCCGGCTCCACAGCCACCGGGTGAATGATTTTCACGTTTGTTCGCCCGGGCGTGCCTGAGCGGCCACGCCCGGGGCGGGTCGTCGGGACCTGCTCGTCGTGCCTACTTGTCCCCGCCGGGGCGAAGGCCGTCGTAGATCTCCTTGCAGGCCGGGCAGACCGGGGAACCCGGCTTGGGCGACTTCGTGACCGGGAAGACCTCGCCGCAGAGCGCCACCACGTGCGTGCCCATGACCGCGCTCTCGGCGATCTTGTTCTTGCGCACGTAGTGGAACATCTTCGGGGAGTCGTCGTCAGTCGACTCGGTGCTGTCGGTCTCCGGCTTCGTCAGCGTCTCGGTGCTCACGAGTCCATCATGCCTCAGTCACGCGGGTGCCGGAATCACCGGCCGTGCGACTATCGTCAGTGCACTCACGGGCGCCGGAGGGCGGGAGCCGCGTCATGGACGGACCGATCGCGACCAGGCCGCACATGCCGGGCTACGGCATCGCACCCGCTTCGGCCGGGCTGCTGCCGTGGCACTGGGCCGACGAGCGGCTGCGCACCTCCCACGACTACTGGCTCGCCACCGTCACACCCGCGGGCCTGCCCCACCTCATGCCCGTGTGGGCCGTGTGGACCGGCGCGGTGCTGTGGTTCTCCTCGTCGCTGCGCTCGGTGAAGGCGCGCAACGTCGCGGCCGGCTCGGCCGTGTCCGTCGCGACGGAGGACCCCGAGGAGCCGGTGGTGGTCAGTGGCCCGGCCGAGCTCGCATCCGACGCGAAGGAGATCCGCGAATTCCTCGACGCGATGAACGCCAAGTACGACACGGGGTACGGGATCGACTTCCTCGACCCGGCCGTGAACGCGTCCGTGCGGGTGCGGCCCGAGACGGTGTTCGCCTTGCGGGAGAAGGACTTCACGACTTCCCCGACGCGCTGGGAGTTCACTTCGTGACGGCCTGGGGCGCCGCGGTCGCGCACGTGGGCGGCGACGAGGACGTGGCCCGCGAGGCCTGGCGCGAGCTCGAAGCACGCTACGGCGAACCACACCGCCACTACCACGACCTCGCCCACGCCTCGGCCGTCGCGCGCGACGGTGCGCAGCTGGCCGCCGAAGCCGGCGTCGGCCCCGACGAGTGCGCCGCCGTCGCACTGGCCGCGTGGGCGCACGACGTGGTCTACGACGCCGTGCCGGGCGAGGACGAACGCGCGAGCGCGGCCTGGCTGCGCCGCTGGCTCACCCGGGCGGGCGCCGGCGCGCACCACGTCGGGCGCGCCGAGGCCCTCGTGCTCGCCACCGCGGCCCACGAAGCGCCGGAAGACGACGAAGCGGCCACCGCCCTGCTCGACGCCGACCTCGCCATCCTCGGCGCCACCCCCGCGGTCTACGCCGGGTACGCCGCCGCCGTCCGCCGCGAGTACGCGAAGTACGACGACCCGGTCTGGGCCGCCGGGCGCGCCGCGGTGCTGGCGAACCTGCTGGCCCGGCCCCTGCTGTACCGCAGCGAATCCGCGCGGGCCCGCTGGGAGACGGCTGCGCGGCGCAACCTGGCGGCCGAGCTGACCCGCTGGCGGGAGTACGCCGGCGATCACCGATGATGTCCGTCCGTGACCACACAACTCTTCCTCCACGAGGAGGTCGCCTCGGCGTTGCGTGACGGCCACCCCGTCGTCGCCCTCGAGAGCACCATCCTGTCGCACGGGCTGCCCCACCCCCGCAACCTCGACGTCGCCCACCGCCTCGAGCAGGTCGTGCGCGACGGCGGCGCCGTGCCGGCCACGATCGCCGTGCTCGACGGGCGTCCGGTGATCGGCCTGTCGCCCGCCGAGCTGGAGCGCGTGTGCGCGCCCGGCGCCGGGCTGGACAAGCTCTCGCTGCGCGACCTCGGCCCGGCCGTCGGCCTCGGCCGCTCGGGCGCGACCACCGTGGCCGGCACGTCGGCGCTGGCCGCGGCGGCCGGGATCGGCGTCTTCGCCACCGGCGGCCTCGGCGGGGTGCACCTCGGCGCGGCGCAGAGCTGGGACGTGTCGGCGGACCTCGGTGTGCTCGCGAAGGTGCCGACGGTCGTGGTGTGCTCCGGCGTGAAGTCGGTGCTCGACATCGCGGCGACGCTGGAAGTGCTGGAGACCAACTCCGTGCCGGTGCTCGGCTACCGCACCGACGAGTTCCCCGCGTTCTACCTGCGCTCGTCGGGCCACCCGGTCGGCTGGCGCGTGGACGACGCGGAGGAAGCCGCCGCCGTGATCGCCGCGCACCGCGCGTACGCGGATTCCGGTGTGCTGCTGACGAACCCGATCCCAGAAGAGTCCGAAATGGACCGCGAGGTGCACGACCGGCTGCTGGCCGACGGGCTCGCGAAGCTGCGCGAAGGCGGCGTGCACGGCTCCGATGTGACGCCCGTGCTGCTGGAGCACTTCCACACCGCGAGCGGCGGCGTGAGCATCGACGCCAACGAAGCCCTGGTGCTCAACAACGCCAAGCTCGCCACCGAGGTCGCCGTCGCAGCGGCGGTGCGCGCGTGACCGGCATCGTGGTGGTCGGCGACGCCGGCCTCGACGTGGTCGCCCGCCACGACGAACCGCTCCCCCACGGCGGCGACGCCCGGGCACAGATCCGGTTCACCGGCGGCGGCGCGGGCGCGAACACCGCGCTGTGGCTGCGTTTCCTGGGCGCCGACACCACGCTCGTGGCCCGCATCGGCGACGACTCGGGCGGCCGGCTGATCAAGGCCGAGCTGGAGGCGACGGGCGTGCGCTGCGCGTTCGCGGTCGACCCCGAGGCCGCCACCTGCTGCGTCGTCGTGATGGTGGACGCCGAAGGACAGCGCAGCATGCTCGCCGACCGCGGCGCGAACAAGCGGTTCCGGCCCGAGGACGTGACGCCCGAGGCGCTGGCCGGCGCGAGTCACCTGCACCTGTCGGGCTACGTGCTGCTCGACCCGTCGTCGCGGCCCGCGGGCCTCGCGGCACTGGCGGCGGCGAAGGAGGCCGGGCTCACCACGTCGGTCGACCCGCAGGCGGCGGCGCACATCCACGACCCGGCGGCGTTCCTCGACGACGTGCGCGGCACCGACCTGCTCATGCCCAACACCGAGGAACTGGTGGCGCTCACGGGTTCGGCCGATCCGCTGTCGGCCAAGGAACTGCTCGGCACCGTCGGCGCGGTCGTCGTGACGGCCGGCCTCGGCGGCGCCGCGTGGGTCGACGCCCACGGCGTGACCACCGTGCCGGCGGTCGAGGCCGAGTGCGTGGACTCCACGGGCGCGGGCGACGCGTTCGACGCGGGTGTGCTCACCACGTGGCTCGCCGGGCAGTCCACTGTGGATGTCCTGCGCGAGGGGACGCGGCTGGGCGCGCTGGCCGTGAGCTGCCTCGGCCCCCAGCCCTGAGCCTGAAAACCCGTGGGTGCTGCCGGCGAGAACCGGCGGCAGCACCCACGAGCGGGCTTCAGCCGTCGATCACCCGGTGTTCGCGGTTCTCGATCTGCTTCGCCTCCCGCTCGTAGCGGTTGACGTTCTGCGTCTTGCGCGGCGGCCGGTCGTTGGCGATCAACACCGCGATCCACGGCAGCGGCACGGAGATCACGAGGAACGTGACCGCGAGCCACCACGTGTGGTAGGTCAGCCCGGCCAGGATCAGGCACGGAATGCGGCACACCATCATGATGATGTACTTCTTCTTGCGTGCGGCCAGCTGATCGTCGTAGGACGGCTCCGCCTCGGTGATCAGCACCGGGGCCGGGCGGGGATCGGAACCTCGGGCGGGCTCGTTCACAGCACCACCTCCACGTCTTCCATGCTCCCACTCCGGGCCGTCATCCGACACCCGGGTGGGACATCCGTGACAACGCGGCGACGACGAGCGTCTCCACGCCCGCGCGGAGCGTCGGGTGCAGGATCGGCGCGAAGCGCGGCGAGTGGTTCGACGGGATGTCGCTCTCGAACCGCCCCTCGGTCATCGCCGTGATCACCTCCTGCGGTTCGAGGCCCCCGACCAGCCAGAACACCGACGGCACCCCGGCCGCCGCACCGAACTCGCCGAAGTCCTCACTGCCGGTCACGAGCGGCGCCGGCAGCACGGTGCCCTCGTCGAAGTGCCCGCGAAACATCTCGGTGAGCTCGTCGGAAGCGGTCTCGTCGTTCGAGGTGGCCGGATAGGAATTGAGCAGCTCGATCGTCGGCGGCTTCGGCGCGTTCGCGCCCACGGCCTCGGCGTTCACGATGCGTTCGATGGCCGCGCGCAGCCGCAGCAGCACCGCGTCGTCGAAGGCGCGGGTGTTGACTTCGAGCACGGCGTCGTCGGCGATGACGTTGCCGACCGAGCCGACGTGAAGCGAGCCGACGGTGACCACCGCCGGTTCGGTGGCCGCGACCTCGCGGGAGACCACCGTCTGCAGCTTCAGCACCACCGACGCCGCCATCACGGCCGGGTCGACGGTGGTCTCGGGCCGCGAGCCGTGGCCGCCGCGCCCGTGCAGCGTGATGCGCAGCGTGTCGGAGGCCGCCATGAGCACACCCGGCCTGGTGAGGACCCAGCCGGCCGGACCGGGCACGAGGTGCTGGCCGAAGACCACGTCGGGGCGCCCGGCGAGGTCGAACAGCCCGTCGGCGATCATCTCGGAGGCACCGCCGTTCCCCTCTTCCGCGGGCTGGAACACGGCCAGCAACGTCCCCGCCCAGTCCTCGCGCGCGGCGGCGAGCAGGCTCGCGGCGCCCGACAGCCAGGTCGCGTGCATGTCGTGCCCGCAGGCGTGCATCACGGGCACGTCCTTGCCCGACTCGTCGACGCCGCGCGCGGTGCTCGCGTAGTCGAGGCCGGTCTTCTCCTCGACCGGCAGCGCGTCGATGTCGGCGCGCAGCATCACCGTGGGGCCTTCGCCGTTGCGCAGCACGCCGACCACGCCGGTGCGGCCGACGCCGGGGTGGACCTCGAACCCGTCGGCCTCGAGCCGGCGCGCCAGCTCGGCCGCGGTGCGGGTCTCGGCGAACGCCAGCTCGGGGTGGCGGTGGAAGTCGACGTAGAGCGCCTCCAGGCCGGGCAGGGCCGCGGCGAGCGGAGCGAGGACACGTTCGACGGCATGGGAGGTCACGGAACCCATCGTGGCAGGCTTACCCACCGTGAGCACGAACACGCCTCTGCCCGACCTGTCCGACGACGTCTGCGCGCGGTTGCGCGAGGCCTTCCGGCGCGCCGACTACGACGCCGACGGGGTGGTCGACGCCCTCGGCAGCGCCGCCCACGCGGCGCTCGGCCGCGGCGAGCCCGAGCCCGCCCGGCGCGCGAGCCTCGACGCGGGCGACCTCGGCACGCTCGTGCGGCTGTTCCTGCTCGGCCTCACCGAGTCCGAAAAGTCCGTTGAGTCCGCTTTTTCGCCGCTGACACCGGAAGCCGCCGTCGCAGCGGGGATCCTCGCGACCGCTGAGACTTCTCATGACGGCGACGGGTACAAAGCCGCCCTCGACATCCGCCCGCACGGCGACGAGGAGGGCTCCTGGTGGGTCGTGGCCGACCTCGACGCCGACCTGCTCGGCCACGTCGTGCCCGAGGACCACGTGCTCGGCGTCGGCCACGCGTCGCTCAGCCTCATCCGCGCCACCAGCCGGCGCCCGGTCGGCACACTGCTCGACGTCGGCACCGGCAACGGCGTGCAGGCCCTGCACGCCACGCGCCACGCCCGGCGCGTGACGGCCACGGACGTCTCCGCGCGGGCGCTCGCGCTGGCCGCCGGCACGTTCCGGCTCAACGAGCTCGACGTGGAACTGGTGCGCGGCGAGTGGTTCGCGCCGGTCGCGCGCCGCCGGTTCGACCAGATCGTGTGCAACCCGCCGTTCGTGGTCGGACCGCCGCGCGTGGACTACACCTATCGCGACTCGGGCCTGGCCGGCGACGACGCCAGCGCACTCGTCGTGCGCCAGCTTCCGGGGTTCCTCAACGACGGCGGCACCGGGCAGCTACTGGCTTCCTGGCTCCACACGGGTGGCGAAGACTGGGCCGATCGGGTGGCGCGCTGGCTGCCGGCGGAAACCGACGCGTGGTTCGTGCAGCGCGATGTCGCCGACCCCGCGCTGTACGTGGGCACCTGGCTGCGCGACGAGGGCATCGACCCGCGCTCGCCCGAAGGCCGGGTGAAGGCCGCCGCGTGGCTCGACTGGTTCACCGAGAACCGCGTGCAGGGCATCGGCTTCGGCTTCGTCACGCTGCGCCGCGCGGCCGGGAAGACGCCGACCGTGGTGTGCGAAGACCTGCGCCAGGCTTACGACGACCCACTGGGCCCGGAGGCGGCGAACTGGCTCGACCGCGTCGACTGGCTGCGCACGCACGGCGACGAGCTCATGGGCACCGCCTTCCGCGTGCCCGACAGCGTGCTGCTGGAACGCGTCGACTCCCCCGGCGACGAGGGCTGGGAGACCACCGTGCGGCGCCTACACCGCACCGACGGGCCCGGGTGGCAGCACGAGGTCGACGAGCTCGCCACGCGGCTGCTGGCGGGCTGCCGGGGCGTGCTGGCACTGGAGGACCTCGTGGAACTGCTGGCGGCCGCGCAGGGCCTCGACCCGGCCGAGCTGGCCGCTGCCGCGCTGCCCGTGGTGCGCGAGCTCGTGCGGCACGGGATGCTCGTGCCGGCTTCGGTTCTGACGTCACGGTGAAGGCCGTCGCGGCGCGCGTCACCCGGGCGAGTGTGACGGTCGACGGAGAGGTGACGGGCGCGTTCGAAGAACCGGGACTGTTGGTGCTGCTGGGAATTCACGCCGACGACGATCGGGTGAAAGCGGCGACGATGGCGCGCAAGCTCCACGAACTGCGGATCCTGCGCGACGAGCAGTCCTGCGCGACCGCGGGCGCGCCGTTGCTGGTGGTGTCCCAGTTGACGCTCTACGGCGACACGCGCAAGGGCCGCCGGCCGTCCTTTGTCGCCGCCGCGCGCCCGGAAGTGGCCGAGCCCCTGGTGGACGCCGTGGTGCAGGAGTTGCGTGACCGTGGGGCTTCCGTGGCCACCGGGCGCTTCGGCGCCATGATGGCGGTGGAGAGCGTGAACGACGGTCCGTTCACCGTTCTCGTCGAGGTCTAGACCACTGTCTCCTCGGTGCCCGGGAACGTAACCGGGCACGAAGAGGTTCACCCCGTGCGCGGATTCTCATGGAATTCTCATGATTATTCCCGCTGTGGCACGCTTCTCAGCAAAAGCTCAGTTTTGGTGGAGCAACCAGGCGACGGGTGTGGCCGTCCTTTCTTCAGAAGCCGGGAACGTTTTGGAAACCCGGCGCGTTACCACAAGTGTCCAGCTAAGCCGGCTGGGCCGGAGGCCAGGGTTTCCACAGGGCCCGACACCAAGGCACAGCACCGGCGAGACACGTTCAGCCCGTGACCGGGGAGGCAGAGAATGTCAGTCCAGACTCTCGAACGCGAAGCGCGCGGGATTCGCGAGCGTGGGATTCCAGCACAGCAGAACGAGGAGCCCGTGAGTGTGGGGACGCTCACGGACGCCGACCTCGACGCCCAGAGCCCGGCCGCCGATCTGGTGCGTGTGTACCTGAACGGCATCGGCAAGACCGCGCTGCTCACCGCGGCCGACGAGGTCGAGCTGGCCAAGCGCATCGAGGCGGGCGTGTTCGCGAAGCACATGCTCGACACCGCCGAAGACCTCACGACCAAACGCCGCACCGAGCTCACCGCGCTGGTGCGCGACGGGCACGTGGCGAAGAACCACCTGCTGGAGGCCAACCTCCGCCTCGTGGTCTCGCTCGCGAAGCGCTACACCGGCCGGGGGATGCCGCTGCTCGACCTGATCCAGGAGGGGAACCTGGGTCTGATCCGCGCCGTGGAGAAGTTCGACTACTCCAAGGGGTTCAAGTTCTCGACCTACGCCACCTGGTGGATCCGCCAGGCCATCACCAGGGGGATGGCCGACCAGGGTCGCACCATCCGGCTGCCGGTCCACCTCGTGGAGCAGGTCAACAAGCTCGCCCGCATCCGCCGCGACCTGCACCAGCAGCTCGGCCGTGACGCGACGCACGACGAGCTGGCCTCCGAATCGGGCATCCCGGTCCACAAGATCGCGAACCTGCTCGACCAGTCGCGCGACCCGGTGAGCCTCGACATGCCCGTGGGCGCCGAGGAAGACGCCCCGCTGGGCGATTTCATCGAGGACTCGGAAGCGACCGACGCCGAGAGCGCCGTCATCTCCGGCCTCCTGCAGGACGACCTGCGCCGCGTCCTCGCGACGCTCGACGACCGCGAGCAGCACGTCATCCGCCTGCGCTACGGCCTGGACGACGGCCAGCCCCGCACGCTGGACCAGATCGGCAAGCACTTCGGTCTCTCGCGCGAGCGCGTGCGTCAGATCGAGCGTGAGGTCATGGCGAAGCTTCGCCAGGGCGAGCGGGCCGACCGCCTGCGCGCGTACGCGTCGTAAGCATCAGTAGTCCGAAGACCCCGTGGCCCCCGGTCCACGGGGTCTTCGGCGTTTCAGGGAGTTCGCAAGATCGCGGGCGTGAGCGGCGAGCGATCACCGGCGTTTGAGGCTGTTGGTGACTGGGTAGCAAGGTGTGGGCAACACCCGTTCGGCCGCGTTGACTTATGACCTACGTCACGAGACTGTCGTGCCAGGCGAACGGAACGCCAGGTGAGCCACGCGGAACGGGTGTACGCATCCGTCCGCTTTCCCCGGGAGGTCGGGTCCGTCGGGGTGGACCCGGCCTCCCGAACCAAACTCCGGGGGCCGCGCGGACGGCCGTCGGGCAGCCGCGAACGACCCGGGCCGAGTGCCCTGCAACACAGTCGTCGCGCGGGTGTGCGGGGAGCCGGGGGTCGCTGAGTACCGTGGTCGGATCCCGATCAGGGCAAAGGAGCCTGGCTGTGCCGTCCACCACGTTTCAGCACACCGAAGTCCTGCCGCTCGGCAAGGACACCACCACCGAGTACCGGCTCGTCACGGCCGACGGCGTCGAAACCGTCGAAGCGGCCGGCCGGAAGTTCCTCAAGGTCGACCCCGGGGCGCTGACCACGCTCGCCCGCACGGCCATCACGGACATCCAGCACCTGTTGCGTACGTCACACCTGCAGCAGCTGCGGGCGATCGTCGACGACCCCGAGGCGAGCGGCAACGACCGGTTCGTCGCGATGGACCTGCTGCGCAACGCGGCCATCTCGGCCGGCGGCGTGCTGCCGATGTGCCAGGACACCGGCACGGCCATCGTCATCGGCAAGCGGTCCGAGGGCGTCCTCACCGGCGGCGACGACGAGCGGGCCCTGTCGGAGGGCATCTTCGACGCCTACCAGCAACTGAACCTGCGCTACTCGCAGATGGCGCCGACCAACTTCTGGGACGAGCGCAACACGGGAACGAACCTGCCCGCGCAGGTCGAGCTCTACCACAAGGACAACACAGCCGGGGAATCGTCAGATCCTTCCTACGAGTTCCTGTTCATGGCCAAGGGCGGCGGGAGCGCGAACAAGACGTTCCTGTACCAGGAGACCAAGGCCGTGCTGAACCCCAAGCGGCTCGCCCGGTTCCTGGACGAGAAGCTGCGCAGCCTCGGCACCGCGGCGTGCCCGCCGTACCACCTGGCGATCGTCGTCGGCGGCATGTCGGCCGAGTTCAACCTGAAGGTCGCGAAGCTTGCCTCGGCGCGCTACCTCGACACGCTGCCGACCGAGGGTTCCGAGCTGGGCCACGCGTTCCGCGACCCGAACCTCGAGCAGCAGGTGCTGGAGATGACGCGCCAGTTCGGCATCGGCGCGCAGTTCGGCGGCAAGTACTTCTGCCACGACGTGCGCGTGATTCGCCTCCCCCGCCACGGAGCTTCGTGTCCGGTCGGCATCGCGGTCTCGTGTTCGGCCGACCGTCAGGCCAAGGCGAAGATCACCGCCGACGGCGTGTTCATCGAGCAGCTCGAGCGCGACCCGGCGCGGTTCCTGCCGGACGTGACCGAGGACGACCTGTCCGACGAGGTCGTGAGCGTGGACCTCAACCGCCCCATGGACGAGATCCGCGCGCAGCTCTCGCAGCTGCCGGTGAAGACGCGGCTGTCGCTGTCGGGGCCGCTGGTCGTCGCGCGCGACATCGCGCACGCGAAGATCGCCGAGCGGCTCGACGCCGGCGAGGAGATGCCGCAGTACCTCAAGGACCACCCGGTGTACTACGCCGGCCCGGCGAAGACGCCCGACGGCTACGCGTCCGGTTCGTTCGGCCCCACCACGGCCGGGCGCATGGACTCCTATGTCGAGCAGTTCCAGGCCGCGGGCGGCTCGATGGTGATGCTCGCGAAGGGCAACCGCTCCAAGCAGGTCACGGCCGCCTGCCAGAACCACGGCGGCTTCTACCTCGGCTCGATCGGCGGCCCGGCCGCGCGGCTGGCCAAGGACTGCATCAAGAAGGTCGACGTGCTCGAGTACCCCGAGCTCGGCATGGAAGCCGTGTGGAAGATCGAGGTCGAGGACTTCCCCGCCTTCATCGTCATCGACGACAAGGGCAACGACTTCTTCGCCGCCACCAGCGAACCGGTGCTGCAGATCAGCTTCCGCTAGCCGAACAGAACCGGCGCCCCCGCCCACCGAGCCCGGTGAGCGGGGGCGCCGTCTTCGGTCAGTCGTCGGTGATCTGCGCGGTGAGGCGGTCCAGCTCGGCCAGTTCCGCCGACGACAGCGCGAGCATCGACTTCGGCGGCTCCCCCAGGATGCGCTCGGCCCGTTCCGCGGCCACGGCGCCGGGGGCCGTGACGGTGACGACCCGGCTGCGCCGGTCCTCCGGGTGCGGTTCCCGCAGCACTAGGCCGCGGCGGACGAGCTCGTCGACCACGTGCGTGGTGTAGGGCCGGTCGGTGTTGAGCTGCTCGGTGAGCTCGCTCATCGTCAGCGGCCTGGCCGCGACCCGGCGCAGCGCCTTGATCTTGATGAAGCTCATGCCGAGCGCCTCGCACACCTCGCGTTTGCGCTCGTGCCGGTCGAGGACGAGGGCCCGCAGCCGAGCCCACACGCGGGTCGCGATCTCGTGGTCGTCGGCGCTCATGTCAGGCCTTCACCAGTCCCGTGTCGGCTTCCTCTTCGACGCCCACACGCCGCGCCGTGGCGTATGCCCAGCGCGTGGTGGTCACCAGCCCCAGCACGAGCACCAGCAGCCCGCAGCCACCGATGATCCACCAGCCGGCGTGGCTGGCGGCCGCGAGGCCCTCGGCGAACGGGCCGTGGACGCGGGCGGTGACGACCGCACCGATCACCGCGACACCGAGTGACGTGCCGACCTGCCGGCTCGTCGACGCGATCGCCGCGGCCACGCCGGCCTGCGCCCGCGGCATCCCGGACACCGCCGCGTAGGTGATGGGGGCGTTGACCAGCCCGAACCCGATGCCGAACACGACGTAGGCGATGATCAGCCGCCACAGCGGCGTGGTCGAAGACAGGTCGAGCATCAGCAGCGCGCCGATCACGGTGCCGATGCCCGCGCCCACCAGCGGCAGCCGCGCGCCGCGGGTGCCCACGAGCCGGCCGGAGATGGGCGCGCAGATCGCGCACATGATGGCCATCGGCAGTGTCAACAGGCCCGCGTGCAGCGCGCTGAAGCCGCGGGTGTCCTGCAGGTAGAGCGAGTTGAGGAAGAGGAACCCGGCCATCGCCGCGATGCCGGACACGGCGGTGAGCGTGGCGCCCGAGAATGGCGCGCTGCGGAAGAACCGGGGCTCCAGCAACGGGTCCCGCCGCCTTCGTTCGTACGGCACGAACACGGCCAGCGAGACCAGCGCGAGCACGAACGCGACGAGGATCCGCGGCGAGCCGTACCCGAGATCGCGGCCTTCGATGATGCCGTAGGTGAGCCCGGCGAGGAACACGATCACCAGCAGCTGGCCCACCGGGTCGATCCGGCGCGGCCGCGGCGCGCGCGACTCCGGCACGAACACCGCGGTGAGCACGACGGCCGCGATGACCACCGGCACGTTGATCCAGAAGATCGACCGCCAGCCGGCCGCGCCCACGAGGACACCGCCCAGCACCGGGCCCACGGCCATGGACAGCCCCATCGTGGCGCCCCACATGCCGATCGCGCGCCCGCGCTCCTTCGGGTCGGTGAAGGTGTTGGTGACGATCGACATCGCCACCGGGTTGAGCATCGAGCCGCCGACGGCCTGCAACGCGCGGAACGCGATGAGCAGCCCCACACTGGGGGCGACACCGCAGAGCAGCGAGCCGACGCCGAACAGCACCAGGCCCGTCTGGAACGTGCGCCGCCGCCCGAGCCGGTCGGCCGTCGACCCCGACAGCATCAGCAGGCTCGCGAGCACGAGCGTGTAGGCGTCGATCGTCCACTGCAGGCTCGACACCGACGCGCCCAGGTCGTGCTGGATGGAGGGCAGCGCCAGGTTCACGATCGTGTTGTCGAGCCCGACGATGAACAGGCTCATGCAGCAGACCGCCAGCACGATCTGCCGCCGACGACGGCTGAGCTCCGGCACGGCACCCCTCAAGGTCATCACGGAAGTTAGTTGTAGAACCCTAACATTTAGCACACTACAACTAACTGTCCGCGCCTACCGCCGAACGCGGTACAGCTCACGCCGCATTGCGGTCAGCCAGGGAACATCTTCGTAAGCCGGGCGAGGGTCTTCTCGATGCCGTCGGCGTTGCGCTTGGGGTAGCCCATCAGCTTCAGCGCCAGCGGTGAACGGGCGGTGGAGTAGTCGAACGTCTCCGTCACGGTGGTCCGGCCGTCGCCCGCGGGCTCCAGCAGCCAGCGCCAGCGGTGGCCCCCGAAATGGCGCCACGCGATGAGCCGGTTCTCCTCGAACTCCACCACGGTGTTGCTGATTCGGTACGGCGCGCCCATTTTCATGTCCATCCCGAACGTCGCGCCGAGCGAAAGCCGCGAGGGAGCGCCGTCACGGCCGGCGCGAACGGTGCCGGACCCGTCGATCAATGGGTGGTTGGCCGGATCGGCGAGCAGGTCGAAGAGCTGCTCCGGCGAGGCGGCGACGACGGCGGTGCGCGAGATCTGGCGGGTACCCATGCCCGGTGAGCCTAGGGCTCCGTCGGCGCACTCACGATTCGGACTGCGGGCGCCGCGGGGAAGATCACCCAGGTGCCAAGGTGGGAGGTGGCACCCGGGTGACCGTCCGGCCGGTGCCGGGCGGCTCGGGCCAAAGCCCCCCGAACGAGCCGCGCAGCGCCGGCATTTGCGAAGCCGTCACCGAGGCGGTGACTGCTTCAGGACCACCGTCCGCTCGCCGAGCGGCGCGGCGAGCGCGACGGAGATGTAGGGATAACGCAGGTCCATCGTGCACATCTGGCCGGTCTGCGCCTTGGTCTCGCTCAGATCCAGCACCACGTGCTGAGCGGTCTGCTCGATCGCCTCGCCGAGGGCGTGGCCGCAGCCGCCCTCTTCGGCACGGACGTTGATGATCGTGCCGCCGTTGGCCGTGTAGACCTCGTGCGGGAAGCCCGGCGGCAGTGCCTTCGCGTCGACCTTGTCCGCAGGAACCGGCGTGCTGCCGGCCGGCACCTCGAGGCGCGGTTTGCCCGGCGGGTTGGGCAGGGGCTTCGGCACCGGCGACGGCGAGGTCGAGATGCTGCCGCTCGGCGCGGCGGGGTCGCCTCCGGACGCCGGGTTCGTGGCCATGGTCCCCTGGGCGCCGCAGGCTGTCACCGTGGCGAGGATCAAGCCTGTGCCGACGAGCTTCGTCAAGTACCTCATGAGCCAAGGACGGAACGGGGGGAGCATCCGGTTGCATCCGCTCACGGGCCGGGGCGCAGCACCAGCTGCCGGCCACCGAGCGGCTCGGCCAGCGGCACGGGCAGCGACACCTCGCGCACGTGCATGGGGCACATCTGGCCGTGGGGCGCCTTGGTGACCGTGACGACCACGACGGCCTGCTGCGCGTTCTCCTCGCCGGCGGCGGCCATGATGTGGTCGCAGCCGGCCTCGTCGGCGTGGATCACGACGACCTTGCCGCCCTGCGCGAGCGTCACGTCGTGGGGATAGCCGGCGGGCAGCGCCGACGCGTCGATCTGGCCGGCCGCCGGTGCCGTGTCGCCGGGCGGCGGGCCCTGCGTCGGATGGGTCTGCGGCGGGCCGGACGGGGACGGCAGCGGCATCGGCGGGGGCAGCTTGGTGGAAGGCGGCACTGACGGCACCGACGGCACCGACGAAGAAGGCGACGAGCTCGCAGGGCCCGGTCCGGCCGGCGCGGCCCCTCCGCCGCCGCACGCCGCGGCCGAAAGCAGCAGAACGCTCACACCCAGGACTTTCACCATTGTCCGCATACCATGCGGACGGAATCCGGGCCGGGGTGGTTGCACGGGCCGGCCGGAAACTTCAGTCGAGCACGTCCGGCAGGTCGCGCACGGAGTCCAGCACGTGCGTCGCCCCGGCTCCGGTGAGTTCGGCGCGCGTGCCGGCGCCGGTCAGCACCCCGGCCACCACACGCGCGCCCGCGGACAAGCCGGTGCGCACGTCCGACTGCGTGTCCCCGGCGACGGCGACGCAACGCACGTCGGTGACGCCCAGGCGCAGCACGGCCGTGAGCACGAGGTCGGGGTACGGGCGGCCGCGCAGGCCCTCGCCCGGGGCGAGCGCGAGGTCGGCGAGGTCGCGCCAGCCCAGCGCCTCGAGGATCGTCTGCTGCGTGACGGCCGCGAAACCGGTGGTCAGCGCCACCTTCACGCCGCCGTGGCGCAGCCCGCGGATCACGTCCTCCGCGCCGGGCACGGGCTCGCACTCCCCCGCCGCGACGAGGTTGGCGTAGGCGCGTTCGAACTCGGCGTTGGCGCGCTGCGCGAGGTCCTCGGTCGGCAACAGAGCGCGGAAGACGGTGATCTTCGACTGGCCCATGGTGGCGTGCACGTGGGCGAGCATCGCCGGGAAGCGCTCGTCGGTTTCGGACACTCCGGCGCTCGCGATCGCGGCGGTGAAGGCGCGCACCACGAGACCGTCGTCGACGACGGTGGTGCCGGCGAGGTCCAGCACCACGAGCTCGGTCGTCACAGGCCCAGCTCCCGCGCGGTGTCCGCGGCGATCGCCGGCGAGCACGTCATGCCGCGACCGCCGGGCCCGGTGACGAGGAAAGCGTTGTCCGCCAAGCGTTCCCGGTGCACGATCGCGGCCGGGTCGAGTGCCTGGGCGTACACGCCGGCCCAGCGGCGGCGGATGCGCGGCAGCGGCCGGCCGAGCAGCGCGCCGGCGACTTCGGCGAGGTGCTCGTACGGGTCTTCGGTCACGTCGAAGCCGAAGGGCTGGTCGTACTCGTGCGTGTCGCCGATGGTGAGCGAGCCGTCGAGGCGCTGGACCATCAGCAGCTGCATCTTGTGGGCGGCGGCGACGTCGCCCTGGGGCTGGGTGCGGCCGAGCTCGGCGAGCGCGTCGCCGCGGAAGGCCGGGTAGTAGCGGAAGCTGTCGGCGTCGGCGACGCTCGTGGTCAGCGTCTCGCCGAGGGGCTCGGTCTGTGCCATCTGCAGCCGCACGCGGCGGACGGGGACCTCACCGGCGAGCTCGCGGACGAGGCCGGTGAGCCACGCTCCCGTGCAGAAGATCGTGACGTCGCCTTCGTGGTGGTCGCCGTGGTCGCCGTGGTCGTCGGTGACGCCGGTTTTGGTCAGCGTGCGGACTTCGCGGCTGGGCAGCCACGTGTAGCGGCCGGTCTTTCGCAGCGACGCGCGCAGGGCGGGCTGGGCGGTGCGGGGTTCGACGGCCGCATCGCGCTCGCACCACAGCGCGGCCATGAAGTCACCGCGCAGCGCCGGGTTCAGCCGGCGGGTCTCGGCCGGGGTGAGGAGTTTGAAGCCGCGCTCGGCCGCGTCGGCGTTCGTGGTCGCGGCTTCGGCGACGGCGCGCTCGGCTTCGGTGCGCAGGACCGTGAGCGAGCCGTTGGCGCGAAACCCCAGCGCCGGCGTCTGCTCGGCGATCGCCTGCCAGAGCTCGCGGGCGCGCAGCGCCGTGGTGAGCTCCGGACCGGCCGCGCGGCCGCTGACCCAGACGAGGCCGAAGTTGCGCACGGAGGCGCCGCGGGCTTCGGGCTCACGTTCGAGGTGGACGACGTCGTGGCCGCGGTGGATCGCCTGCCACGCGTGCATCGTGCCGAGGACGCCGCCACCGACGATGAGGATTCGCACGAGCGCCACGGTCGTTCAGCGGTGGGAATGGGGAGTTTCGCGGTGGGGAACGGAGAGTGAAGACGTGCGGTGCAGTGACTCGGGGTTGTATCCGTCAGAGGCGGCCGGTGGCGACGAACACCGCGAGGGCGAGGATCAGGGCGTTGACCGTGACGTTGCGCCACTCCGCGGCCTTGTGCCGGACGACCGCGAGGCGCGCGTGCATGGCCATGGCGCCGATCATCACCACGACCAGGCCGACGGCGGCCCAGCCCGTGAGGCTCGGTGCGACGCCGGTGAGCTGGGGCAGGATGAGGCCGACCACGGCGATGAGCTCGCAGATCGCGGTGAACCGGACCACGGGCAGCGGGTAGGCGGCGGCGCCGGTCTGGCCGGTTTCGAGCAGGCGCTCCCGTGACATCGTGGACTTGAGCGAGCCGGACAGGGCGAAGAGCAGGGCCAGGACGATCTGCCCGGTCCAGAGTGCGGCGTTCACAGGGTCTCCCTTCGAAGGACGGTCGCGAAGGGAACGAGGGAGCGCCGCGAGGTGTGACAGAGCTGATCTGCCGACCCGTCCGGCCGTCCGCTGTGGTTGGCTGTCGCTGCCCGTCACCGGTGAGAGGAACCCACGATGCCGCTCGCACGCCGGTTGGGGCTGGCCGATGCCGTGTTCCTCGGACTCGGGTCGATGGTCGGCGCGGGCGTGTTCGCGGCGTTCGCGCCCGCGGCCGGCGCCGCGGGGGCCGGGCTGCTGCCCGCGCTGGGGATCGCGGCGGTGGTGGCGTTCTGCAACGCGACGTCGTCGGCACGGCTGGCGGCGCGGCACCCGGAATCGGGCGGCACCTACGTGTACGGACGGGCGCGGCTCGGCGAGTTCTGGGGGTACCTCGCGGGCTGGGGGTTCGTCACCGGCAAGACCGCGAGCTGCGCGGCGATGACGCTGACCGTCGTGGCATACGCGGCCCCCGGGCTGGGGCAGCCGTGGCGCGCGGTGATCGCCGTCGGTGTCGTGGCGGCCGTGACGGGAGTCAACCTCCTCGGGGTGCACCGGTCGGCCCTGGCGACGCGGGTGATCGTGGTGGTCACGCTGGTGGTGCTGGCGGTGGCCGTCGCGAGTGCGGCCTCAGGTGGGTTCGTGGCCGAGCCGTTCGCGCCGTTCGACGGGAGCGGGGTGCTGACGGCGGCGGGGTTGCTGTTCTTCGCCTTCGCCGGTTACGCGCGGCTGGCGACGCTCGGGGAGGAAGTGCGAGACCCCGCGCGGACCATTCCGCGGGCGATCCCGCTCGCCCTCGGGCTGACGCTGGTGGTCTACACCGTGGTCGCCGTCGCCCTGCTGCTCACGCTCGGGCCGCAGCGGCTGGCGGCGAGCGCGGACCCGATCGCGGAGGCAGCGGCGCCGTGGCTCTCGCCGGTCGTGCGGGCCGGCGCGACGCTGGCGTCGCTGGGTTCGTTGCTGGCGCTGGTTCTCGGCGTCTCGCGCACGACGTTGGCAATGGCCCGTGACGGACACCTGCCGCGCGGGCTCGCGGTGGTGCACCCGCGGTTCGGGGTGCCGCAGCGGGCGGAGCTGGCGGTGGGCGTGGTGGTGGCGGTGCTCGCCACGACGGTGGATCTCCGCGGGGCGATCGGGTTTTCGTCGTTCGCGGTGCTGGCGTACTACGCGATCGCCAACGCGGCGGCGTTGCGGCTGCGGGCGGACGAGAACCCGGCGCCGCGGTTCGTCGCCGTGCTGGGGCTTTTCGGATGCGGGGTGCTGGCGTTCAGCCTGCCGTGGCCGTCGGTGGCGGCAGGGTGCGCGGCGCTGGCGCTCGGGGCGCTGGCCTACGCAGTGCGGCGGCCGACCGGCCGGCACTGAACCGGTTCCATGGCACGAGGGGACCGCTCGCCCGAAAGATCCGAAGAAAGTTGGTTGTCCGGTTGTCCGGGGTCTGGTGTAGTCGAGTCATCACTCCCCGTATCCCCGTTCCTATGTGGACACCGGAAGGACGGATCCCCCATGACCTTCAAGAGACGGTTCACCCTGCTCGGAAAAGCTCTCGTCGGCGTCACGGCGCTGGCCGCCGCGGTCGGGCTCGCGACCCCCGCCGTGGCCGGCCCGCCGCCGTCGACGAACGGCACCCAGGTGGTGGGCGGCAGCCGGGCAGCGCAAGGTGAGTTTCCTTGGATGGTAAGGCTTTCCATGGGCTGCGGCGGCGCGCTGTACACGCCGCAGATCGTGCTCACCGCCGCCCACTGCGTCTCGCGCACCGGCTCGAACTCGTCGATCACGGCGACGCTCGGCGTGGTCGATCTGCAGAGCTCCAGCGCGAAAAAGGTGCGCTCCAGCTACGTCTACCGGTCCACCACGTACGACACGACCGGCGGTGACTGGGCGCTGATCAAGCTCGCGAGCCCCGTCAGCGGCGTCCCGACGCTTCCGCTCGCATCCAGCGCTTCCCTGAACACCGGCACGTTCACTGCCGCGGGCTGGGGCGCCGCGACCGAGGGCGGCGCACAGCAGCGTTACCTGTTGAAGGCGCAGGTGCCGTTCGTCAACGACTCGACGTGCAAGGCGCAGGGCGGCGACTACTCCGGCCTCATCGCGAACGCGGAAATCTGCGCGGGCAACGTCTCCGCCGGCGGCGTCGACACGTGCCAGGGCGACTCCGGCGGCCCGATGTTCCGCCGCGACACGGCCGGCGAGTGGGTACAGGTCGGCATCACGAGCTGGGGCACCGGCTGCGCCCGCGCCCACGCGCCCGGCGTGTACACCGAGGTGACGAGCTTCGCGAGCGCGATCGCTTCGGCGGCTTCGAAGATCTGACCTCCTGCGGACCGGAAGCGGGGGGGGGCGGGGGGGGGCGGCGCGGGCGGAACGTGTGAGGCGGAGTAGACCCCATGGGGGGGATCGGGGGAGCCCCAGGG